>NZ_JBEPQV010000015.1:0-172978 GCF_040548035.1 Bradyrhizobium sp. LB8.2 | reverse complement strand
ATGATCGAGCAACATCGTCGTCTCCAGGTTGGGTGGTATTGCAACCTCAGTCTGGCCTCAGACTTGGTCGCTATCCACTCCCCATGGAATCTTCGCTCCGCTCGGAATGACGGGTGTGGGAGCAGTTGCGCGCTCACTTTGGCGGCGCCGTCCGCGGGACAGCGGAATCCACCCAAGACCGCTATTCGTCATTGACAAATTGGTTCGTCATTATCTAGTTAACTCCAGAACAACCAGCCGCGCCAAGCGGCCCATAAAAGAGAGGGAATGACGATGAGAGGGTTTTTGGCCTGCGCCATGCTCGCGGCCATGTCTTCGGCTGCCATGACCACCGTCGCGAGCGCGCAAGTCTCCGACGACGCGGTGCGGATCGGCGTGCTCACGGATCTATCGAGCTGGGGCCGCGACAACAGCGGGCCTGGCTCGGTCGAAGCCGCGAAGATGGCGGTGGAGGAATTCGGGCCCACCGTGCTCGGCAAGCCGATCGAGATCATCAGCGCCGACCATCAGATGAAGACCGACGTCGGCGTGCAGATCGTGCGCGGCTGGTTCGACAACGGCAAGGTCGATGCCGTCGTCGACATCCCCAATTCCGGCATCGCGATCGCCGTGCACAACATGGTGCGCGAGCGCAACAAGATCGCGCTGCTCTCCGGCCCCGGCGCGAGCTCGCTGACCGACGAGCTGTGCAGCCCGAACACCGTGCACTTCACCTATGACACCTATGCGCTGTCCAAGGTGACGGCCTCCGCGGTGATCAAGGAAGGCGGAAAATCCTGGTACTTCATCACCGCGGACTACGCCTTTGGCCAACAGCTCGAGAAGGACGCCACGCGCTTCATCAACGAGATGGGCGGCAAGGTTTTGGGCGGCGTGAAGCACCCGACCAACACGGCGGACTTCTCCTCCTTCGCGCTGCAGGCGCAAAGCTCGAAAGCCGATGTGGTGGCCTTCGCCAATGCCGGCCAGGACACCGACAACGCCATCAAGCAGTCCGGCGAGTTCGGCCTGGTCCAGGGCGGCCAGAAGCTGGTCGGCCTCTTGATGTTCGACACCGACGTGCATGCGATCGGCCTCAAATCCGCGCAGGGCACCTACATGACCACGGCGTCGTATTGGAACATGGACGAGGCGACCCGCGCATGGTCGCGGAAATTCTACGAGCGCACCAAGGTGATGCCGACCATGATCCAGACCGGCGTCTACGGCTCGGTGTTGCATTATCTCAAGGCCATCAAGGCTGCCGGCACCGATGACCCCGCAAAGGCGATGGCCAAGATGCGCGAACTGCCAATCGGGGATACATTCGTTCATGGCGGACGCTTGCGCGAGGACGGCCGCGTCATTCGCGACATGTATCTCGCCAAGGTGAAAACACCCGAGCAGTCCAAGGAGCCTTGGGATTACCTGGAGATCGTCAAGACGGTAAAGGGCGAGGACGCCTTCCGCCCGGTCTCCGAGTCCAAATGTCCGCTGCTCAAGAAGTGAGGCCCGCATGACCGGCAACGAGCGCAACGCAATTGAGACTTACGAGTGCGATGTGCTCGTGGCCGGATCTGGCGCATCCGGGATGTCGGCCGCGATCACCGCGCGCTATCGCGGCCTCGACGTCCTGATCGTCGAGAAGGAGCCACGCTTCGGCGGCACCACCGCCCGCTCCGGCGGTTGGTTGTGGATTCCCGGCACGTCGCTGGCGAAGGCTTACGGCATCGAGGAGACGCCGGAGCAGGCCCGCACCTATCTACGGCACGAAGCCGGCAACAATTATGACGCCGCGCGCGTCGATGCATTCCTGAGCGCCGGGCCCGAGGCGGTCGGTTTCTTCACCAGCAAGACCGCGCTCCGCTTCGACATGCCGCTGGTATTCCCGGACTACCACGCCGAGGCGCCCGGAGGCACCCAGGGTGGCCGTTCGATGGTGGCGCGCCCGTTCGACGGCCGTGAGCTCGGCGACCAGATCAAGACCCTCGGCATGCCCCTGCCGGAGCTGACCGTATTCGGCATGATGCTCGGATCCGGCAAGGACATCGTCCATTTCATGCGCGCGACGAAGTCGCTGACCTCGGCCGTCTATGTCGCAAAGCGCCTGTCGCGCCATTTGATGGACGTGCTGCGCTACGGCCGCGGCATGACCCTGACCAACGGCAATGCGCTCGCCGGGCGCCTGGCAAAATCCGCGCAAGACCTGAAGATTCCGATGTGGCTGTCCTCGCCGGTGCGTGAGCTGACGGTCGAGAACGGCACTGTCATCGGCGCCATTGTCGCCCGCGAGGGACGCGACGTCCGCATTCGTGCAAGACAAGGCGTCGTGCTCGCCTGCGGCGGCTTTCCGCACGATGTGGAACGGCGCAAGAAGATGTTCCCGCACGCGCCGACCGGCAACGAGCATTTTTCGCCGGGACCGACCGGCAACACCGGCGACGGCCTGCGCCTTGCGGAAAGCGCCGGCGGGCATGTCGAGGACCGCCTGCCGAACGCGGCAGCCTGGGTCCCGGTCTCGGTCACCAAGCGCAAGGACGGTTCAAACGGCGTGATGCCGCATTTCATCGACCGCGCAAAGCCCGGCGTGATCGCGGTGATGCGCGACGGCAAGCGCTTTGCCAACGAGGGCAATTCCTATCACGACTTCGTCCAGGCCATGGTCAAGGCGGCGAAGCCCGGCGAGGAGATCGCGGCGTACCTCGTCTGCGATCGCCCGACCCTGCGCAAATACGGCCTCGGCTGCGTGCCGCCCTTCCCGATGCCAACAGGTCATCACCTCAACACGGGTTATCTCTTGCGCGGCGAGACGCTGGAGGCGCTTGCGGCAAAAGCGGGTATTGATGCCACCGCGTTCATCGAGACCGTCAAGCAGTTCAATGCGACCGCACCACTAGGTCATGACGCGGCCTTCGGCAAGGGATCAAAGGCCTATAACCGCTACCAGGGCGATGCGCTGCACGGCCCAAACCCCTGCGTCGCGCCGATCGAGAACGGCCCGTTCTACGCGATCAAGATGGTGGTCGGCGATCTCGGCACCTATGCCGGCATCGTCACTGACGAGAACGCGCGAGCGCTCGATGCGGAGGGACGGGTGATTCCCGGGCTCTATGCCGCCGGCAACGACATGGCGAGCATCATGGGCGGCAATTATCCCGGTGCCGGCATTACGCTTGGGCCGGCGCTGACCTTCGGCTACATTGCCGGCCGTCATCTCGCCGACCGCGCCACCAAGCGCGACGCGGCGTAAGCCACACGCCAGGAGGCGCATGAAGAGAGAAAGCCGCGGCATCCAGTCGATCGAGGTCGGCGGAGAATTGCTCCGCGCGCTGGCGAGATGCGGTGAGCCGATGATGCTGCGCGATCTCGCGCGCGAGGCCGGCATGACACCGGCCAAGGCGCATCCTTATCTGGCCAGCTTCTCCCGCATCGGGCTGATCGAGCAGGACGAGACCACCGGCCGCTACGAGATCGGCGCACTGGCGCTGGAGCTCGGCCTGATCAGCCTGCGCCGCCTGTCCGGCGTACGCATCGCGAGGCCGAAGATCGCGGCGCTCGCAAGTCACATTGGGCACGCGGTCTCGCTGGCGGTCTGGGGCACGCACGGCCCGACCGTGGTGCAGCTCGAAGAGCCTGGCCAGCCCGTGCACATCGTGATGCGGGCCGGCTCGGTGATGGCGCTGCTGGAGACCGCTACAGGGCGGGCCTTTGCGGCCTTCCTGCCGGAGAAGACAATCAACGCCGCACTCGAAAGCGGCCTCGATCGCCACGGCGTCGGGTATAATCCGAAGCGCGCGGTGAAAGGCGCGAAGGTCACTGAGATGCTCACAGAGGTCCGCAAGCACGGCCTCGCCCGCGTGCTCGGCGATCCCCTGCCCGGCGTCAACGCATTCTCCGCGCCCGTATTCGACCATTCCGGCCATGTCGCCCTCGTCATCACCGCGATGGGACCGGAAGGCACTTTTGATGCGCGCTGGGACAGCCCGACCGCCCATGCCTTGCGCGACTGTGCCGGCAGCATTTCGAAACGGCTGGGCCACGGGATGACGGTTGCGGCGGAGTGATCTACTTCACCGGCACCGTATAGTTCAGGATCAGCCGGCCGCCGTCTGGGTAGATGGTCTGCCCAGTGATGTAGGACGCGTCGTCGCTCGCCAGGAACGCCACGACGGAAGCCACCTCGCCCGGCTCGCCGCCGCGGCCCGCCGGCGTGCGCGACAGCACGGTCTTGCGGGCATCTTCGGATGTGTAGATGGCGGACGCCACCATGTCGGTCAGAATCGTACCCGGTCCGACCGCGACGACGCGGATGTTGTGCGGGGCAAGCGCGACGGCGGCGACACTCGTTAGCTGCTTCATGCCGCCCTTGGAGATGGCGTAGGTCGCGAGCGTCGGGATCGCCAGCAGTGCGTTGACCGAAGACATGTTGATGATCACCCCGCCGCCGCCTTGCGCGATCATCTGCTTGGCCGCCGCCTGGACCCCGAAGAACGCCCCCTTCAAGTTGATGGCGATGACGTCGTCGAAATCCTGTTCGGATATCTCCAGAATGTCCTGGTTGCGGGCAACGCCGGCGTTGTTGACCATGACGTCCAGCCGGCCGAACTCCTTCACGGCGGTGGCCACGAGCTTGTCGACGTCAGCGCGCCTGGCAACGTTGCCGACGATGGTGCGCAAGGCGTCCGGCCGCCCCAGTTCGGCAGCCGTCGCGGCAAGGCCATCGGCATCGAGATCCGAGATAACGACCTTGACGCCGTCGTCCAGGAATCGTTTCGCGCAAGCCTTGCCGATGCCGCGCGCCGCGCCGGTGATGGCGGCGACCTTGCCGGTTAGTTTCATGGTCTCACTCCAGAATAGCTGCTTGAGGCAAGCTGTTGCCGGGTGAGACCCGGCTTACGCAGCCGCGAAACCCAGATGAGCACGGAACCGGTTCTTGATAAAGACGGCATCGCGCGAGGGCAGCGATCGTGGCGGATTTTCGGCCAGAACCTTGATGACAAAAAGCCGCGGTCCATCAGCCGGCTCGGCGTTCTGCCGCGTGAGGCGCTCCACTTCCTCGAGCGTCCGCACCGTCCCGGTCGCAACAAAGCCGCAGGCCGTGGCGATGGCGGTGAGATCGACCCCGCGCCCGGTGTGGCTTGCCTGCATTCCGGTCTCGCCAAAATGCTGGTTGTCGATCACGACGATGTCGAGATTGCGCGGGCGCGCAACGCCGATGGTGGCGAGACCGCCGAGGCCCATGAGCTGCTCGCCATCGCCAGTGAGGGCCAGCACGCGCCTTTCCGGCTGGGCCTGAGCGAGGCCAAGCCCGATCAGCGCGGCGCCGCCCATGGCGCCCCAGAGATAAAAATTGCCGTCGTGGTCGCCGACCGAATGAAGGTCGTAGGTCGGCGAGCCCAGGCCGGAGACGACCAGCGTGTCCTTGCGATTCTTCAGGAGTGCGGCCACGGCGGCACGGCGGTCGAGTTGAGCTTGCATTGGCATCACCACTTCTTCTTGCCGATCAGACGTTGCCCGATCAGGACTGCGACCTGCTGATCGGATTGGTAGGCGAGCGCTGCGGCCGATTCGACCGTCTCGACCAGATCCTCCGGCGTCTCCGCACGCATCACCTTCAGGCCGATCGCCTCCAGCGAGGGCTGCGTCGCCCGGCTCATCGGCACCTGCCAGGGATTGAACTCGGCCCATTCGCCGCGCATCGTCACCAGCATCAGCAGTGGAAAGCGTCCGATCGCCGACAGCGACAGCATGTTGATGCAGTTGCCGACCCCGCTCGACTGCATCAGCAGCACGCTGCGCTGTCCGCCGAGCCAGGCCCCCGCGGCAATGGCGATGCCCTCTTCCTCCGTCGTCAGCACGTTGGTGGTGACGTCGCGGTCGGCTGAGAACAGGCGGATGAGCTGGCTGTGGCCGGCATCGGGGACATAGGACATCTGCCGCACGTCGGCGGCTTTCAGGATGCGGTAGAGCTCGGATGGCCAGTCATCGCCAGCGCGCGTTTCGAGATTGGTCTGAGGGCTGTGCACCGCGTGTCTCCGTGAATTTCGGAAGCATGCTAGCGATGTTCTGATAGGGAGGCTCAGACCGTCTGGGACAACCAGATATCGAGGGATTGTATAGCTGCAGCAAAAGCGGGATGATCTGCGCTTAGCCTTCCTTGATCGCGGAGGTGATACGGTCGATAGGCAGCGTCTCGACCTCTAGCCAAACCGACGCGGCCGCAGTCCGGCATGAAACCACGTAATCATGGAATAGATATCATAGACGGGCAATCCGACTTCGGCCTGAAGCGCCGCCGCATAAGGCGGCATGTTGGTGCATTCCAGCACGATCGCGCCGACATCAGGATTCCTGGCGACCAGCTCCTTGCCGGCCTCGACCACGTCACGCTCGGCCTGAGCGATGTCCATGTCGTCCTTCTCGGCCTTGATCAGAACGCGGAAGAATTCCTTGCCGTGCTCGGTGCCTACCAGCGGCGTGTCGAGCGGCACGCCGGCGCCTTCGAGATGGGCCGGCGTCAAGGACGAACCGGAGACCGTGACGAGACCGACGCGCTTGCCCGGCGGCAAGGTCGCCTGCACCCACGGCACCTGCATCAGTGACGAGGTCGCGACGGGAACGCCGACCGCGGCTGCGATCTCCTTCTGGAACAGCGAGAGGAAGCCGCAATTGGTGGTGATGGCTTCGGCCCCGAGCCGCACCAGTTCCTTCGCCGCATCGATGAAAGCAGGCAGCAGGCCGGCCGCGCCCTTCAGCACCACCTTCTCCGGCGAAGCGCCGCTCACCACGCGATAGAGCACGGGGAAAGGCCAGGTCGTGCCGTTGCCCATGTCGCCGGGAATGCGAGGAAAGCGCGCCTCCAGCATCAAGATGCCGAGCGGCGCGCCGTAGATGGCCTTGCCGCCACGGGCGATACGGGAGGACGAGTTGGCTGGAGTGGTCATGGTGCGATCTCAGAGGAAACGATCGGGCGCGAACGGTGCGAGCGGAATCTCCGGTGGCTTGCCGCTCAGAAGCTGGGCGACGAGACGGCCGGTGCGGGCCGAACCGACCAGGCCGATATGGCCGTGGCCGAAGGCATAGACGACGTCGCGCGAGGCGCGCGCGTAGCCGATGCAGGGACGTCCGTCCGGCATGCTCGGCCGATGGCCAAACCAGGTCTTGATACGGGAAGACGGAATGTCCGTCGGCAGTTTCGGGAACATGCCGAGGAGGTTGTCGCGCAGGATCTCGGCGCGCTTCCAGTTCGGTTCGGCCTCGAGGCCGGCGATCTCGACCGTGCCGGCGGCGCGCAAACCCTTGTCGGTCCAGTTCACTACCATCTTCGCATCCGATGCCATCATCGAGCTGCGCGGGCCCGATTCCGGATTCTCGATCATGACGTGATAGCCGCGCTCGGTCTCCAGCGGCAACGGATCACCAATGGATGCGGTGAGCTGCTTCGAATGCGCGCCGGCGGCAATCACCGCGGCATCGCAGGGAATCTCGCCGGTCTCGGTGATCACTGCAACGAGCTTGTTGCCGGAAAGCTTGAGCCCCGTCGCCTTGGCCCGCACAAGCTGCGCGCCACTTGCCAGCGCATGTTGCGCGAGGGCTGCGACATAGGCACCGGGATCGCGGCAGCGCCCGGCCTCTTCCACCACCACGCCGAAAGTGTAGCGCGGATGCAGATCCGGCTCGCGCTGACGAATCTCGTCGGCGTTAAGCTCCATCCATTCGACGCCGACTTTTCCGCGCAGGCGCCAGCCGAGATCGTTGTCGAAGTTCCCGCGTGACGGAAACACATGCATCACGCCGTTGCGTTCGACCAGCTCAGGAACGCCCGCCTCCTCCGCGAGCTTCCTGTGCAACAGCGGCGCGTCCTTCAGGAGGTCGCGTAGCGCAAAGGCCGTCTTCTCGACCCGCGCCTCGGTCCAGCCCGAGAGCAGATATCTGATCAGCCAGGGCAGCGCCTTCGGCAGATAAGACCAGCGGATCGCGAGCGGCCCGAGCGGGTCCATCAGATAGAACGGCACCTTCTTCCAGACGCCGGGCTCGGCCGGCGGGATCACCGAATGCGAGGAGAGCCAGCCGGCATTGCCGTAGCTCGCCGCCTGTTCGCCACCGGGCTCGCCTGCGTCGATCAGCGTGACGCGATGTCCCTCGCGCAGCGCTTCGATTGCGCTGATCACGCCGACCGCGCCGGCACCGATGATGGCGACGTGGCGGCCCTTGGACATGGCTTAAGCCTTCACCGCAGGGGCAAAGTCCTTGGCGACCGACATCGCGCGCGGATCGATGATGCAGTGGAGGATCGACGGCTTGCCCGAGGCGAGCGCACGCTCGAAGGCCGGCGCGAACTCTTCGGTACGCTCGACGCGCTCGCCATGGCCGCCGAACGCTTTTGCGTACATCGCAAAATCCGGGTTCTTCAGCTGGGTGCCGACTATGCGGCCGGGATAGTCGCGCTCCTGGTGCATGCGGATGGTGCCGTATTGCGAATTGTCGACGACGATGACGACGAGCGGCGCGTCGTATTGCACGGCGGTCGCGAACTCCTGGCCGTTCATCAGGAAGCAGCCGTCGCCCGCGAAGGCGATCACGGTGCGATCTGGATATTGCCGCTTGGCGAGCACCGCCGCCGGCACCCCATAGCCCATCGAGCCTGAGGTCGGCGCAAGCTGGGCCGCAAAGCTGTGGAAGCGGTGATGGCGGTGGATCCAGCCAGCATAGTTGCCGGCGCCGTTGCAGACGATCGCGTCCTTCGGCAGTCGGTCGCGTAGCCAGGTCATGACCTGGCCGTACTGGAACGTGCCGGGCAGCTCGCGCGCTTTGTCGGTCCAGGCCAGATAATCGGCATGCGCCTTGGCCGCTTCACCCTTCCATGCGAGCGCCCCGGCGGGCTTTAGCGTCTCGACCGCTTCGGCGAACGCGGCGGGCGTCGCCTGGATCGCCAGCTCCGGCTGATAGACGCGGCCGAGCTCTTCCGAGCCCGGATGCACGTGGATCAGCTTCTGTTGCGGGGTCGGAATATCGAACAGTGTGTAGGACGAGGACGGCATTTCCGACATGCGGCCGCCGATCAGCAGAATGACATCGGCGCCGTCGATGCGCGCCTTCAGCCCCGGGCTCGGCCCAATGCCAAGGTCGCCGGCATAGTGCGAATGGTCCGCGTCGATCAGCGACGCTCGGCGGAACGAGGTCGCGACCGGCAAGTCGAACCGCTCGGCAAACCGCGCGATGCTCTTGGTCGCCTCGTCTGTCCAGCGCGAACCGCCGAGAATGACGAGCGGCGCCTTGGCGCTGGCAAGCATGGCGCCAACGCGCTCGATATCAGAAGGCGCGGGCCAGCTCACCGCCGGCTCGATACGCATCGCGTCCGCAACGGCCGCGGTCTCGGTCAGCATGTTCTCGGGCAGCGAGATCACGACGGGACCGGGACGGCCCTGCATGGCGACGCGGAAGGCGCGCGCGACCAGCTCCGGAATGCGGTCGGGACGATCGATCTCGACCGCCCATTTTGCCATGGTGCCGAACACAGCCTTGTAGTCGAGCTCCTGGAACGCCTCGCGCTCGCGCATGCCGGTGTCGACCTGGCCGACGAACAGGATCATCGGCGTCGAATCCTGCATCGCGATATGGACGCCGTGGCTGGCGTTGGTGGCGCCGGGACCGCGGGTGACGAAGCAGATTCCGGGGCGGCCCGTGAGCTTGCCGTAGGCCTCCGCCATCATCGCGGCGCCGCCCTCGGCGCGGCAGATCATGACGTCGATCGGGCTGTCATGCAGCGCATCGAGCGCCGCGAGGTAGCTCTCGCCCGGCACGCAGGTGACGCGCTCGACGCCTTGCGCGACCAGCTGATCGATCAGGATCTGGCCCCCGGTGCGGGTGTTGCGAATGGTCATGACGGCTCCCTCGAGGCTTTGGCGATGCGCTTCATGGCTTCGCGAAAATCTTGTTCAGAGCTGGCGTAGGACAGGCCGGCAGGGCGCGCAAGATCGAATGGCTTTTCGCACCCTGCGCAGGCGTCATGCCCGCCCCTGGTCTTTGCACATCCGCCCATTCGTCAGGACTCTGCGGCCATGATCGAGCGCCGCGCCAATGATCGACCGGCTCGATCCGAAGCTCGGCACAGCTGCCTGCTATTGATGCTCGATCGCGCGGATCGCGCCGCGGAGCTCGGCGAGGCCGCGGAGGCGGCCGATCGCGGTGTAGCCGGGATTGGTGCGCTTGGTGGCCGCGAGATCGTCGAGCATGCGGTGGCCGTGGTCAGGCCGGAACACGATTCTCTTGTCGGGCGAACGCCGCGCGTTCTCCTTCAGGAGCGCCTTCAGCACCGCGATCATGTCGACATCGCCGTCGAGGTGATCGGACTCGTAGAACGACAGGCCATCGGCCTCGCGCTTGGTCGCGCGCAGATGCGCAAATGCAATGCGCGGGCCGAAGCGCTCGGCCATTGCGGGGAGATTGTTGTCGGCGCGCACGCCAAGCGAACCCGTGCACAGGCAGATGCCATTCGCTTTCGACGGCACGGCATCGAACAATGCCTGATAGTCATCGGCGCTGGACACGACGCGCGGCAGGCCGAACAGCGGGCGCGGCGGATCGTCGGGATGCAGGGTCAGTGAGACCCCGAGCTGTTCGGCGATTGGCGCGACGCGGCCCAGGAACTCGGCGAGGTGCTGTCGCAGGATTTTTGGCGTGATGTCGCGATAAGTCTCTAACCGGTCGCGGAATTGCGGGATGGTCATCGGCTCGGTGGTCGACCCCGGCAACGCGCTGGCGATCACCATGACGAGATAGTCGATGTCGGCCTGGCTCATCTGGTCGAACAGCTTTTTCGCGCGGGCCTGCTGCTCGGGTGAGTATTCGGCGGTCGCGGCCGGCCGCTTCAGGATATGCAGCTCGAACGCGGCAAAGCGTTCCTGGTCGAAGCGCATGGCGCGAGCGCCGTTCGGAAGTTCCCATTCCAGATCGGTGCGGCACCAGTCGACCACCGGCATGAAATTGTAGCAGATGATCTTGATGCCGGCCGCAGCAACCGCCTCCAGGCTCGCGATCCATGTCTCGATCGAGCGCGTCGCCTTGCCGCCGAGACGCTTGACGTCGTCGGGGATTGGAATCGATTCCACCACCGACCAGCTCAGTTGCGAGCGGCTCGGCTGGCCGCGCTCGATGAAGTTCTTGCGCTCCTCGACCGCCTTGCGTGTCCAGGCCTCGCCGATCGGCACCTGATGCAGCGCCGAGACGATATCGGTCGCGCCGGCCTGCCTGACGTCATCCAGCGAGACGGGATCATCGGGCCCGTACCAGCGCCATCCCTCTAGCATCATGCCCTTTTCTCCGATCAATTCGCGGTCAGCACGACCTTGACGCTCTGCGAGCGGTCGAGCGCCAGCCGCAGCGCCTCCGGCGCGGTAGATAGCGGCCGCTCGGCGGTGACCAGTGACAGCACGTCGACGCTGCCGGCAGAAATCAGTTCCACCGCGGTCATGAACTCGAGCCCGAAGCGGAACGAGCCGCGAAGGTCGATCTCCTTCGCCATCACCGCATTGGCCGGCACTGGGATCTGGCCGCCCGGAAGGTTGCCGATCTGCACGACAATGCCGCCGCGCCTGACGATGCCGATCGCGCTGGCGAGTCCAGCAGCCGTGCCCGAGACCTCGAAGGCGACATCGTAGAGACGCGACGCGGCTTGTGTGCCTTCAGGCCTTCCTCACCGCCCGCGACGTTTTCGACGTGAGAGGCGCCGAGGCGGCTTGCAAAGGCGAGCGGCGCCGGCGCGATGTCGGCAACCGTGATATCGGTCATGCCGGCGCGGCGCGCGGCGAGCATGGTCAGAAGCCCGATCGGGCCGGCACCGAAGATGATGCCGCGCTTGCCTTCGATGTTGCCGGCACGCGCGACCGCGTGCAGGCAGACCGCGAGCGGCTCGGCCAGCGCCGCGGCCTGATAGGACACGTGATCGGGGATCTTCACGCATTGCGCCGGGATCGCATCGAAGTAATCGGCAAAACCGCCCTGCATGTGCGGCGTCTTCGAGGCCGAACCCATGAAGTAGATGTTTTCGCAGAGGTTTTGCCGGCCTTCGCGGCAAGCGACGCAATGGCCGCACCAGCGCGACGGGTTGACGGCGACGCGGTCGCCGGCCTTCAGGTTCGCCGCGGCGCCCGCGATCTCCACGACCTCGCCGGAGATCTCGTGGCCGAGCACCAGCGGCGACTTCACGACGAAATCGCCGGTCCGGGCATGACGGAAATAATGCATGTCCGAGCCACAGATGCCGCCGGCGCCGAAGCGGATGCGCACCATGCCATCAGCGAGCTTGTCGAGCGGGTGCTCGATCATGCGCAGATCTTCGGGACCGAACAGGGTTGCGGCGAGAGAAGTGGATGTCATTTGGAAAGTCCCATGTATTTCGGCAGCCAGAGGGTCAATTCAGGAATGTAGGTGATTGCGATCAGCGCGATCATCAGCGGCACCAGCCATGGCAGGATCGCAATCGTCGTGCGCTCGACCGAGAGTTTGGCGACGCGGGCGAGCACGAAGAGGACCATGCCGAGCGGCGGATGCAGCAGGCCGATCATCAGGTTCAACGTCATGATCAGACCGAAATGGATCGGGTCGATGCCGAGCTTGAGCACGATCGGCAGCAGGATCGGCACCAGAATGGTGATCGCCGCCGTGGTGTCGATGAAGCAGCCGACGAACAGGATCAGGACGTTGGCGAGTGCCAGGAACACCCATTTGTTGTGGGTAATGCTGAGCATCCAGTCCGACAGCATCTGGGCCGCCTGCGACACCGTGAGCAACCAGGCGAAGATCGAGGCTGCCGTGACGATGAACAGCACCGACGCCGTGGTCTCGATGGTGTCGAAGGTCGCTTTCGCGACCGTCTTCATCGTCATGGTGCGGTAGCGCACCAGGCCGAGAAACAGCGACCAGATCACGGCGGCGACCGCGGCTTCCGTCGGCGTGAACCAGCCGAGCGTCATGCCACCGATCAGGATCACCGGCGCCATCAGCGCCATCACCGCCGAGAAGTCGAAGTACCAGTCGATCGCGAGCAGCACGACTAGGCCAAGCCCAACCGCCCAATTGGTGGAGAGACCGGCGACCGTCAGAAGCCAGACAGCCATCGGAAAGCTCAGTACGACGACGATCTCGAGCCCCGCCGATCCCAATTGCGGCCATGAGAACGGCGTATCGCTGCCCCATTTGTTCTTGTGCGCGAAATAGGTGACGGTGGCCATCATCAGCAGCGTCAGGACGACGCCTGGAATGACGCCTCCCAGAAACAGCGCGCCGATCGAGACATTCGCCATCATGCCGTAGATCACGAACGGCAGCGACGGCGGGATGATGGGCCCGAGCGTGGCCGAGGCCGCGGTGACGCCGACGGAGAATTCCGTGGAATAGCCGTGGTCCTTCATCGCCTTGATCTCGATGGTGCCGAGGCCGGCGGCATCCGCGATCGCGGTGCCGGACATGCCGGAGAAGATCACCGAGCCGATGATGTTGACGTGGCCGAGACCGCCGCGCATCCAGCCGACCAGCGCGACGGCGAACTTGTAGATGCGCCCGGTGACGCCGGCGATGTTCATGAGATTGCCGGCCAGGATGAAGAACGGCACGGCCAGCAGCGGAAAGCTCTCGACGCCGGCGATCATGCGCTGCGCCAGCGTGACGTCGGGCGTCACGCCGCTGACCAGGATGTAGAGCAGCGACGACGCGGCCATGGCGATCGCCACGGGAACGCCGAGCAGCATCAGGATGAGAAAGCCTCCAAGCAACAGCAACATGGAACTACCCTTCAAAACCGTCGTAGGCGCCGGGACGTTCGAGGATCGAATAGCCCTGTCGCAAATGCTGCACTGCGACCTGCAACGACCGCACGAACATCAGCACGAAGCCGAGCAGCACCGCGTAGTAGACGTAGTCCTTGGGAAAATTGATCGTGGTCATGGACTCGTCGCCGATGATCTGGATGTAGACCCAGACCAGCTTGATGGCGTAGCCGAAGAAAGCGATCCGAATCAGGTCGATCACCGTCGACAGCGCGCGCGCCACGAGGTGCGGCAAATAGCGGTAGACGAGGTCGACCTGGATGTGCCGCGACAGCCGCACGCACATCGAGGAGCCGATGAAGACCACGCCGATCAGGCAGTAGGTCGCGATCTCCTCGGTCCAGGCGTAGCTGTCGTTGAGCACGTAGCGGGTGAAGAACTGGAGAAAGACCGCGAGCGCCATTACCCAGAAGATCGCCAGCGCGACCCAGTCCTCGAAAGCGTAGATGCCGAGATCGACCTTCGGTGTCGCCTCCTCCTCGAAGGTATGGGCGATCTCGTCCCCGGTGATCTGCCGGTGCGTTTCGACTGTGGACATGGGGTTACTCCTCAAGTACCGAGCGTCATTCCGGGCCTCGCGAAGCGCGCGCCCGGAATGACGACCCATTGTTATTTCACGTCCTGGATCCGCTCCCAGTCGGCCTTGCGATAGCCGAAGGTCTCGAACGCGACGTTCTTCAGCACGGTGTCGCGGAACTCTTTCTTGTCGACCTCGGTCACGGTCAGGCCCTTCTCCTTGAAGAAGGCGACCAGCTTGGCTTCGTTCTGCTTGATCTCCTCGGTCGCCTTGGCGGCGGCTTCCTGCGCCACGTCCGTGAAGATTTTCTTGTCCTCGTCGCTGAGCTTCTTCCACAGCGCGCCCGCCACCACCGTGTTGAGGTGATCGACGATGTGGCCGGTCAGCACGATGTGCTTCTGCACCTCGTAGAACTTCTTGGCTTCGATCGTGGTCAGCGGGTTCTCCTGGGCCTCGACCGTGCCGTTCTGGAGCGCGAGATAGACTTCCGCGAACGCGATCGGCGCAGTGTTGGCGCCGCAAGCGCGCGGCATCGCCAGATAGGCCGGAACGTCGGGCACGCGCATCTTCAGGCCCTTGAGGTCGGCACAGGTCTTGATCGGCTTGTTCGACGAGGTCTGGCGCACGCCGTAATAGGTCACCGCGATGATATGGTGGCCGCTCTTGTCCTCATAGCCCTTGGCGAGCTCCTTGAAGATGTCGCTCTTGGTGTAGGCGAGCAGATGGTCGGCGTCGCGGAAGGTGTAGGGATAGTAGGTCACGCCGATCGGCGGAAAGCTCTTGGCCGCGAAGCTCGATCCGGAAATGATGATGTCGACCGAGCCGAGCGAGAGGCCCTGGTTGATGTCGGCTTCCTTGCCGAGCTGCGACGCCGGATAGACGTCGATCGCATAACGCCCGTTGGTGCGCTTTCCGATCTCCTGCGCGGCCCAGACCGAGGCGGTATGGAACGGCTCCGACGTCTCATAGACATGCGCCCATTTGAGCTTGGTCTGCGCCATGCCGGCATTGGTCGTAGCAAACATGGCCGCGGCCGAGACCGCCAGCACCGTTGCGATCTTTCTCAACACTGATTTTTCCTCCATCTTCTAAGTCTGCTTCTTGTCCGCCCGCCCCGACCTGGATGCGGACCGCTCAATCTCATCGCCGCCGCGCGCTGCTGCTCGCAGCCCGTTTCTTCTTCGGCGCATGTTCCGGTTTTGACGGCTTTGCCGTCGATTGCGCCGCGCGCCCGGACGACCCTCCTGCCGCGTTCTCGGCGCCAAAGTTCTGCGCAAAGCGCTCCTGGGATCGCGCAAGATGATCGCGCATCGCATCGCGCGCGGCCCCGGGATCATGCGCCGCGATCGCATCGCGCACCGCGTGATGCTCGTCGAGCGCAATGCGCCAGGTGCCGGGGCTCTCGAAATAATGCGCAAGCTGCGCGAAATAGGGATTGAGGCGCTGGTCGAACAGCTCGCCGACCACGCGCACGAGGACGGCATTGCCGAGGCTTCCGGCGATCGCGATGTGGAAGGCGCGGTCGTGGACCATCGAGGCTTCGCCGGGGTGCTCTACATTCTCCATCGCGACAAGGGACGCATCGATGCGGGCAATGTCGCCCTTCGTCGCCACGCGCGCGGCTTCTTCGGCGATGGCGCTCTCCAGGAATTCGCGGGCGCGCAGCAGCTCGAACGGGCCCTCGATGACGGAAGCAGGCGCGGGCGCCGCAACGGCGGCGGGCTCGATCACGTAGATGCCGGAGCCGACACGGATGCGGAGGCGGCCTTCGACCTCGAGCGCGATCAGGGCTTCGCGCACAGTCGGCCGCGAGATCTTGAGCTGCTCGGCGAGCTCGCGCTCGGTCGGCAAGCGGCTGCCGACCGCGTATTCACCGCTGTCGATCAGGCTTCGCAATTGATCGGCGACCTGGCGATAAAGCCGTCTCGCCTCCACAGCTTCCAGCGGCACGCTGGTCCTCCCTGAAAGGGCCGAACCGGGTTGATCCCGTCAGCCCGCCAATTTTGGAAAATTGGTCTTACCAATTGACCGCAGCATTGACCGAGGACAGACGCCATGTCAAGCAGCGGCAAAGCAAGGGGAGATACGTCCATGCGCCTTGGTTCAACGCGCCTTGGCCGCGCCAATCTCGACCGGCTGCCACCTGGCATCCGCCGCCCGGCCTATGACCGTTCGCGGGTCACGCCCGGCATCGTGCATCTCGGCCTCGGCGCCTTTCATCGCGCCCATCAGGCCGTATTCATCGACGATTGCCTTGCCGCCGGCGCCGCGTCGTGGGGCATCGTCGGCGCGAGCCTGCGCAGCCCTGACACGCGCGACGCCCTCGCCCCGCAGGACCATCTCTATACGGTTGCGGTTCGTGCGGCCGAAGGCACCCAGCACCGGGTGATCGGCGCGCTGCTCGACAGCGTGGTCGCGCGCGAGAGCCCGGCGCGGCTGATCGAGCGGATGGCCGATCCCGCCATTCGTATCGTCTCCCTCACCGTCACCGAAAAGGGCTATTGCCACACGCCGCAGACCGGCGATCTCGACGAGCGGCATCCTGATGTCGTGCACGATCTCAACAGTTTCGACGCGCCGCGTTCGGCGCCCGGCTTCATCGTTGCGGCACTGGCGCGGCGGCGAGCACTGGGTGCCCCGCCCTTCACCGTGCTGAGCTGCGACAACCTCGCCGCCAATGGCCACACCGTGCAGCGGATCGTGACGCAGTTCGCAGCGCTGCGCTCGAAGGACCTCGGCAAGTGGATTACGGATACAGCGGCCTTCCCCTCGACCATGGTCGACCGCATCGTGCCGGAGACGACGGATAGCGACCGCGATACGGTTTCATCCGCGCTCGGCTTGCGCGACGCCTGGCCCGTCATGACCGAGCCGTTCACGCAATGGGTGGTCGAAGATCGCTTCACGGCGGGCCGGCCTGACCTTGCCGCCGCGGGCGTCGAGCTCGTCACTGATGTCAAGCCGTTCGAGCTGATGAAGCTGCGGCTGCTCAACGCCAGCCATTCCGCGCTCGCCTATCTCGCCTATCTCGCCGGCTACGAGACCATCGCCGACACCATGCTGAATCCGCATTTCGCGCGTCTTGCCGCGCAGGTGATGGAGGAGGCCGCGGTGACGCTGACAATGCCTGCCGGTGCCGATCTGGCCGCCTATCGCGCCTCGCTGCTCAAGCGCTTCGCAAATCCGGCGCTGCATCATCGTACCTGGCAGATCGCGATGGATGGATCGCAAAAGCTGCCGCAGCGGCTGCTTGGCGCGATGCAGGATCGCCTGCTTAAGAATTTACCGGTCGCGACGCATGCGCTCGCCGTGGCCGGCTGGATGCGCTACGTCACCGGCCTCGACGAGCAAGGCCGCGCCATCGACGTGCGCGATCCGCTCGCCGCCGAGTTCGCTGGCTTGGCGCGCGAGGCAGGCCCCGTCGCCGAGCGATTGGCGCCCGCACTGCTCGGCGTCGGAAAAGTGTTCGGGCCGCTAGGTGCCGAGCCGCGCCTGCGCGAGGCCGTGACCGCGGCGCTTGGCCGTCTCTTTGAGGATGGCGCGCGGCGGGCGGTGGAGACGCACCTCTCCGCGTGACCACAAAGCAGGCATGCTGCACTGCGGTCCAGATCGAACAGAAAGCCGACGGAAGTCGCGCTTGATTTTTGCCTGTCATTGCCCCACCCGAGAAGCATGGCAAAGGACAGCAAGATCATCGCCGCCAACGCGGCCTTTTACGCCGCCTTTTCAACCGGCGACTTCGACGGTATGGAACAGATGTGGGCAGATGACGACGCCATTTCCTGCATCCATCCCGGCTGGCCGGCGATTATCGGGCGCGCCACGGTGATCGGAAGCTGGCGCGATATCCTGCAAAACCCGCAGCGGCCGCAGATCGTCTGCGCCGAACCGCAGGCCATCGTCGACGGCGACAGCGCGCGCGTGCTCTGCATCGAGATCGTTGACGGCACCGCTTTGGCTGCTGCCAACCATTTTCGGCGGGTCGGCGACGGATGGCGGCTGGTGCATCATCAGTCGAGCCCAATCGCGCAGATTGTCGAGCAGGCTGAGGATGATAGAACGAGCCACCGCGTCCACTGAACGCGGCCGGCCCGCAGGCACTTTCTACTGTGCATGGGGTTGTTTTTCAGTTTTTTTGTTCTGCGGCCTCATCCGAGCTCCGACAAATCATCCAGCACGACCCGCGCCGCGCTGAAATCGTCGTCCCGGAAGAACATGCTGCGGGTGATGAGCACGGGAATCTTCGCCCGCGAGGCCGCGATCAGGCCGTTGGCGGAATCCTCGATCGCGACGCAGTCGGACGCCTTGAGCTTCAGCCGCGCCAGGATCTCGAAATAGACGTCCGGCGCAGGTTTCTTGTGCTCCACATCGTCCCCGGCCACGATCGCCTCAAAATCCGCGGACCAGCGCGTCCCCAGCGCCCGCGACAGCAGCGCATCGATGTTGCCGTGGGACGTCGTGGTCGCGATCGCGAGCCGCTGGCCGCGCGCCTTGGCAGCAATGAGGAGACCGGTCACGCCGGGCCGTAAGGGGCAGCAGCCGGTCTCGACCAGTTCGGCGTAATGCGCGGTCTTGATGCGGTGGAGTTCCGCGATGTTCGCGTCCGACAATGGCGCAGCAATCTTCAGCCGTCCATGGAAGGCGCGAATGCGCTCCTTGCCACCGGTGACCCGCAGCAGGTCCTTGTAGACGGCCCGGTCCCACTGCCAGTCGAGACCGTGGCGAACGAAGGCATAATTGAAGGCCTGCCGATGCAGTTCCTCGGTTTCGGCCAAGGTGCCGTCGATATCGAAGATCAGCGCTGCGGCGCGCCGGATCAGCTCAGCGGCGTCACATGGCACTATGGCGGGCGCTTCTGCCTGCATGATCGATCCGTCCCTCCTGCCGCTGTGACAAGTGAGCATCGCCCGAGGCAGCGTGCGAGTAAAATTGCAATATCTTTTGCCGGACCCAAAAATCCCTTATGAGCGGAGACACGCGCAACGGCGCGAACGGAACCAGCACGGCGGACACATGCGGCTCTTCATCCTTGGCCTTGGCTACAGCGCTGGGCATTTCGTCCGCAGGTTTGGCGGCACCTTCTCACATATCGCCGCCACCGTGCGCGATCCCGCGAAGCGAGATGACCCCGCCGGCATCGAGATGCATGCCTTTTCCGGCGGCAGCCCCGCGCACGAGACGGTCGAACGTATCGGCGACGCCGACGTCCTTCTCGTATCGATCCCGCCCGGCAGCGCCGGCGATCCCGCCATCGCCGCGTTCGGCGACGTGCTGGCGGCGGGCCGGCGCAAAGTCATCTATCTCTCGACCATCGGCGTGTATGGCGATCACGGCGGCGGATGGGTCGACGAGAGCACACCGCCGCAGGCCATCCTCGACCGCACCCGTATGCGGGTCGCTGCCGAGCGGGCCTGGACGGACATAACGCGCGGCAACGCCGCGATCCTGCGGCTGGCGGGCATCTACGGCCCCGGCCGTAACGCGCTGGTGACGCTGCGCGCGGGAAGGGCCCGGCGCATCATCAAGCCGGGACAATTGTTCAACCGCATCCATGTCGACGACATCGCAAGCACGATCACGGCCGCGGTTCATCACGCGAGCGGCGGCACCTGGAACGTCTGCGACGACGAGCCGGCGCCGCCGCAGGACGTGATCGCCTACGCGGCGAAGCTGATGAACGTTGCGCCGCCGCCCGAAGAGGCCTTCGAGACCGCCGGGATGTCGCCGATAGCGCGCAGCTTCTATGCCAGCAGCGTCCGTGTCTCCAACGCGAAATTGAAGCGCGAGCTCGGCGTTACACTTGCTTATCCGACCTACCGCCATGCTCTGGATGCGTTGTGGCACGCGGGTGAGGGACGATAGGGTTCCGGCATTCCCGGCGTCCCAGACATGCCCTGCCTGCGCTTGACTTCGCGCCGGTGCGGTCGTGATCTAACCACTCAGCGGGGCCACTGCATAACGAGCCCGCGCTTGGGAGGATACAATGAAGACGATCGCCATGGTCGCGGCGGCTGCCGTCATCACGCTTGGTGCAGCGCGCGCCGCGCCGCTGCCCGAAGCCAGTCCCGACGACGCCGGCTTCTCGAAACAAGGCCTTGCACGGCTCGACAATTTCTTCGCGCGTGAGATCGCCGCCAAGCGCGTCCCCGGCGCGGTCGTCGCGATCGCCCGTGACGGCAAGCTTGTGCACTACAAGGCCTATGGCATGCTGGATCCGGACAAGGGCACGCCGATGCCTATTGACGCGATCTTCGCGCTGGCATCGATGACCAAGCCGATGGCCGCAGTCGCGGGCCTGACATTGATGGAGCAGGGCAAGCTGCCGCTCCAGGCCAAGCTGTCCGACTATTATCCCGGCTTTGCCGACATGAAGGTCGGCGTTCAGCAGGCCGACGGTTCATTGAAGCTCGAACCGCAGGCATCGCCGATCTTCATTCACGATCTCTACCGGCACACGTCCGGCCTGATGTATGGCGGCCGCCCGGACAGCTCAAGCATGCTTGCGCGACAATATCCTGAAGGCACCGCGCCGGCGATCGAAGGCGACACCCAGGCGTTCATCGATCGCATCACAAAGCTGCCGCTGGCGCATCAACCCTCGACCGAGTTCGAATACGGTTTTTCGATCGACGTACTTGGTGCTGTGGTCGAGAAGGTGAGCGAGCAGAAGCTCGGCGACTATCTCGCCGCCAATGTCTGGCGACCGCTCGGCATGAAGGACGCGACCTTCCATCCGACCGACGCACAGCGCCCTCGCCTCGCCCGCCCGTTCGCCAACGATCCGCTGACCGGCAAGCCGCAAGCCATCAAGCTTTTGGACACGCCGACAAAATCCGACTGCGGCGGCGCCTGCTCGTTCGCAACCGTCGGCGATTACATCCGCTTCGGGCAGATGCTGCTCAACGGCGGCGAGCTCGACGGCCAGCGCGTCCTCGGTCCCAAGACCGTGCATCACATGACGACCAATCATCTCGGCCCCGAGATCAAGAACAACGTGGCGAACATCGAGCCGCATCGCGCCGGCTTCGGCTTTGGCCTCGCGGTCGCTGTCCGCACCGGCGAGGGATTGTCGTCGGTCCCCGGCAATCCCGGCGAGTTCACGTGGAATGGCGCGTACGGGACACAGTTCTTCTGCGATCCCAAGGAACGTCTCGTCGTGGTTGTCGGAACGGCAGCGCCGGGCGAGCTGCGGAAATTTTATCGCGAGCAGGTCCAGGACATCGTCTATGGCGCGATGGTGAAATGAGATCGGCACGCCGCATCGGAAAGAGGGCGGACGATTGGATCGCCCTCTTGGATCGTTTGAGCATGATCTTGTCGGAAAACCGCTACACGCTTTTCCGGATCATGCTGCGAAGTCAGCTCAGAACGCCGTATTTCTTGAACCAGGCCTGCGCCTGCTTCCAGGCATCTTCCGCGGCGTCCTTGCGGTAGCTGCCGCGGTAGTCGGCATGGAAGCCGTGCGGCGCTTCCGGATAGATCTTGAATTCGGCCGTCTTCTTGTTCTGCTCGAGCGCAGCCTTCATCTGCTCGACCTGGGTGACGGGAATGCCGGTATCGGCGCCGCCATAGAGGCCGAGCACCGGCGCCTTCATCTCGGGCGCCAGCTGCATCGGGCTTTTCGGCCACAGCGGATTGGGAGCATCGACCGGCGGACCGTAGAAGGCGACGCCAGCCTTGAGCGTGCCGTTGTGGGCGGCATATTCCCAGACGGTGCGTCCACCGCGGCAAAAGCCGATGATTCCGAGCTTCGCGGTGTCGCCGCCTTGCGATCCCGCCCACGCCACCGTCGCATCGAGATCGGACAGCAGCTCCGCGTCCGGCTTGGCATTGACGATCGGCAGCAGGTCCTTGATCTCGGCGATCTTGGTCAGATCGGTACCCTTGCGGAAGTAATAGTCAGGCGCGACTGCGAACGCGCCGAGCTTGGCGAGGCGCCGCGTCACGTCCTTGATGTATTCGTGCAGGCCGAAGATCTCCATCGCCACGATGATCACCGGCGCCTTGGTGTTGCCGGCCGGGCGGGCGAGATAGGCAGGCATCTCTTCGGAGCCGATCTTGATCTTGGCGTCGCCGGCCTGGAGACCGCTGGTGTCTGTCGTGATCGCCTCGGCGCGTACGGGCCCGGCCGCAAGCGTGTAGCCGGCGGCAACCGCCGCGGTGGCGCTCATGAATCCGCGCCGCGAGACCGGGGCGGCCTTGGTCAGCCCGACGACGTCGGATGTCATGGTGGTTTCAATACTCATCGGCTCATCCCTTCCTGATGCCTGGCCCTGTCCCCAAGCGACGCATTCGCCGATAATTGCCGGTGAAACGCAAATCACCAGCCTGCGAGCACGCCGCTTTCAGGCCTTGCCCTGACGCTGCTTCCCCGGGGCAGTCTCGGGCATCAGACTCATCGCAACAAGTCCAACGATTGCCGCAAGCAGCAGGTACCAGGCCGGCGCCAGCGGATTGCCGGTGAGGTGGAGGAGCCAGGTGACCACGAGCTGCGCCGTGCCGCCGAAGCTGGCGATCGCGACCGCATAGACGGTCGCGAACACGCCACCGCGAATGTTCTGGGGCAGCGCCTCGACGAAGGTCGCGTAGAACGCAGTGAATGGCAGCGACCCGATGACCGACAGGACACCGAAACCGGCCAGGAGCGACAACGCGCTCGGCGCATGGACGATCCACAGGAAGGTCGGGTAGGTCAGCAGCAGCGTTGCGAGCTGCGGCCAGATCATCACCGGCTTGCGACCGAGACGATCTGCCAGCCAGCCTCCGACCAGTGCGCCGACAAACTGAATGCCGTTGCTGACCAGCGACACGGCGAAAGCCAGTGTGGACGACACATGCAACGTGTTCTGCGCATAGGTCGTCATGTACTGGGTGACGTAGGTCGAGATGGTGCCGCTTGCCAGGATCATCAGCGCAAGTCCGATGATGCCAAGGTGGCGCCTCGCCTGCGAAAGATGACTGACGTGTTCGACGGTGGGGGCACCGGCTTCGGCCTGCGGGATCGTCTCGGGCAGCGTTCGGCGCATCCAGAACCCGAACGGTATGCAGACCGCCCCGATCAGAAACGCCACCCGCCAGCCATAGGCGTCGAGCATTTCCGGCGCCATCGTCCGGCTCAGGATGACGCCGACGAGCGCGCCCGCGGTCGCGGCGATCTCCTGGCTCGCCGGCTGCCATGCCACCACCAGCGCCCGATGCTCGGGCGGGGCAATCTCGATCAGATAGGCGGTGGTCGGCCCAACCTCTCCGCCGAGGGCAAAGCCTTGTGTCATACGCGCCGCGATCACGATGATGGGCGCGGCAAGGCCGATCGCTTGATAGGACGGCGTGAGCGCGATGGTCAGGATCGATAGCCCCATGAGCGCGAAGCTCAGCAGCATGGCGGGGCGCCGGCCGATGCGGTCGGAATAGATCCCGAGCACGATTCCGCCGATCGGCCGCGTCACGAAGCCGGCGCCGAAGGTCGCCAGCGACAACATCAGGCTGCCGTACTCGCTTCCCGTCGGGAAGAAGGTATGGCCGATCTGGATGGCGAAGAAGCTGTAGGTGATGAAGTCGTAGAATTCGAGCATGTTGCCGACGGTGGCGGCCAATGCTGCGCGCTTGACGTTGAACGGCTTCGCTTGCTCGATCACAGACGATACTCTGGCATTCCCGGGCTCGATCGTATTTGGGACTCAACCGCCTGCCTGCATTGCGACGCAACATCCATTAACCGAAAACGGTGGTTCTCTCGCCTCCACTTTCCCTGCCACGAGTTGCAGCGCAACTGCCTGCTCGCGCTATTCGAACCGCGTCGCCGCAACAAATGGGCTCTGCTGTGGTCGCAAGGGCACATCATGTTGCTCCCCGTCGTACGCTATCGGGATTTTGCAGGCGAATCGCAGTTTATTTGACTGAAATTTTCAGAACAGTTGAGCCGGGCGATTTACTCGAACTTTCTTCGTGACGCTCTAGTTCCACCGCCAGAAGTTCCGTCTCTCTCGGGAGCTTCATTATCAACCACCCGGATTGCGCTGCCAGAAGCTCAATTGAATAAAGATTTATCCGACCTGGAATTGAAATGCATTTGGCTCGCGAAGCGATCGAATTATTGGGACAGATGGCCCGTATCCTGTGGTTCGAAGGCGCCAAGCATGGCCTGCGCGACCGCGAATGGATGGCGCTGCGTTTCCTCTCCCGCGCCAACCGGTTTTCCCGGACGCCCTCGGCGCTCGCGAGTTACGTTGGCACCACGCGCGGCACCGCCTCTTTCGTCATCGGCGAGCTCGAGCGGCTGGGCTACATCGAGCGCAAGCGCTCCGCCACGGACAAGCGCTCTGTGTTGCTGAGTGTGACGCAGCAGGGCAAGAAATTTCTCGTGCGCGACCCCATCAGCGTTCTGCTCGAGCCGATTGCCGTTCTCGACGACGAGGCCAAGACTCGCTTTCGCGATACGCTCCGGCATGTGCTCGATCAGGCCGATGCGGCCGAACAGCGGCACCATACCGACGTCTGCAAGCGCTGCATCTTCCTGCGCGAAGATCGCACCACGGACAGCAAGACGGCGGCCGAGTTCAGCTGCCGCCTGTTTCGCGCGCCGATCGCGGAGGCGGAGGTCGACCTGCTATGCACCAGCTTCGAGCACCACCGCCAATAGAAGGCGGCCCTGGATCAGGGCGTTGCCTTGCGTGACGAATAGATGACGCCCCCGCTGGACTCCACCACCAGACGTCCGTTCTCGTTTTTGATCTCCTCGATACGGCCAAGGCCCGGCACCTGCTGTCCCAGCACGGCCTCGACGACGCCGTTCGGGCCTTGCAGGATCGCAATCCCTTCATAGGCCTGGCGGACCGACCAGCCCTTGATGGTCTTGCGCGGCGCCGACATGCGCTCGGACGGAGACACCGATCCCGTGACCTCGGGCGCCGCGACTGAAGCCATCATCGGCATTGGCTGTGTTTGTGAGGCAACGGGCGTCGGAGCCTGGGCCTGCGCCTGGGCAAGCTTGTCGAGCTTCACCGTCGAGGACGAGCTCACCCGCTCGATGCGATCCAGGTTCTCGCCAAAACGGCCGAAACGGTCATTGGTCGCCTTGTTCGATTGATCGACCGCCGTGCGCAGGCCGTCGAGATTGTCGGACACGCCCGACATCTGCTTGCGCAATTGCGCCACCGTCTCGCGCAGATTCCTGATCTCCGTATTGGCCGCGACATTGCTCTGGACGGGCTGCGTGGTGAGATAGACGATCACGCCAGTGCAGGCGCAGACCACCACCATCGCAGCGACTGCCAATGTCGCGAGCGGCGCGACCCATGTCGGACGCGGCGGCGGCGGCTTGGCCACGATCACGGCCGGCTTGATCACGACCGGCGCAGGCTTGTGTATCGCCATCTTGTCGAGCCGCGCCTTGGCGCGAATACGCTTCAGACCCTCGAGCGCCTCTTTCGCCAGAGTTTCATCACTCGCCGCTGCCGACACACGCCTGGTCGTCGCAGCAGGCCTGGCGGCTCCCGTCGCATTGTCCCCGGCATCGCGCGCCTCCGCAGCCGGCTTCGCCGCTGCGGAAACATTGGCGGTCGCGTTGGGGCGAGCTTGTCCATCGGACAACATGTGAGAATGCTCCGTTCGGTTCGACCTATCGAACGGTGACGTTATGTGCCGAAGCTTGCCTGAAACGTGCGCATCGAAATCTTTTCATCGCGCGCGAAGCGACGCCACATGAGTCAAACGCGTCATACACGTGGCGAGAGTGCGACTCGAAAGACACACCTCCGTCAAGATTTCGCCAAGCTGGAGTCGCCTTGCCATACATGAGTCGAATTGTCGCATGTGGAAACA
This sequence comes from Bradyrhizobium sp. LB8.2, assembly GCF_040548035.1. Classification (NCBI taxonomy): domain Bacteria; kingdom Pseudomonadati; phylum Pseudomonadota; class Alphaproteobacteria; order Hyphomicrobiales; family Nitrobacteraceae; genus Bradyrhizobium; species Bradyrhizobium sp. LB8.2. The sequence continues at coordinate 146,836 of NZ_JBEPQV010000015.1, read as the reverse complement.
GGGCGACGAGAGTCAATCCCGGGTTGAAAACCTCCCGATGTGCATGAACCGCGGCATCGCCTGAAAAGGCTGTATTCATACGGGGATGCGGACCTTTAGAACCGCCAAGGTGCAAAACTAGTTTTAATTCCAAATCAACTGATGCGATTGTACATACAAAGAAACAACTCGAAACAAACCAACAGTATCAAGCACGCGTAGCAACCGCTTTGTTGCGCACGCTTGATCGGGAATCGGCAATTGTTACGGTCCTACTCAAGTGATTCTCGCCAGTTAGCGAGGAGAACGACACAGTACAGTAGCGTTCGGACGCGATGAGCAACTTGGCGCAACTGTTCTAGGTCGCTTTCTCAATCCGCTCCGCGAGGTGATCCGTAAGACACCCGCCGGGCCTCACGCAGTAGGCGTTCAGTATCGAGTCGAAGTAGCAGGCCTGCGAGACGCAGGCACTGAATGCGTAGGGCTGCCCGCGAATATGAAACCATAATAACGGTTCGCGGGAAGGAATGTCGTCAAACAGCACCGCTGCCGAGCCGGGCATCACAACAACGAACCGGCCGCAGCAAGTGCGAAACAGGGGCGAAAGACTGATGTATATTATCGTTGATGATCGCGAGAGCGTCACGAACAGCTATGTCGGAGGGCTCGTTCGCGAAGGTGTATCGTCGATCGGCTTCTCCTCCGGAGAATTCTGGGACTGGCTGCAATCTGCGAGTGAATCGGATTTGGCTGCGGTGGACGCCTTCCTCCTCGGGGATTGCGACGCTCGCGGAAGCCTGCCGCGGGCGATGCGCAAGCGCTCCTCGGCTCCCATCATCGCCATGAGCGGCCAGAAGATGCTCAAGAACACGCTGGAGCTGTTCGAATCGGGCGTCGATGACGTCGTGCACGTGCCGATTCATCTCCGCGAGATCCTCGCTCGAACGGCCGCGATCGCGCGCCGCCGGGTCGGGGAACTGCCGAGGCCCTGCGAGACCAGGATCCAGGTCTTTTTCAACGGACGTGACCCCGAGATCGCGGGCCACGCCCTCACCCTGCCCCGACGCGAACTGCGCATCCTCGAATATATGGTCAGCAACCACGGCAAGTGGGTCACCAAGACGCAGATCTTCAACGCGGTCTACGGCATCTTCGAGGCGACCTTCGACGAGAGCGTGATCGAGAGCCACGTCAGCAAGCTGCGCAAGAAACTCCGCGACCGCCTCGGATTCGATGCGATCGTGGCCCGGCGCTACGTAGGATACCGTCTCGACATCCCGGCGGGGGAGACCATCGACGTGCCGATGCAGGAACTCGACGAGGTCGGCATCCTCCTGAACAGGGCGCATGTCGCCCCAGCGGCGTATCCGGCCGGAAACTGATCGGCAGGGTACTGCCACGAAAACGACAACGGCCTCTGCGAACCAATTTCGCAGAGGCCGTTGTACTTTCAGCGGCGGAAACGCCGGAACAGATGCCAAGCTTCGCGACGCGAGGCGCCGCGACACCTAGGGCTTCTGCTGGAATTCTTCCTTCGACACGTAGTTGAAGTCCTCGACCAGGACATCCTGGACGACTTCGGCCTGCATCCGCTCATTGACGCGCTGCTTGATGGCCGTCGTGAGGATGGAGAGGTCGTAACGGGCGAGTTTCCTGAAATCGAGGCGGTCGTCGGCATAGATCCTGCGGAAGGCTTCGTCCACGACGAACGGCTCGGGCGGAACGTTGAGCTGGTGCATGGTCCGCGCCTCCACGGTGTAGACGAAGCGCGCGACGATGTAGCCCTGCACGTTGCCACCCTCGACCATGGGCACGCTCAGCGCCCGCGTCTTCTGATACTGCAGCCCGTCGAGATATTCGTCCTTCGCCGGCAACAGGGTGCCGTTTTCCTTCCAATACGCGACGGCATAGCTCGTGCCCGCGGTGAGGATGCATACCCAGAGCCCGGCCAGCACCAGTCTGATCATCTTCCGTCCTGTGCTGCTCGACCGGTATAGGTGCCGTCCGACTCGGCGTCCCTGATGGCCTTGACGATTATGGTCGCGACCTCGCGTACCGCGTCGTAGTGCATTTCGAGGAGAGAACGATTTCGCTCAAGTTTCTCGCGCAACCGCTGGATCTCCTCGGTGATCTCGACCTCGCCGCCGAGATGCATTCGGGCCCGCATCAGGCGGACGAATTCCAGCATACTCCGGCTCTTCCGGGCGCTGAACTCGTCGAAATCGATCTTCTTGCCCGTACCGAGCGCGACCGTCTCTTCCTCAACGATGCTTTCGAGCCGGCGGATCGCAGCCAGCAGGCCCCGCACCTCATCCGACCTCGCTGTATCCGCGCCTTCGTTCGCCAACTCGCCACCGACATTCGAGAGCAGCACGGGCAACAGCGCATCACCGGGCGCGGCTGCCGTCGTCATCGCCTCGGTGTCCACGACCGGCTGCTCCATCACCAGGGCCGCCGCGCCTTCATGTGCCTGCATAGGAAATTCACCCTTCAACTTCTGTCACCCATTCCCGGATCGTCATCCGGCCTTGCCCGTAACGTCCGGCCCGGCCGGATGCGCGGCGGCGAGCTGCTTGGCAATGCCAATGCCCTTGCCCTTTGCCAGCTGAGCACCAAGTTGCTCCGCCAGCATCGACTTCCAGACGCCACCGGCCGTACCCTTGCCAAAGACCTCCTCCGACTCCTTCGGCAACATCGTCTCGACGAAGGTCTGGAGGATGAAAGCCTCGAACTTCCGATACACCTCGCCGGATGCCGGCGCCTTGATCACCTGCACCGGCGCCCCGTTCACCGCACCCGACGGCGCTTCCGAAACCTTCGACGCGGATTGTTCTGCAGCGGCCGCCTTCGCCTTGCCGACCTCCGCGTCCATCGTGGCGGCGAAATCCGTGTCCGATGATTTCAGCGCATCGAGCTTGGCGGTCGCCGCGCGCTGCGCTACCGGGTCGGCGGCATCGAGGACGTCGAGGACGAGGTCGGGTGTCGCTGTCACGATCATGTCTTGTTCCGGTTGGCTGGCCGTGGCGTCCACTCGCGCACGGTGAGACTTGTTCCCGTCATCTCCTCGAGCGATTTCTTCTCGGCGTCGCGACGCTTGTCCGCGAGCGCCGCCTTGGCGACCTGCTCGAACTGCTTCACACGGCGGCTCTCCGCGCGAACCTGGTCGAGCTGCTGCGAGGCCTGCGCCTGAATCGCGCGCGTGCCGACGCTGGTCCTGGTCAGGCGCCGCGCGATCGATTCGCTCGATGATCCCGCCGGCGGCTTGCCATCGTTCAGGGCTCCGACCAGCCATTCCTGCTCGTCCTGCAAGCTGCGCTCCTGCTGCCGCAGATGCGCGAGCTGCCACTCGGACAGCCGGAGCTGGAGCTTCACGAGCGAGACCAACCGGCCGAGCTTGTCCGCGCGCGAGGTCATGACCGATCACTCCGCCAGCCATGACGAGACGCCGAGCATGAATTGCGTCAAGAGCTCGTCGCTGGTGAGGTAGAGCAGCAGGAAGCCGCCGAACAGCACGAACGGCACCGAGATGAAATAGACCGGAATCGCCGGCGTCAGCTTGTTGACCAGGCCGACCGCCAGGTTGACGATGACCGAATAGACGATGAAAGGGCTGGTGATCCGCAGCGTCAGGACGAATGCTTCCGACAGCCGGCCGACGAGCAGCTCCAGCGCCATGCCGCCGCCGAACTTATCGCCGGGATGCCAGACGTCGTAGGAGTTCATCAACCCGCGCAGGACCTGCCAGTGCTGGTCGGTTATGAAGAACAGCGTGGTGACGGCCGTCATGATCAGCGGCACCAGAGCCGGCGCCGGATCAGTGTCGCCGATCGGCGTCCCCGGGATGTTGCTCAGCCCGATGGCACTCGCCATCACAGTGGCCATGGTCTGGAGTGCGAGGAAGAACACGCGGCCGCCGAGCCCGATGACGCTGCCGACCACAAGCTCGGAGCAGATCAGCAGCGCGAGCGTCAGCGGCGCCGCGTTGTCCGTGAGAGGTTTCAGGACAGCGATCAGGATCGGCGTCAGCGCAAACGTCGTGACGAGCGCGACGAATAAGCGGACCTGGGCCGGGACGTTGACGCTGGAATAGCCCGGCACCAGCATCAGGCAGGCACCGATGCGGCAGAACACGATGAACGTCACCAGCACGCTGTCGGCGAGGCCGCTGATCACGATATGGCTCCGAGTGCTCTGATCTCGGTGCTGCGCGCGACTTCGACATGCGACAGAATCGGCAGTGTCGGAAATACCCGTTCCAGGATCATCCGGACGTAGGGACGGGCTTCGGGGGTCACCGCCAGCACGACGCTGGTGCCGTTCTCGGTGAACTTGCGGATCGCGGCGCTGGCTTCGGTCGCAAACTGCTCGATCAGGCGCGGATCGGCGTCGAATTCGACGACGTCGCCCTTGGCGTCGCGCTTCAGGCTCTGGTGGAACGCCAGGTCCCAACGGTTGCCGAGACGGACCACGTTGAGCACGCCGTTGTCGGACAGGTCGCCGCAGATCTGCTGGGCCAGACGCGTACGCACATGCTCCGCCACCTGCTCGGAGCGCCGCACATGGGGCGCGATCTCGGCGATGGCCTCCAGGATCAGATGGAGGTTGCGTATCGACACGCGCTCGGCCAGCAGGATCTTCAGGATTGCCAGCAGTCCCGAGTACGATATCTGCGACGGGCAGAGATCCTCGACCAGGCGCTTGTATTCGGGATCGAGCCGGTCGAGCAGGCCGCGCATGTCCTTGTAGGACAGGAGCTGGGCGAGGTTGGCCCTGATCACTTCGCTCAGATGCGTGAGCAGCACCGACAGATTGTCGACCGGCTTGCAGCCCTGACGCTTGACCTCGTCGGTGAAAGCGTCCGTCACCCACAGCGCTTTCATGCCGAAGGCCGGCTCGATCACCTCTTCGCCGGGGACGTCGGGCTTGCCGTCCTTGTCGACGAGCACCAGCACCTCGCCGAGCCTGAGCTCGCCCTGGGAGACGCGGGTGTCGTGGATCCGGATCTGATATCCCTTGGGATCGATCGACAGATTGTCGGTGAGCTTGATCTCGGGAACGACGAAGCCGTACTGCTTGGCGAACTTCTTGCGGATCTTAGCCACACGGTGTGCGAGCTCGGTACGCGAGCCCAGCAGATGGACCGACAGGTGGCCGCCGAGCGCCAGCTCGATCTCCGCGGTCTTGAGCGATTCCTTGACCGATTCCTTGGCCTCGACCTGGGCGCGTTCGTCGGCTTTGCGCGCATCGTCCTTCTGCTTCAGGGCCGCCTGCCGCCTCGGCAGCGAGTATCCGACGAAGGCCATGGCGCCGCCGAGCAGCAAGAAGGGCGCCATCGGCAACCCCGGCATCAAGGCAAGCACGAACATCATCAGCGCGGCGGCCGACACCGCGCGCGGATAGCCGCCGAGCTGGCGCAACACTGCCTGCTCCGCCGACCCCCTGGTGCCGCCCTTGGAGACCAGCAGGCCCGCCGATAGCGACACGATCAGGGCCGGCATCTGCGTTACCAGACCGTCGCCCACGGAGAGTTTTGTGTAGACGTCGGCGGCACGCGACAGCGTGAGGCCGTGATGGGTGACGCCGATGATGATGCCGCCGAAAATATTGATCGCGGTGATGATCAGGCCGGCGATGGCGTCGCCGCGGACGAATTTCGAGGCACCGTCCATGGCGCCGAAGAACGCGCTCTCCTCTTCCAGCTCGCGGCGCCGGCGCTGGGCTTCCTTGTCGTCGATCAGCCCTGCGGACAGGTCCGCGTCGATCGCCATCTGCTTGCCGGGGATGGCGTCCAGGGTGAAGCGGGCGCCGACTTCGGCGATACGCGTCGCGCCCTTGGTGATCACGACGAAGTTTACCGTGACCAGAATCGCGAAGATGATCAGGCCGATGACGAAGTCGCCGCCCATGACGAACTTCGAGAAGCCGGCGACGACGTGGCCCGCGGCGTTTTCCCCCTCCCCGCCGCGCGACAGGATCAGACGAGTCGTCGCGACGTTCAGCGCCAGCCGCAGGATCGTGGCGATCAGCAGCACGGTCGGGAAAGCCGAGAAATCGAGCGGCCGCTGGATCCACAGCGCGACCATCAGGATCAGCGCCGACAGTGCGATCGAGAAGGCGAGGCCGAGATCGATCAGGATCGGCGGGATAGGCAGGAACAGGATCGTGAGCATGGCCACGATGCCGCCTGCGAAAAAGGCGTCGGCGCCCAATCGTCGCGGGGTCGGCAGGCTGGCAGCTAACGTATCGGACATGGGTCACCGGCAGAGGATCCGGCCCTTAATCTGCCGTGCAAAGCTTACGCGGGGGTGGTGGCAGGAGGCGGCCAGGGGTGCCCGAGCCCGCCCGGATCAGAAGCCGCGCTCGATATGCGAATAGACCATCTCGGTGAAGGTGGAGAGATGAGCTCCGATGAAGGAGCCGGAAACGGCAACGACCAAGAGAATGACGATGATCTTCGGAACGAAGGTCAGCGTCACCTCCTGGATCTGGGTCAGAGCCTGGATCAGCGCAATGAGGGTGCCGACCAGCATCGCGGCGCCAACGGCAGGCCCGGAGGCGACGATGATGGTCCAGATCGCCGCCTGGACGATGTCGAGAGCGTCCCGTTCGTTCATGACTGGCTGATCGTGAGCCCCGGGCCGACCGCGACTTTCGTGCCGTCCTCGAGCGTCGCGACGGAGCCGTCGGTGTTGATGGAAATCGAAGCGACCTTGCCGCTGAAAGTCGCTCCGGTCGAGTCCGTGAAGCTGACGGTCTTTCCGATCAGCCCGTCTGCCTGCGACAGCGATTGCGAAGATAGCAAAGAGTCGAGCTTGGTATTGGTCTGCATCGCCTGCTCGACCGACGAGAGCTGCGCAAACTGGCTCATATATTGCGAGGTATCCATCGGATTGGTCGGATCCTGGTTCTTCATCTCTGCGATGAGGAGCTGAAGGAACGTGTTGTAGTCGACGCCGGTGCTCGACGTCGACGTGGTTGAGCTGGTCGAACTGGACTTGCTGGTGCTATCGGTCGCGCTGGTGACGTTCATGTGACTCTCCGCTGTCAGGCAGCCTCGAATGGGGAATCGATCGTGGCGCCGGCCAGGATGGCCTGCTCCACCGGAAACAGCGCCCGGATCCGCTTGAGCGCCTCGAAGTAACGGGTTGCTCCGACCAGTTCGTCGACCGCGCCAAGTCCGAGCAGCATCTCGTGGCTCTCGCACACCGCGATCAGGGCTGCGTGATGCTGCCCGTAGAGCGCCGAAGCATCCCGGACATCAGTCGGATTCATCAGCATCAGCTGGACGATGAAATAGAGCTGCCGCAGCGCCGTGGTGGCGTCGGAGGCCTGCATGATCTGCCCTTCGAGCAGGAACATCACGTCGTTGACGAGTTCGACCGAGACCTTGCGGTCCACACGCAGCACCGCGCCGTTGATGTAGACCCGTTCGCCCGCCCGCAAGGATATCTTCATCAAAGAGCGTCTCGGATCAGGCGGTTGATTTCGATGAGCTGCATCACGTCGTTCGACCTCTCTTCGCGAAGGCGGTCGGCTTCCTTGACGACCCACAGGCCGATCGAGATGATGTCGGCGCGCAGCTTGACCGGAAGTCCGTTTTCCGGATGCGCGAGATCCTCGATGAAGATCGTCCACAGCCGCCGCACATAAAGCAGGCTCTCGACCAGATCCTCGATGCTGAAGCGGTCTTTCTGGATCCGCTCGAGCCGGTCGATGCCGAGACTGAGCGCCTGCCGCTCGCGGCCCCGCGCTTCATATCCGCTCTCGTCGACGACCACTTCATAGGCTTCAAACGTCATCAGGACAACTCTGCCTTACAAAGGAGGCTTCTCAAAAGTACTTGGCTCAGAGGTAGTTGATGAGGCTGATCTGCTGGAGCTGCGATGTCAGCGCCAGCGCTGTCTTGATCTGGGTTTGCAGCGTATTGACCCGGACCGAGGCCTCGGTCGGGTCGACCGCCTCCATCTTGACGATCTGGTTGTTGAGGATGTCCTGCTGCAGCTTCAGCCTATCGGTCGCGCCGGTGATCCGCTGCTGGACCGTGCCGATGTTGCCGCCGAGGGTAGCAAGGTCACTGATGGCGTTTCCGACAAGGCCGATAGCCTTGTCCACGACGACCTGGAACGTCGCTTGGTCCAGGTTCACGTTCCCGAGATCCGCCATCATGGTGTAGGCCTCGGCGAGCTTGCGGAAGCCTGGCTGATTGGCGCTGACGGAGGTATCGGCGATCTCGGTCGTGGAGATACGGCTTTGCATGACCTGGTCGGTAGCCGATGACCAATTGGTGTTCCAGGCCGGGCTCGCGAACTCGGCATCGAAGGTGGTGTCGAGGAAGGTCTGCATCTGAGCCGGGGTGATGCTGCTCACGCTGGCCGAAGACTGCGCAAAGCCGAAGGTCGCGAGGAAATCCGCATCGACCTGGTTCTTGCTGGCCGAGCCCGCGGTGTAGGCCGTGATCGGCGTGTTCTGCGTGTTGATGCCCGAGAAAAGAGACGAGCCGTTATAGGAGACGTTCAGCGCGCCAATCAGATCCTGGAGGTTGGAGGACGCGGGCGGCAGGATGATCCGCCCGCCGCCGTCGGTACTGCGGGCCGCGATCAGGTCCTTGAGGAAGTCCGTTGCGGTCGAACCAAGCTGGGTGATCCGGCTCTGTGTTATGTCCAGGCGTCCCGAGACCAGCCCGTTGGTATCGACGAGCTGATCGGCGAAGCTCAGGTCCGCTCGCAGGGTGACGTCGCTTCCCGTCGTGGCACCGAGCTCGAGGCCAACGTCGGCAAAGCGGCCGGTGGTGGCTTCCTTCGAAGCCTTGGCGAGCGCGGCCTGATTGTTCGTAACCGAGGACCTCAGCGACGAAGACAGCATCAAAGTCGAGATGTAGTTCGCGCTCATCATGACTTAATTCCCCACAGCAGCCAGCAGGCTCTGCAACATCTCGTCGACGGTGGAAATGATCTTCGACGAGGCCGAATAGGTCCGCTCGACCTGGAGCATCAGCGACATCTCGTCGTCCATGTTGACGCCGTTGACGTTGGACAGCGCCGCGGTGCTACGGTCGAGCAGCGTGTTCTGGTAGGTGACGTTGTCGTTCGCGGCCGTGCGCTGACTTTCGATCCAGCTCGCCGAGGACGACGCGAAGTCGATCAAGCTGCCGTTCGGCTTGCCTTGCGTGGTTGCATCGAACGGCTGCGACGCATCCATGTTGCCAATGAGCTGCTGCAGCCGGGTCGAGTAGCCGGCGTTGCCGGCGGTGTTGTATTGATATGCGGCGTTGCCGCTGATCGCGCCGTCGCGCAGCAGATTGGGGTTGCCGCCCTGAACAGGGTCGACCGAAGCGGCCACACTGATCAAGCCGGCCAAGCCGACCGAGACGGTGGCGCTCGCCGGCATCGCCGGCGCACCCGGGTAGGTGAACAGGCCGGGGACGTCCGGCAGCGCGGCGCCGGACTGGTCGACTTCCTTGAAGGCGTCGACCAGGCCGCGTGCGACTTCGTCAAGCTGGCTCTGATACGTGACCGTGGCGTTGTCACGCAACTCGGCGAGGCCGGCGAGCTTGCCGGACTTGAGCGGCATGACGGAATTCGCGCCGGTCACGGGTACGCCGTCGATGTAGACGGCATTGCCCGTCGTGCCGGCAGTGTAGGCGTTGGTCGGGGAAAAACTCACCGCGCGCGCCGTCTTGTCGAACAGAACGACACCGCTATCGGCATAGAGCGCCGCGTCGCCGTTGGGACGGATCGACATCGTGACGCCGAGTTCTTGCGACAGTTTCGAGACGATGCTGTCGCGCTGGTCGAGGTAGTCGGTGACGTCGTCGCCGGAGATCGTACCCTTCACGATCGCGGTGTTCACGCTCTGGAACTGGGAGAGCAACTGATTGATATTCTGAACCGACGTATTCATGTCGGCATCCGCGCCCTCACGAACCGACTGCACGGTTTGGGTCGCCTGGTTTAGCGCCGTCGCCATGTCCTTGGCGGACGCGACCGCCGCCTGCGCTAGCGTGGTGTTGTCCGGGGCGTTGGCATATTGCTGGAGCGCCTTCTTCAACGCATTGAGCTGCGCCGTCGGCGACTGGTCGAGCTCCGGATCGTCGACCGTCGAGGCCGCGATCTTCTGGAGACCGTCATAGATCGCGCTCTGCTTGGTAGACGACGAAGTCGCGGTCAGGACGTTGGTGTACAAGCCGCTGCTGGCGGCGCGCTGGATCGCCGCGACGTAGACGCCAGCACCGGGGTGATTGTCCAGCACGGTGAGCTTGCGCGAATAGCCGGTGGCGGTGGCCCCGGCGATGTTGCGCGAGATGACCGACGACTGGATGCCCGACGTCATCAGCGAGGAGCGGGCGGATTCGAGAGCGGCGGTAAGGTTCATGATCTGCTCTTGCCGGGATCGAGCGCTGAGGGACTCAGCGCTTCAGGTTGACGACGACATCCAGCAAGTCGGCGCCGGTCTGGAACGATTTCGAGTTCGCAGTGAAGCCGCGCTGCGCCTCGATCATCGCAGTCAACTCGTCCGCCAGATCGACGTTCGAGTCTTCCAGAGCGCCCGACTGGATGGTGCCGAGCCCGCCCTGGCCGGCGAGGCCGACCTGCACGTTTCCGGAATCCAGGTTCGGTGAATAGACGTTGCCGACTTCGGGCGTCAGATGGTCCGGGCTCGGAACGTTCGCGAGCGCGATCTGGAAGCTCGGCAGCTCGGTGCCGTTCTTGAGCACCGCGGTGACCACACCCTTGTCGTCGATGTTCACCTTCTCCACCGCGGACGGGGCGTTGCCGTCGACCGTCGCCTTGAAGTCGAAGCTGGAAGCGACCTGGGTCATGGCCGACAGATCCATGTTGAAGGACGAGCCGCCCGGGATGGTCACGGTGAGCGAGGTCGGGCTTGCGGCCGCGAGCTTGCCTTTGCCGGTCGCGGTGACATCGAAGGTGAAGGTATTGAGACCACCCGCGAGCGCGGTGCCGGTGGAAGAATCGTAGAGCTGGATCTGCCAGGTGTTCGCGGCGGTCTTCGCAGCATAGACGTCGACCGTCACCGCGTTGCCGATGTTGTCGTAAGTGACGACCGAGGTCTTCGACGTGTAAGCGCCGGGACCGGGCGGACCCGCGATGATCGCAGCGCTCGGATCGAGATTGGCATCGACAGCTGCCTTGGTCGAAGGCGACGCCTGGAGCGCCATCCGGTTGACGTTGATGACCTGCAGGCCGCCGAAGCCGTTGGCGGCGACGGTGGGCGTGGCGCCGTTCGCGATGTTGTAACCCATCAGCTGGAAGCCGGCGGAGTTGACGAGATTGCCCGTGCTGTCGGGCACGAACGCGCCGGCGCGCGTCAGGAAATTGTTGCCGTTCGGATCCTGCACGACGAAGAAGCCGTTGCCCTGCACCGCGAGGTCCGTCGCCGAGGTCGTGAACTGGTAATTGCCGGCATCGCTGATGGCGTAGCGGACCGTGGTCTCGACCGCGCCGGAATCGTAATTGCCCGAGCCGCTCTTCAGGATCAGCGAGGAGAATTCGGTCGAAGCCCGCTTGTAGCCGGTGGTGTTGACGTTGGCGATGTTGTCCGACACCGTCGACAGCTTGTTGGACTGCGCGTTCATCCCGGAAACACCGGTGCGCATAACACCATACAGGCTCATGAATTGGGCTCCTTCGGTAGGTTGCAGTTACAATGGTGGTTGTTGCTTGCGCGGGGCTGATGGTGCGGAACGATGCACAACTTTGACGTCATCCCTTCAGGTCGTTTTGGGCTGACAGAACGAGCGCGCCTTATCGGTCCACGCGCCGAAGCCGCTCGAGACCAGATGAGCGACGATATGACAGACGTAGCGCTTCTGCGCCGGCTGGTTGTTGGGGCCTGCATTGTAGCGGGCGACCGCCATGGTCCAGCTGCCCTCGCGTTGCTTCAGCTCCTTCAGGAAGCGCGCGGCGTAGTCGACGTTCTTGGCGGGATCGAACATCGCCCGCACCGACGCGAATTTGTCGCCGTGGTAATAGTGGTTGATCTGCATGCAACCGAGGTCGATCAGCTTGATCCCCTTGCTGCGCATGGATTCGAAATTCGCGATCGCGTCGTTCATGTCCTTGGCGAACACGGTCTGTCCTTCGGCGCCGAGCGCGTAAGGATAAAGCGCGCCGCGCCGCCCGGTCTCGGTGAGGCCGACGGCATAGAGAATGCCGAGCGGAATTCCGTGCTGCTGAGACGCACGCGCCATCTCGCGCTCGCAGGGGCGCGAATTGTCGGTCGCCGCGGCCGCGGCGCCGGCGTTACAGATAAACAGGGCCGCGACGAATCTGCGGCGCCACGTCCTGGTCATGACGCGTCTCCTGGTTGAACTGGCGCTCCTGTCGGGCCTGTTTCGCACCGCCGTCCGACTGTCCCGACGAATTTCTCGCGCCGTCGAACGTGCCTTGCGACTGCGACGATGGCTGTTGCTGGCCCGAGAGCTGCGGCTGCGACTGACCGGAGCCGCTCTGGAATCCATCCAACGAGCCGTGCTGGACGGGCGCAACGTCCGCCACGTAGCCCGCCGACTGCATGAGCTCGCGGATCGAGTCGCGCTGCTGGTCAAGCATCTGGCTCGTATCCTTGCGCTCGGCGGCGAGGTGGACGGACACCTCGTTGCCAACGAGACGAAGGCGCACGGTGACGTTGCCGAGCGTAGGCGGTTCGAGATTGATGGTCAGGATCTTGAGCGGCTGATCCGGCGCATTGGCTTGGGACGCTGCAAGATCTGGAGCTGCGGACGCCGTCGGTGCCGGAGATTCCTTCAGCTCGGCGACGACTGCATTGGCAACTTGGTGCGGAGCGTTGAACTGCGCCGGGGGCAGATGGGTCTCCTGCTGGACTACGGTGACCTTGGTCGTCTCGGGCAATGCATCCCGCGCCGAGGCCTTGGCAGCACGCTCGACATTGGCCGCAACGGCCTCGAAGCCGGGTGCCGTTGCCTTCGGCGACGGCTCGCTGTCTTGCGTCGATGTCGCCTGGGCGGCGGCCGTCGCGTGCGGAGCCGCGGCCTGCGAGTGCGCGGCGATCGGAGCCACAGCAGATGGGCCGGGGTCGGCTGTCATCGTCTTCGCCATGCCCATGGCCTGAACTTCGCGCTTCGTCGTGGCAGACCGCCCGTCGCGCCCGGACGCATCGTTCTTGTCGCCCGCCGGTGCTTGCATCTGCGGCTGCGCGACCGGTCCGGCGGCGATCTCCTGTCCGACGATCACCGCAATGCTCGATTGGTTCTGGACGTCGGCCTGCCCGGTATGGTCGACAGGGACATGTTTCCCGGACAATTTGTCGGTCTTCTTGTCGGAAGATTTCTCGGTGGGCCTCTCGGTGAATCCGGGGTCCTCGGCCGCCGCGGGGCCTTCGTGCACCGTGTCGTCGTTCGACTTGTCCTTCTCACTCTGGTGCGCCAGGCGCGTCCGCAGTGTTCCGGCTTTCACGACCGTGTCGCTGCCCTCGTCGTTGAGCGCCCGCTTCGCGAGATTCGAGACGGTGTACAGCAGATCGTTGAACGACGTGTCCGGCTGCGCTTTCGCCCCGCCGCTCTTGCCGGCGCGCGATGTGCCTCGCATGCTGAGGCTTTCGGCGAGGCCCGAAAAGACCTGTCCGGAGGTTCCACTGAGCTTCGTCATGGACGGCGATCCCTGGTGAGGAGCTCGAGTTCGCCGAGCTGCTTCTGTGCGCGCGCAAGCGTTGCGGTCGACGACGCGAGATCGATACGCGCCGGCGTGACCGGAGGCTTGTCGGCTGCGGCGGCGGATGCGCCGGCGAACGGCTTGCGAACGTCGAGTGCGAGCTGCACCGTTGCATTGAGCAAGGGAATGTCGCGCTCGGGCAGCTTCGACCGGTCGAGTGCCTTCAACTCGGCAAGACCACCGTCATATTCGTCGGTGAGCGCCCGCGACACGCCGCGGAACAAATGCGCCCGTTCGCGATCCGCTGAAGCATCGGCGCTGAGCGTCAGCGCGCGCTCGCCGGCAAGCCGGGTTACGACGAGACCTCCGCGCGCCATCGCGGCGCGCGCGATCACGAGATAGAGCTTCAGGCGGCTCGCGCGATCGATCTGCTCCAGCAAAGTGGTGATCCGCGCAAACCGGCGCTCGTCGAGCGCGAGGCTCGATTGCGTCAGTCCGGTGGAAAAGCGCTGCCAGAAGTCGCCGGCATAGACCGAGTTGCCGTAGTGGCGGATATAGGCCAGCGTCAGGAACTCGAATTTATCGAAATCCTCGGCTTGCCCGACCAACAGGATTTCGCGCCGCAGCGCGGCTTCCTCCACCAATGTGCCCGGCAAGAGCAGGCGCGCGTCATCCAGACGCTCGATCGCGAGCGATGCTTCGGCGCGTGCGAACAACGCGCCCTGGACCAGCGCGACCTGTCCGCCCAGGCCCGATGGGATCGTCCGCGGCTTGACGTCCTTGAGCAGCTCGCGCGCTTCATCCTGACGGCCCTCGACATAGGCGAGTGCGCCATCGAACAGCCGTCCGTCGACGTTCAGCTTGTCGCGCGGCAACTTGCGGACGATTTGCGGCCCGCCGCCGCTGAGCAGGTAGATGACGACGGCTTGGCCGTTCTGCGGGTTGCTCCACACGCCCGGATCGGCGGCGAGAAATTTTTCGCCGATCTGCCGGATCAACGCGATGTGGTTGCCATGCGCCGCGGTATCGCCGTTGGCGATGCCGTCCTGCACGGCCTGCAATGCGCGAACGAGTTCATATGGCTCGCCCGATATCGATGCCGCCAGGGTCGGTGTCGGTGCCGGCTCGGCAAATGCGCCTGCCGCCGTGAACGGCAGCAGCATCAGCAACGCGGCGCGGAGCAGAGACCTGTTCAAGGACGCTTCTCCCGGACCAGGATCTCGATCCGGCGATTCTGCGCGGCCGCCGGATCGTTTTGGAGTTTCGGCCGTCGATCGGCATAACCCTCCACGTGCTCGATGCGCTGCGCGTCGACGCCGGAGCGGACCAGCATGTAGTAGGCCATCTGCGCACGGGCCGTCGACAGCCGCCAATTGTCGTAGGTCTCCGAGCGGTATGGCCGATTGTCGGTGTGGCCGCGGACGATGATCATGCCGGGACGCTTCGTCAGCAGCGGACCGATCTTGTCGATTACACGGATGAGCTCGGGCCGCGGTTCAGCCGAGCCGCGCGCGAACATGCCGAAGCTCGCGTCGTCGGTCAGGCTGATCAGCAGGCCTTCCTCGACCTGACGCACCTCAGCCACCGGTCCCGCGCCGGCCTTGACATCCGACAGCGCCTCCGCGATCGCCGACTGAAGCTGCTTGACCGTCGGTTGCTGCGTCTGAGCTGCGTCGCGCGGCTCGGATTCCTTCGTCGTATCGTTGGGACGCGACTGCGCGGCGGCGTTGGCTTGAATGCCGGCCTGGGCGCCCGGCTGCGCGTTCCCTTCGCGTGAAGACTGCGAGGGCGCGGGCCCCGGCGGCAGCAGGGGCGACAGGCTTGCGGACGATGCATCGGCGTTCGGAGCCACGCTTCCGGCGGCATCGTCCTGCTTGGCCCGGCGCGCCTGCGGCTCGCCCGTGCCGGACGCTGTGTCGCGCGCGGACGCATTCGGCTTGGGCTCGCTCTCCATGATGCGATCGGCATCCTTGGATGCCTGTGGCGCGAGCTTCCAATAACCGGGATCGAAGGGATCGCGGTAGGCGTCGCCGCCCTTGAGTCCCTCCTCTTCAGCAGAGGTCAGAGCGCCGGCGCGCCGCTGGCCCGAGGCCTGGTTTGCGCTGCTGGCGATCTCCGCGAGCGTCGTATAGGGATCGCGGAACAGGACCTTCTCCTCGTAGAAGGGCGGCTTCTCGGCCGTCGGAGAGTCACCGCGACGTTCCTCGCTCGGTCCTGCCGGCTGACGCCGGCCGTCCTGGCCTTCGAACGACGACGTCTCTTTCTTGGAGAGGTCCTTGAGGCCTTTCGGGGCAGGCGCGTTCTCCGCGAGCATGATCGGATTGAAATAGCTCGCGACCACCTGCTTCTGATCCTGGTTGAGCGCATTGATCAGCCACATGACCAGGAAAAACGCCATCATCGCGGTCATGAAGTCCGCATAGGCGATCTTCCAGACGCCGCCGTGAGGCTTCTCGTCGTCGAAGGCGCTCCGTCGGCGGATGATGACGAGCTCTGATTTGACCTCATTCATGACGGGCTACCGGCGCGCCTCTTTCAGGCGTTCGCTCCAGGCCGTGATCTGCGTCTCGATCACGGTCTGGTCGGCTACGACGCGGACCTCGAAAGTATCGGCGGCCTCGTACTCGATGCCCGTTCGCCGGGCCGTCTGGAGCTGGGTCTTCACCAGGTCGAGCAGTTCGCTCGGGCCGGTGACCTTGAACACCGGCACCGGCGAATTGCCGGTCAGTGCCGCAATCTGCTCGACCAGCGACCCGATCGCCTTGTCGCGGACCGCATCGGCGAGAAACGGCAGCAATATCCGCGCAACAGAGCTGGCGATGTTGGTCTCGATCTCGCGGCAAGCCGCCTCGAAGCCGCTGACGATCGTGACCGCCTGCTGATCGGACCACTTGGCCCGCTCCTCGCCGAGCCGGATCGCGCTGCGCACGCGTTCCTCGGCGATCCTGGCGTCGCTCTCCGCTACGCCGGCCGCGTGGCCGCGCCGATAGGCATCGTCCAGAAGATTGACCGCCGGAGCTTCCGTCTTCGGCGCCGGAGGCGGCGACTGAAGCAGCGGCTGCGGCTGCGAATGGGCCTGTGGCTGCGGCTGAGGCTCGCGCCGAACCTCCCTCGGCCTTGTCAGCACATCCTGGATCTTGGGCGGCGGCGATTTGGCTCGCCCGTTCGCGTCGAACTGGGTCAGGAGTTTTCCGATTGCCGCGTTCATGCCGCCTCCTCGCGTCGCATCCAGTCTTTAAGGATCGCCGCCGCCTGCATCTGATCGAGACGGACGATCTGCTCCAGCCGCTTCTGCGGCGTTCGCTGCATCTTGCCTTCGAGGTCTTCGACCAAATTGAGCTCGGTCTCCTCGCTATCCGCCAATGCAAGAGCGCCGGCGGCTGCCTCGAGCTGGGCAGCTTCCGCCGCCTCGGTCTGCTCCTGCGCCGCGCGATGGGTCAGGATGCCGTTGACCGCGGGCCGAAGTCCGAACCACACTAGCATCGAGGCTACGGCCAGGATCGTGACCGCGTTGATGACGCTGCCGAGCTGCTTGTTGATCATCTCGACGAAGCTGATCGGCGGCACCGGCGCCAGTTCGCGCGAGCCTTCGATGAAATCGACGGCCGTCACCTGGATCTGGTCGCCCCGCGCCTTGTCCAGCCCACCGGCCGTGGCTGCGAGCTGGCTGATCTCGGCAAGCTTGCTGTCGACGATGGCCTGGTTGCTCTTGTCGCCGATGTCGGCGACGAGCCGCCCGCGATTGATCAGGACGGCGATGAAGAGTTTCTTCACCGAATAGCCGTCGCTCACCGTCGTCGTGGTCTTGGACGAGACCTCGAAATTGGTGACGTCCTCGCGGCGGCTCTTGTCCTCGTTGGAGTTCTTGCCACCGCCGGCGTTCACCTGCTGGTCGGGAAGATTCTGCTGCACCGTCGTCGGCTGCGAACGGTCCGCGTTCTGCGACGACTCCTTCTCGCGCACGTTTCGGACTGAGCGCTCGGCGCGGTTCTCAGGATCGTAAACAGTCTCGTTGATCTGCCGCTTGTCCGTGGAAAGCTGCGGGGAGACGCTCACCTCGAAATTATCGATCCCGAGATACGGCGTCAGCGCCTTGCGGATGTTCTCCTGCACCATCCCGCCGACAGTCTTCTGAAGGCTCGCCATCTTGGTTGGCGCTGCAGTCGCTTCGTCCTCCTCGGCGAGCAGCATCGAACCGTCGGCGTCCAGCACCGTGACCTTGTCGCGGCTCATGCCCGGAATGGCGGCAGCGACGAGATGACGGATCGACTGCGCCGTGCGCGCCTCGATCGTGCCGTCGGTGCGCAACACGACCGATGCAGAAGGCGGCTGCTGCGTCGCCCGGAACGAGCCGCGCACCGGCAGCACGATATGCACCCGCGCCGCCTTCACGCCCTTCATCAACTGCACCGTGCGCGCGATCTCGCCTTCCAGCGCCCGCAGCTTGGTGACCTCCTGCATGAATGAGGTCAGGCCGAGCGAGCCGATCTTGTCGAACAGCTCGTAGCCGGAATTGGCGCTGGTCGGCAGCCCCTTCTCGGCGAGCAGCATCCGCGCCTGCATGGTCTGGCTCGGGCGCACCGAAACCGCGTCGCCGGCCGTATTGACGTCGAAGGCGATGTTTTGCTCGCGCAGCGCGGCACCCATGCGCGTCACGTCTTCGCGGGAAAGACCCGTGTAGAGTGTCTCGAACTCAGGCCGGCTGAGATAATAGGCGCCGCCGACGACGGTGACGAGAACGGCAAAGCCGATCAGTCCCAAGGCCATCAGGCGTCGCGGCCCAAGCTCCGGCAGATTGTTGAGCAGTTGCTGTATCTGCACACGACTGAACAGCATATGACCTCATACCAATGCGAACGTAGAGGACACTCCGCTGCCAACCTTGTCTGAAGGTTGCGCGAGAAAACGAATGTGTCGGTTCGCAGGCGAGGCGTTGCAATTTTACAAGAGATTGAGTGACGCAATCGCGCGCGTCGGCAACAGGCGGACAGCCGGTCGCATCGCGGCGCGATCGGCCAGGGCGTGCTGCCCTGGAATGTGGCGTCAGGAGACCGATGTGGGCACGTCTTGTGCCGTCAAATCCGCCGTTCATGGCGGACACCGTGCTCCCTGGGGAGCACGGTCGTTTTCGAAGCCGCGGCTTAGCGGAACAGCGACAGGATGCTCTGGCTGTTCTGGTTGGCGATCGAGAGCGCCTGAACGCCGAGTTGCTGCTGGGTCTGCAGCGCCTGGAGGCGAGTCGATTCCGCGTTCATGTCGGCGTCGACCAACTGGCCGATACCGCGGTCCACGGAGTCCATCAGGGTCTTGACGAATTCAGTGTTGGTCGCGAGGCGGTTCTTGACGGCACCGAGATTGGCGGCAGCCGAGGCCACCGAGTTGATGCCGGCGGTGACCTGCGAGATGTAGCCATCGAGCAGGGTCTGGTCGGCCGCCGAGTCGGTGAGCGCGGAGATGGTCATCGTGTTGATCGACGGAGCGGTACTGCCCGCCGTGTCCAGAATGCCGGTCTGCGTCGCGGTGTAGAGCGAGTAGTTGGCGGTCGTTACGGTGATGGAACCGATGGTGGGCGTACCGCCGACGCGCGAGTACGACGACACCAGGTTGAAGGTCGTCGGCGTGGCGGCGGTCGTGCTCAGCCAGTTGATGCCGTTGAAGGTCGCCGAGCTGGCCTTGAGCTTCATATCCTGCTGGATCTGGGTGATGTCAGCCTGGATCTTGGTGCGGTCGATACCGGCGGTCTTGGCTTCGACCAGCAACGCCTGAAGCTTGGTCAGGCCGGAGTCCTTGTCGCCGATAACCGAGGTCAGAGCGGTATATTCGGTGTCGACAGTCGCAGCCGACAGACCGAGCGAGTCGGAGACGGCGGAAAGCGCGGCATTGTCGGAGCGCATCGACGTCGCGATCGACCAGTAGGCGGCGTTGTCCGAGGCGGTCGAGACGCGCTGGCCGGTCGAGATCCGGTTCTGCGTGGTAGCAAGTTGCGAGCTGACGTTCCGAAGCGTCTGCAGCGCGGTCATTGCGGAGGAGTTGGTGAGGAGACTAGAACCCATTTTGATGTCCCTTTGAAGATTGGATTAGGTTTGGGGACATACCGGGCTTGCACCGGTACGACAGGGCGGCGTCATGCCTTTGGACTGCGCAAAAGCGTCAAGGCCCAACCTGTCGTAACGGCGAAGGTAGCGAGCCAAGCTTGTGCGAGGCTTGTGGCTCTGTGCCCGTTCGGCAACAGGGCAGCCGAAAATTACGGCCTGCGCGCGGCATCACGCCAAAACGAAAGGGCCGCGCTTTGCGAGAAGCGCGGCCCTCCCAAGATGGCTCGAGGCTTAGCGGAACAGCGACAGGATGCTCTGGCTGCTGTTGTTGGCGATCGAGAGCGCCTGCACACCGAGCTGCTGCTGGACCTGGAGGGCCGACAGGCGGGTGGACTCCTGGTTCATGTCGGCATCGACGAGCTGACCGATACCGCGATCCACGGAGTCCATCAGCGACTTCACGAAGTCCGAGTTGGTCGAGAGGCGGTTCTTGACGGCACCGAGATTGGCGGCGGCCGATGCCACCGAGTTGATGCCGGCGGTAACCTGCGCGATGTAGCCGTCGAGCAGGGTCTGGTCAGCCGCCGAGTCGGTCAGCGCGGAGATGGTCATCGTGTTGATCGACGGAGCGGTACTGCCCGCCGTGTCCAGAATGCCGGTCTGCGTCGCGGTGTAGAGCGAGTAGTTGGCGGTCGTCACGGTGATGGAACCGATGGTGGGCGTACCGCCGACACGCGAGTACGACGACACGAGGCTGAAGGTCGTCGGCGTGGTGGCGGTCGTGCTCAGCCAGTTGATACCGTTGAAGGTCGCCGCACTGGCTGTCGCCTTCATCTGCTGCTGGATCTGGGTGACGTCCGCCTGGATCTTGCTGCGGTCGATACCGGCTGTCTTGGCTTCGACCAGCAGGGACTGAAGCTTGGTCAGGCCGGAGTCCTTGTCGCCGATGACGGTGGTCAGAGCGGTATATTCGGTGTCGACAGTCGCGGCCGACAGACCGAGCGAGTCGGAGACCGCGGAGAGCGCGGCGTTGTCGGCGCGCATCGACGTCGCGATCGACCAGTAGGCAGCGTTGTCGGAAGCAGTCGACACGCGCTGGCCGGTGGAGATGCGGGTCTGCGTGGTGGAGAGCTGCGAGCTCACAGACCGCAGGGTCTGGAGTGCGGTCATGGCGGTCGAGTTCGTAAGCAGGCTTGACATTGCGAATGTCCCTTTATGTACGCGTTACATTTTCACGAGGGGACATACCGGGCTTTCACCGGTACAGAGGGGCGGCATCATGCCTTTGGACTGATGTGGGTGGGTCCAACCCGCCGTGACGCATTGCTAACATGCCGAATCTTGCCCGCAGATTAAGATCGGCTTGAATTACATAGCAATATCATATGGTTAATGTTAGTTTTTGCTAACCATAACCAGCCGATCGGCCGCGATCGCTCCTCTTACGAGAACGACCGCACCAGTCCGGAGGCGAGCAGGTTCCAGCCGTCGATCAGCACGAAGAACAGCATCTTGAACGGCAGCGCGAGGATCGTCGGCGGCATCATCATCATGCCCATCGACATGGTCAGCGTCGCCACGATCATGTCGATCACGAGGAAAGGCAGGATGATGAGGAATCCGATCTCGAACGAACGTCGGAGCTCGGAAATCATGAAGGCCGGAATGATGACGCGCATGTCGACGCGCTTGTCGTCGAACTTCTTGCGGAAGCTTTCCGCGGCGAGCGCTTCGAAGGTCTGCAGATCCTTGTCGCGGACATGGGCCAGCATGAACTCGCGGAACGGATCGGTGATCTTGAGATAGGCCTCTTCCTCCGAGATCTCGTTTTTCATCAGCGGCTGGACGCCGGTTTCCCAGGCGCGGTCGAAGGTCGGCGCCATCACGTAGAAGGTCATGAACAGCGCAAGGCTGATCAGCACCAGATTGGCCGGCGTGGTCTGGAGGCCGAGACCGGCGCGCAGGAACGACAGCGCCACCGCAAATCGCGTGAAGCTCGTCACCATGATGAGCAGTCCCGGCGCCACCGACAGCACCGTGATCACCGCCATCAGCTGGATGATCCGGCCGCTGGTGGAGCCGTTGCCCGGCGGCAGCAGGGAGTTGAGGTCAGGAATCTGGGCCAGTGCCACCTCGGGTAGCACGACCAGGACCAAGGCAAGCAACAGGATTCTCAGTTTCACTGAATCACCAACGTCTCAATGATCAATTCGCGGATCTTGCCCGAGGAGCGGATATTGGCGCGCTCGGTCAGGTCGTCGCGCAGATGCTGGAGCCCGCGGGATCCCTCGAACTGCGCAACCGTCGCCGACCGCAGATAGGTGACGATGTCCTCGCTGACGTGGGCCGCCAGGATGCCGGCATCCTCGTCGTTCATGCTCTCGGTCACCATGGAGGCTTCGATGCGGGCCCAGTTGTTGGCCGGCGCGCCGAGATTGGTCACGATCGGAGACAGTTTCCTGAGCCGCGCGCTGCCGGCGTAGCTCGAGGCAAGGGGTGCCGGCGTTGCGGTTTTCTTCGCGTCGGCGACGCGCTCGGCGGCCGCAAACAGGTGCAGGCCGGCAACGGCGCCCGCGCCGATCGCGATCAGGGTCAACACCACGATGGCCGCAATCAGGCGCATGACGTCCCCTGCCCTCGCGGCGTGGCCCGACGGCCGCTGCTGTCAGAATGGTGCCACGGCGTCATAGATCCGATGTCCCCATCCAGGCTGCTGCACGTCAGACAGATTTCCGCGACCGCCATAGGCTACGCGCGCCTCGGCGATCTTCTCGTATGAGATCGTGTTGGCTCGCGAGATATCGCGTGGACGCACGATGCCGCCGACGTTGAGCACGCGCATTTCTGTGTTGACCTTGAATTCCTGCGAGCCGCTGATCATCATATTGCCGTTCGGCAACACGTCGGTGACGACGGCTGCGATCGACAGCTTGATATCCTCGGTGCGGTCGATCTGGCCGTTGCCCTTGATCTGGGTGTTGGTGCTGAGGTTGGCGCTCGTCGAGCCTTTGTCCTGCCATCCCGCGATGTCCATCAGCCAGTCGAGCCCGAACTTGATCTGCGAATCGCGCGAGCGGTCGGTCTTGTTGTCGAGCTTGGCCTTGTCCTGCATCGAGATGATCACCGTCACGAGGTCGCCGGTGCGCCGGGCGCGGGCGTCGCGGTAGAGATCGGTGCCGTCGTCCCAGGTCGAGCGATAGCTGACGGGCGAGCGCATGCGGGGCGTCACGGGAATCGGATCTGCCTGCGTCCTCAGGCCGCTCCCGACCGGCGACAATCGCGGGCCAGTCAGGACCTCGGCCGGATCAGTGACGCATCCGGCAAGCAACAACAGAGACAGGATGACGATTAGATACTTCATCTATTTGGTCTTTCCGTCATCCACGCGACGCATTCCGCCGAGCAGATCGGCGAGGTGCGCCGCGCGCCCCGTCTCCATCTCGTTGAAGATTGCGCTCGAGCTCCTCGGGGTGAGCTTTGCGAGCACGGCCGCAGCCGTCTCGTCCGCCATCCCGGCGATCTGCGTCGCTGCGGCGTCCGGCTTCATACGCGAGTAGATCTCGACGACGCTCGCTTCGGCCTTCTTCAGGAAGTCGTCGCGCAACGCCATCCACTTCTCATATTCGGCGCGCTTGGCCTCAACCTCGGCGATCCGCTCGCGGAGCAGGTTCTCGGCCTTCTCCAGCTCCTTGAGTTGCCAGGCCAGCCTTGCATCGACGGCGGGGTCGGCAACATTGCTGCAGAACAGGGCCACTTCATTGTCCGCGGTTGCAGCGGCCTGGGGCGGCGCCGGCTTCGGCGGCACCGTGACGCTGCCAGGCTTGGCGGAGCGCACCGGCGCGGCTGTGGGTACAGGCGCGGGCTTCTCGGAAGCTGGCACGGCACCCGTGGTCGCGGGTCCTGAATCTTCGGCTGCCCACGCGGTCGCCCGGATCGACGCATTGTCGCTTGGGATCGACGTGATCGGCTTCTGCGGTCCAGGCGCGCGGGCGCGCGCGAAGGACAGCAGGTTGAGCGGCTTCGACGACTTGGCCTCATCCAGCGCCAGCACGGGCGAAGCGCTCGCGAGCGCGGAGGCCGCGACCAGGAGGAGGAGTTTGGCTTTGTGATCCAGCTTCAACATCGGGCCGCGTGCGATTCTCGGTCAAGACCTGAGCATTGAGCGACCAAGCTTGCACGACGCTTACGCATCATTGCACGATGACATCTGCCTGAAGGGCGCCGGCCGTCTTGATCGCCTGGAGGATCGCGATGATGCCTGATGGCTTCAGGCCGATCTGGTTCAGCCCGCGCACCAGGCGCTGGAGATCGACGCCGCTCAGGATCGCCACCTGCGATCCGGCCTCGTTGGCCTCGACCATGGTCTGGGGCACGACCACCGTCTGCCCTTTCGAGAACGGCGCCGGCTGCGACACCACGGGAAGCTCGGTGACGCGGACCGTCAGATTGCCGTGCGTCACGGCAACGGTCGATATCCGTACGTCGCGTCCGATCACCACCGTACCGGTGCGCTCGTTGATCACCACCCGCGCCGGCGTGTCCGGTTCGACGGTCAGCTCGCCGATTTCGGCAAGGAATCGGACCGGGCCGATGTGGCGTGGCTTCGACAGCACGATCGTGCGGTAATCGCGCTCGAAGGCGATCTGCGCGCGGTAGCGTCCGCCCGCGTAGCGGTTGATGGCGTCGAGGATGCGTGTTGCGGTGACGAAGTCGGGGTTCTTCAGCTCCAGCACCAGGTACTCCATCTCATGGAGACTACCCTGCACCTCGCGCTCGACCAGCGCGCCGTTCGGGATTCGGCCCGCGGTCGGCGTGCCCTGGCTGACGTTCTGGGCCTGGCCTCCGACGCTGTAACCCGCGACTGTGACCGCGCCTTGCGCCACTGCATAGACCGCACCGTCCGCCGCGCGCAGCGACGTCATCACCAGGGTGCCGCCGAGCAGCGAGGTCGCATCGCCGAGCGACGACACGCTCACGTCCATGCGCTCGCCCGCACTGATCGAAGGCTGCAGGTCCGCGGTCACCATCACGGCCGCGACGTTGCGCGTGCGCAGCGTCGTCGGACGCGGGGGATTGTTGGTGCTCGTGGTCTCGTTCCTGACATTGATGCCCATGTTCTCGAGCATCGATTGCAGGGACTGCTCCGTGAACGGGGCATTGCGGAGCGTGTCGCCGGTGCCGTTCAGGCCGATGACGAGGCCGTAGCCGACGATCTGGTTTTCGCGCAATCCCTTGATGTCCGCGATGTCCTTGATGCGAACGGCGGCCTGGGCGCTGGCGGCGGAAACCAGTAGCACGAGCGCAAGCAGGACTCTGGTCATGACCCGTCCACGACCTTGACGGTGCCGTCGGGCTGAACGACGCCCCTGATGATCACACCGGTATCGGTGTTTCGTATCGGGATGAGCGCGCCGGGCGCACCCGACTGCATCGCTGCGCCGTAGGTCACGATCGACAGGCCGCTGTCTTCGACCACGACCTTGACCATGGCGCCGCGGGCGACCGTCCAGGGATCCTCCACCGAATTGGTCGGGATCGGTTGGCCCGGCAGCAACGTGCGCCGCGCCATCCGGCCGACCAGGATCTGGCGGCCTTCGATGAACATGGCGACGCCGAGCACGTTCGGCGCAAAGGCGCGCTCGGTGATCATGTCGTCCCGGATCAGCTCGCCGGCGCGGATCGAGACGGCTGGCACCGGCAGCCGCTTCTCCTCGGCCGCCGCGACCCGCGCGGAGGCGAGAACCAGAAGCATGGCGGCCAACCCGCGCACCATCAAGCCCATCCTGTTCAACATGGATACACCGGAACTAGCGCATGCCCTTCGAGACTGTCTGGGCCATTTCATCCGAGGCCTGGATGACCTTGGCATTCATTTCGTAGGCGCGCTGGGCGGAGATCAACTCGGTGATTTCCTTTACCGGGTCGACGTTCGAGGCTTCGAGATATTGCTGGTTGATCTTGCCGTAGCCGGAATCGCCCGGCAGCCCGACCACCGGCGTGCCCGACGCCGTGGTCTCGCGATAGAGATTGCTGCCCAGCGGTTCGAGGCCGGCTTCATTGGCGAAATTGGCGAGGTTGAGCTGGCCGATCTGCCGCGGGTTCACTTCCGTATCCAGCTTGGCGAACACCTGCCCGGTCTGGTTGACCGTGACCTGGACCGTTCCCTGCGGCACCGTGATTGCGGGATCCAGCAGATAGCCGTCGGTCGTGACGAGCTGACTGTTGGCATTGGTGTTGAACGAGCCCGCGCGGGTATATTGCACCTCGTTGTTCGGGCCGAGCACCTGAAACCAGCCGCGCCCGTTGATCGCCATGTCGTAGGGATTGCCGGTCTGCGTGAGCGCTCCCTGGATGTGCAGCTTGCGGATCGCCGCCGACTTGACACCGAGGCCGAGATTGGCGCCCTCCGGGATCGGCGACGAGCCGTTGGTGTTGGCAACGCCCTGCATGCGGTCCATCTGGTAGAACAGATCGGTGAATTCCGCGCGCGCCCGCTTGTACGACGTCGAGTTGATGTTGGCGATGTTGTTGGCGATGACTTCGATGTTGGTCTGCTGGGCGTTCATGCCCGTAGCCGCGATGGCAAGCGATTTCACAGCGTCACTCCTTGATCAGATCGACATCCGAACGACTTCTTGGTAGGCCTGAACGACCTTGTCGCGAACCGCGACCGCCGTCTGCAAGGCCTGCTCAGCCGACATCAGCGCTTCCACGACGCGCCGCGTCGATTCCTTGCCCTGCATCGCCGAGATCGAGGCCGCTTCGCCCGCCTTCAGCGTCCCGATCGCGTCCGTCGTGACCTGCTTCATCACGGATTCGAATCCGACATCGCCGCCGGACTGGATCGCGGGCGTCGCCGCCGGCGAGATGGCCTGCGCTTCGGTCGCACGGCTCGCCGCTTGCGCGGTTGAAATCGCGGTGGATGAAATTGCCTCAAGCATTGTCAGCTCCTCAGCAGGTCGATGGTCATGCCCAGCATCGACCTCACCTGTTTCACGACCTGGAGATTGGCTTCATAGGACCGGTTGACTTCCCTCATGTCCGCCATCTCGATCATCATGTTGACGTTCGGCAGCTTGACGTAACCGGCCTTGTCGGCAGCGGGATGCCCCGGGTCGTACTCCACACGGTACGGCGTGGTGTCGACCCCGATTTCCTTGACCTTCGCCAGCTGCGCGCCCGAGGCGCGGTCCATCGCGGCATCGAAGGTGATTGTCTTGCGCTGATAGGGATCGGCGCCGGCGGCGCGCCCCGTCGACGTCGCGTTGGCGAGGTTCTCCGAAACGATGCGCATGCGCGTCGACTGCGCTTCGAGCCCGGAGCTCGCGACCGTCAGCGAAGATTGCAGTGAGTCCAGCATGTCAGTTCACCTCAGGTCTTCGCGCTCGACAGCAGCATGCGGTGAAACGACCGCACCACCGCCGAGTTCATCGAGTAGTCGCGACTGACGTCGCTTCCCTTGATCATTTCTTGCTCGAGACTGACGGAGTTGCCGGAGTGAACCACGTCCCAGCTGTCCTTCTTCGCGGTCGCCCGCGTGTCGCTCTCGGCCGCGGAGAGCTGCAGGTGCGACGGCGACGTCGTCGCGAGCCTCACCGGCGTGCTGTCAAGCACCTTGTTGAAGGGCTCGACGTCGCGTGCCTTGAAGCCCGGCGTGTTGGCGTTGGCGACATTGGTGGCGATCGTCGACTGGCGGAGTTCGAGGTAACGCGCCTGCGACGATGCGAGTTCGAAGAGATAAAGCGGTCCCACGACATCACCATTCTGGTTCATTCGGGTTGAGCTTAGGGTCGCAAGCTTTCGTCAGGCTGATGCGCGAGACGTCATCCTCGGAATTCTACTGGACCTTCTCGGTCTGCGGCGCCTGCTTGGACTGCAGGAAGTAGATGATCTCGGCGACCGGTCGGAAGAACTCCGCCGGAATCACCTGGTCGACCTGGACCGCCTCGTAGAGCGCCCGCGCCAGCGCCTTGTTCTCGATCACCGGAATACGATTCTGCTCGGCGATTTCGCGGATCTTCAGCGCGATCACGTCCATGCCCTTGGCCACGACGATCGGCGCCGGGTTTTCTTCGCGCTTGTAGCGCAATGCGATCGCGAAGTGCGTCGGGTTCGCGATCACCAGCGTCGCGCGCGATGCGGAGGCGATCATGCGCTGGCGCGAGCGGTCGCGTGCCAGCGAGCGCAGGCGCGCCTTGATCAGCGGATCGCCTTCGGCCTGCTTGTGCTCGTCCTTGATCTCCTGCCGCGTCATGCGCAGCTCACGGCGCCAGTGGAAGCGCGCCCAGGCGAGATCGATCGCGACCAGGACGATGGTCGCGATGCAGATCGCCGAGACGATCCGCATGGCGATGTTGAGAATCATCTCCGGCAGCGCGACCGGATCGGTATACATCGCCTCGAACGCCTTCGCTTCCGACGAGCGCAGCACGACGACAACGACGACTGTCACCGAGACAAGCTTGAACAGCGACTTGGCGAACTCGACGAGGCCCTGCGTTCCGAACAGCCGGCTCCAGCCGCTAAGCGGCGAGATTCGCGACATATCCGGCGTGATGCGCTGGAGCACCAGGCTTGGCGCATTTTGCAGCAACGACGCTGCCAGCCCAAACACCGACAGAATGACGACCAGCGGCACCAGGAATCGCAATGCCTGAAGGCCCACTACGATGAGGAGATTGAGGGCGTCGGCCCCGGTGCTGAGAGGGAAGCCGTCGGGATCGTCGAGAAAGCTCGTCAGCATCGGCGTCAATTGCTGCACGCCCTGGCCGATCAAAAACATCTGAATCACCATCAGCGCCGCCATCGACGCGAAGATGGAAGCCTCCCGAGAGACCGGGATTTTGCCCTGTTCGAGCGCATCCCGGACTTTTTTCTCGGTCGGCTCTTCTGTCTTGCTCTCCTGATCGGTTGTTTCTGCCATGCCCGTTCAGCGGTCAGCGAAAGACCAGCTCATCCTCCTGCTCGGGGTTGAGCTCGATTTCGCCCTTTTCCGCGAGGTCGAGCGCGAGGTCGGTGATCACACGCCGCGCCTCCAGCACGTCGCGCTGGTTCGACGGCTCGCCGATGGCGAGTTCGTGTTCGACGACGCGGCGGACGCGCGAGGCGACCGAGGACAGGATCATCTCGCGGAAGTGCTTGTCGGTGCCCTTCAGCGCGATGACAATGCGATCGGTCGGCACCTGGTCGAAGATCATGGTGCGCGCCTTCGGCGTCAGGTTGGTCACGTCGTCGAAGGTGAACAGCAGCTCCTTCAGCACTTCGGCCGACTTCGGCCGCTTCTCCGACAGGCTCTTCAGCATGTCCTCGATGTGTCCGCGCTCCATCTTGTTGATGATGTCGGCGACGCGGGCGTAGGTGTCCGCGCCGAGGTTGCGGGCGAAGTTCAGCGTCAAATCCTCATGCAGCGTCTTTTCGAGCACCCTCATGGCGTCGTCGACGATCGGCTTGAGGCTGAGCACGCGCCGCATCAGCTCGTTGCGCAGGCTCGACGGCAGCTGGCTCATGACCTTGGCGGCGCAGGACGGCTTGACCTTGGACAGAATGAGCGCCGCGGTCTGCGGATGCTCCTTTGAGAGGTAGCTCGCCAGCGAGTTTTCCGACACCGACGAGACGCGGTCCCACACCGACCGGCTCGAATTGCCGAGCAGGTCCGACATGATGGCCGAGACCTGGTCGGCGGGAAGCACGTCGCCGAGCACGGCTTCCAGGCCACCGAGGGTGCCGAGAATGTTGGCGCCCATCGAGAATTGCTGGGCGAACTCCTCGACGATCGCCTCTAGTTCCTGCGCGGTGATCGGCCGCAGCTCGGCCGCGGCCTTGGTCACGGTGCGGATATCCTGCGGCTCGAACTGCGCGAGCACGCTCGCGGCCGCCTGCCGGCCCATGGCGAGCAGAAGTGCCGCGACCTTCTCCGTTCCGCCCAGCGTGGCAACGCCTCGCTGTTTGGTGGGAGCGATGCCGACCTGTGCCGCCATGGTCAGGTATCACCCTGCCCCAACGGCCCGACAATCTCGGTGAGCGAGACGCCGAAGCGGGAATTGTCCTCTTCAACCACGACCACCTCGCCACGGGCGACGATGCGGCCGTTGACGACGACGTCGACAGGTTCGCCGACCCGGTGATCGAGCGGAACCACCGCGCCACGGCCGAGCTTCATCAGGTTTGCCACCGGAATGGTCGCCGATCCCAGCACCACCTGCATGGTCACGGGAATACGCAGGATGGCATCGACATTGGCGAACTTGCCACTCTCCTCCGCGGTGCGCGCGGCGATCTCCGCCAGCCGCTCCAGCGGAGATGTCTCGGTATGCCCGTCGTCGGACGCCGCTGCGGACTCATAGTCGAAGGATTGCGCCATTTGGTTTCGCCTCTTGGTATTTCCGCTAACGGAGCGCCGCAACGTCCCGATCGTATTTGTTCTGCCGGCTTCGGCTTCAATGCTTGTTCACGTCGGTGCCGCCCGCGGTCGCCGCGGGTGCGAGCCCGCTTCTCGCATCGAGCGCCGCGATCGCCTCATGGGCCTGATCGATCTTCGTGCTCAGCACGTTGGCAAGCCGACCGAGATTCGCGGTGGAATCATGCGCCGCGGTGATGACCGTGTCGAAGGCACCCGCCGACTCGTGGACGATGGTCGAGAACTCGCCCTGGTAGCTGCGCAACCGTGCCAGCTCGCTATGCATCCGGGTCACTCGCATGCTGGTGAAGGCCAGCGCTATCAGCAGCACGGCATCAACGAGATAGGATATCATCGACGAACTCCCGTTTCTGATCGACGGGATCTGCCACTTGCATGGCGTAGTAGCCATCAAGCTGGCCGATCTGGCACCAGAACAGCACCTGGTTGTTGCTCTCGAGCCGGGCCAGCGTGCGCGGCGTGGCTTCGAGCTCGAGCACCTGTCCAACCTTGAATTTCACGACGTCCTCGAGGGATATCATCTTCTCGTCGAGCACCGCGCTCAGCGTCACCTCGGTGCGGTGTACCTCGCTCTCCATCTGCTCGCGCCAGCGCGGATCTGCCGCACGGCCGTCGCTGACGACGACGGTCGCGAGCTTCTGCCTGAGCGGGTTGAGCGCGGAGTGCGGAATGATGAGGAACATCTGACCGCCGCGATAGAGTGCCTGCAGCATGATGTTCGCGCAGATCGACATGTTGCCGCTCCGCCCGATCGCCAGCGACGCCATGGCGGTCTCGACCCGCTCCACGCGGAAAGCGACATTGGAGGTGCCGGCGAAAGCCGATTGCAGCGCCTTGGCGAACCGTTCGAACAGCGCCTGGACCAGGCGGATCTCGATGTTCGAGAAGCTGCGCTCGACGTCGAGCGGCGGTTCGGCGCCGTCGGAGCCGAACATCGCCTCGACCATGGTGAACACGAAGTCGCGGTCGAGCATGATGATGATGCGGGAGTCCCATTGCTCGGCATAGAGCACGGCCGCAACCGCGTTGGCCTCGTAGTCCTTGACGATGTCGCCGACGCGGTCGTTGGTGATACCGTTGACCGAGAAATAGCACGGCGTTCCGGCCATCGGCTGCAGGCTGTCCGTGCACGATGCCGCCATGCGATCGAAGATCACATTGAGCATCGGCATACGATCGATCGATATGCCGGCGGCGTCCAGCAGATAGTTCGGCAGCTGCTTGCGCTGATCGACGTCGAGGTCTTCCATCATGATGCGCGCGCAGCCTTCGGTTCAACCTCGGTCACGACAGCCTTGGGGCCGGCGATCGTCTCGTTCTCGACGACGTCGATCGAGGGCCGCTCGGGGCTCGCGATCATCTTGCGGCCGTGCTCGACGGCGATCTGCGGCATGGCGCCGTTCATGAACGCCAGCAGCGTCTGCTTGACGATGATGTAGGGCCGGCAACGCTTCTCGCGCGTCATCTTCACCTTCATCGCGAAGGGCGAAATGATGCCGTAGGACAGGAAGATACCGGCGAAGGTGCCGACGAGGGCGGCGCCAATGAAGCCGCCCAGCAGCTTCGGCGACTGGTCGAGCGCGCCCATGGCCTTGATGACGCCGAGCACCGCGGCGACGATGCCGAGTGCAGGCAACGCCTCCGAGACTACCACCAGCGCGTGGTAGGGCGTCAGCTTGCTCTTGACGATGGTGTGGATCTCCTCGTCCATCAGCGCTTCGATCTCGTGCGTTCGCGCGTTACCCATGATGATGAGGCGGACGTAGTCGCAGATGAACTGGAGCACCGAGGGATCCCCGAGCACGCTCGGGAACGCCTTGAAGATCTCGGAGGACGCGGGATCGTCGATATGTGCCTCGACCTCGTTGCGCCCCTTGCCCCGCAGCTCGCGCATCAGCGCGTGGAGCGCGCCGAGCAGGTCGAGATAGTAGCGCTGACCGGGCACCGCCCCCGTCACTGCCTGCATGCAGGCAAGCCCGGTATCCACGACCGTCTTCCAGGGATTGGCCATGATGAAGGTGCCGACCGCGGTGCCCATGATGATCACGAACTCCCACGGCTGCATGAGCACGCCCAGATGCCCGCCCATGGCGGCAAATCCACCCAGCAGTGCCGCTACCGTGATGACGATCCCCACGAAACTGCCCAACACGCCGCTCCATCACCGATCCTATCGGGAATATCTAGTCGGCGAGCCTTGCGCGAAGCTGGCTTCCCCGTCGTCAGCCTCGCGCAAGCAATTCACGGCAGCTTGGGACGACGTCGCAAGAGCGGCCAGAGGGACGCGTGTCATGCTATCCACCATCGCGGACTACACCAGACTGACCAAGGACATGGGCAAGTCGCTGACGCAGGTCGCGACGCAGCCGGATGTCAGCCGCGACACCGACTATTTCCTCAGCCACATCGGCAATGTGAAGACCATCGACGACTTCCTGAAGGACTATCGCCTCTATTCCTACGCGATGAAGGCCTTTGGTCTCAGCGACATGACCTACGCCAAGGCGTTCATGCGCAAGGTGCTGACCGAGGGTATCGCCGACAACAAAGCCTTCGCCAACAAGCTGACCGACACCCGCTACCGGCAATTCGCCGCCGCCTTCAATTTCGCCGCTCTCGGCGACAAGGCGACCCAGACCGCCGCGGCTACGGCCGGTGTCGCGACCCAATTCGTCACGCAGACGATGGAGGAGAAGGCCGGCGACCAGAACGAGGGCCTGCGGCTGGCGCTCTATTTCACGCGCAAGGCCTCCACCATCACCAATTCCTACCAGATCCTCGCGGACAAGGCGATGACGCAGGTGGTCCAGACGGCGCTCGGCCTGCCGGCGACGATCAGCTCGGCTGATATCGATGCCCAGGCCAAGCTGATCACGAGCAAGATCAACCTCGCCGACTTCCAGAACCCGGCCAAGGTCACCAAGTTCGTGCAGCGCTTCGCGGCAATGTGGGATGCGACCCAGGCCCAGAACGACACCTCGACCAACCCCGCGCTGGTCCTGATCGCCGGCGCCGCAACGTCGATCAGCATGGATACCAACATGCTCACCACACTTCAGAACATCAAGTTCAACAGGTAAATCATGCAATCGGCTCTCTATGTGGGATTGTCGGCGCAGGTCGCCCTCGAAAAGCGTCTCCAGACGATCGCCAACAACGTCGCCAACGTCAACACGGCGGCGTTCCGCACCGACGTGGTGAAGTTCGAGACCGTGCTGTCCAAGGCGGGCGCGAACCCGGTCGCCTTCTCCTCGCCCGGCGACAACATCATCTCCCGCGAGCAGGGCAGCATCACCGAGAGCGGCAACCCGCTCGACGTCGCCGTGGTCGGACAGGGCTGGATCGCGTTCGCCGGTCCGAACGGCACGGTTTACACCCGCGACGGCCGCCTCCAGATCGCTGCCAATGGCGACCTTCAGACCGTGTCCGGCTTCCCCGTCATCGATTCCGGCGGCGCGCAGATCACGCTCGATCCGAACGGCGGACCGGTCTCGATTGCGCGCAGTGGCGCGATCACCCAGGACAACAACGAGATCGGCACCATCGGCCTGTTCAACATTCCCGCTGACGCCAATCTCGACCGCTACGGCAATTCGGGCGTCACGCCCGACCGGCCTGCGACCGCCATCGCCGATTTCTCCCGCGACGGCTTCAAGCAGGGCTATGTCGAGGGCTCCGGCGCCAATCCGATGATGGAATTGACCAAGCTGATCGCGGCCTCGCGCGCCTTCGAAGGCACCAATTCGATGATCGAGGGCACCGAGAGCTCGCTCCAGAACGCAATCCGGACGCTGGGCGAACCCGGCAAATAGACTGCGCCTCGCGCGCAATGAGGTTGGACGGTTTCCTTGAACGCTCTTCGGCAACTTGAGTGGGCGCTGCTGGAGCTTCAGCAGAGCACTCCCCTGGCAAGCGTCAGCGGCGCGATCTCCGAGATCGCGCCGACGCATTTCCGCGTCTCCGGCCTATCGCGCTTCGTCAGGCTTGGCGAACTGATCGGCGTCAACACCGGCGGCAAGCCCCAGATCGGCGAGGTGGTACGGATCGACAGCGAGGGCATCATCGCCAAGCCGTTCGACCGGCAGTTCGCCGGCGGCCTCGGTTCGGTCGCCTACCGGATGCCGCCACTGTCCTTCGCGCCCGATCCGAGTTGGAAGGGCCGCGTCATCAACGCGCTCGGGGCGCCGCTGGACGGACTGGGCCCTCTCACCCCGGGATCGCGTGCGGTCTCGGCGGAGGCGGATGCGCCTTCGGCCATGAAGCGCGCGCGCGTCCACAAGCCGCTGCGCACCGGCGTACGCGTCATCGACCTGTTCGCCCCGATTTGCGCCGGCCAGCGCGTCGGCATCTTTGCCGGTTCAGGCGTCGGCAAATCGACGCTGCTTGCGATGCTCGCCCGCAGTCAGGGGTTTGACACCGTCGTGCTGGCCCTGGTCGGCGAGCGCGGCCGCGAGGTGCGCGAGTTCATCGAGGACGTGCTGGGTGCTGATCGTCACCGCGCTGTCACAATCGTGTCGACGGGAGACGAAAGCCCGATGATGCGGCGGCTGGCGCCGAAGACGGCCATGGCGGTCGCCGAATATTTCCGCGACCGGGGCGAATCGGTCCTGCTCATGGTCGATTCGATCACCCGCTTCGCCCACGCTGCCCGCGAGGTCGCGCTCGCCGCCGGTGAGCCCGCGGTCGCGCGCGGCTACGCACCCACCGTCTTCACCGATCTGCCGCGTCTGCTGGAGCGCGCCGGACCCGGCGAGGAGGGATCCGGGACGATCACCGGGATTTTCTCCGTGCTTGTCGACGGCGACGATCACAACGAGCCGATCGCCGACACCATCCGCAGCACACTCGATGGGCACATCGTGCTCTCCAGGCACATTGCAGATCAGGCACGCTATCCGGCCGTGGACGTTCTGGGTTCGGTCTCCCGCCTCGCCCATAACGTCTGGGACCCCGAAGAGCGCGAATTGGTGAGCAAGCTGCGCGCCATGATGGCCAAGTACGAGGACACGCGCGACCTTCGCCTGATGGGCGGATACCAGCCGGGGCGTGATTCGGGGCTCGACCAGGCGGTCGACATGGTTCCGAGAATCTACGGCGCGATGCGGCAGGACGCCTCGGCTCCACCAAGCGCCGATCCGTTCCGCGAACTCCGGGATATGCTCAAGGGCGACTAGCCGGTCGCAGGCTGAGACGACGCGCACCCGCCGGTCGCATCCTGCTCGTTGTTTTCGACAGGCGATCGCGCATGCCGCCACGCTGCCAGCGCATGCGCATGCACGGCCGTCCCCGCTTTCCGCCGCGATCGCCTCCACCGTTCGGGTGAGGGAATCAGGCGATCGCGCTGGAAGCGACTGAACCCAGCGAGTCCGCGATCGCGGCATGGACAACCGCCACGTGTAATTCCTGTGAATTCCCTTGGCGATTCTCCGGCCGAACGCAGAAGTTGTGGATGACATTCCGGTGCACATCGTCGTCGTGCACAAGCTTCGATCAACTTGCACCAACGACAGCCAGCCACGTGCCGTGCAATCAAACCGTCGCATGGTTGAGTGCATGTTGCTCGTGGGACAGCGTATTGCTGTTCACCATCATGTGTCCCGAAGAGCGAGATTGTCTTGAACGTTACATTCGCCTGCGACGACATCCGGTCTCCGAGAGCGTCTCTACTTGATTTTGTTGATAAGCTCATTCATCGTTTCGTTGGAAGACAAGAAACATCTGCTTGTGACTTGAACTTTAGGGGCTTCGGTTGAACTACTCCGATCCATCGTCTGCTGGCGACGGCTACTCGGGCTCTCGTGCGACGACGCCACGATTGGCATACGATCAGCAACATCGCATCCCGCGCCATAGCTTGCAGTGCCCGTCAGTCCAAGTCGGGCGCCGGACAGTCCGTGCCTTCGCGCGAGAGAAGAGCACGGTGCATATGTCGGATATTGCGGGCGGTACGGCTTCTCGCAAACGGCTCGTGCGCGACGACGGAAGGCGGCTCCGGGGCGCCGCACACGTGTTTCCCGGGGCAAGGTAGGAATTCATGCCATTGGCAAGAGAAGCCGTCGAACTGCTGGTTCAGGCGGCGAGGGCTTGGTATTTCGAAGGCAATCAACATGGATTGCGCGATCGGGAATGGATGGCGCTGCGCTTTCTCGGCCGCGCCAACAAGTTTTCGCGCACGCCGTCTGCGCTCGCAGGCTTCATCGGCGCTACCAGGGCGACTGCATCGCAGATCGTGAAGACGCTGGAGGGCAAGTCCTTCCTGGTGCGAAAGCCGTCGCACGAGGACAAGCGTTCTGTCGTGCTGCACGTCACTGCGCAGGGCGAAAAGTGCCTGAACCAGCACGATCCGATCAATCACGTGATGAACGCGGTCATTGCGCTCGGAACCGACGAGTGCGTCAGGCTGCGCGACTCGCTGCGGGAGATCCTCAATCACCTCGACGCGGCACATCAGCGGCTCGATGCCAGCGTCTGCCGGGACTGCATGTTTCTCGCCGAACGCGGCCCGGCCACCGGCAAGGGGCGCGCAACGGCCGAGTTCATGTGCCGGCTGTATCGCGCCCCGGTCTCGATCGAGGAGACCGAACTGCTCTGCACCAGCTTCGAGCGCACCCGCGACCGTCCGAAGATCGAGACCCATCTCGACCGCGCGCGCGTCGCAAGCCAGGGCTGACGCGCGCGCCCGCCTCTCCATCGTCATTGCGAGCGGAGCGAAACAATCCAGAATCCCTCGGCGGCGGCGGACTGGGTTGCTTCGCTGCGCTCGCAATGACGGAGCAAGAGGCTGCAGCATCGTTCTTCCAGCTCGCATTTGATTCGCAGACACAGTTTCGCAACCTCGCGACGCGTTTCGCCCGAGCTTTGCTTGTCATTCGCCCCTCTTGTCCAGGAGGGCGCAGGGAAGGCCGGGTGCCGGCTGGCACCCGCGGTCCGCTGCGCAAAAATGTAGCGCAAGGAAACCGCACAGCAGCATACAGGTGTAGCCAATCACTCGGCCTTCCCTGCGCAGTGGCTTTACGGCGTATGCCGTGCTCTCCCGGGAGCCGAGTTCGTTTTGGCCTCCCTCGCCTTCACGAAAGTCGCGGACACAGCGCCGGTTGACGCGAATGCCGCATCCGCAAGAGCTTGACCGTAGCAACGACGGCCAGGACCACACGGTTTTGCCGTACGCACGGCTCGCTTGTCGCCACCGGTTTCGACGACGTTGTGCACGTTGCCGCCGACCTGATGACGAGACGAACCTGACAGCGCCGCTCGTCGACACGAAGCCTCGGGCTCACGGAGAGCAATCCGCCCTGCCCGCACTTTCGCGCCCGACGCTGCCGCGTCCACCGCAAGCCCGGCTCGCGAAACGTGACGACACAAGATCGCCCCTCTTGGTCGAGCCGGGATGGGCGACACATACGTCAATTCCGAATTTCGGTAAAGCGAAATATTTTCATTCGGGCGAATTGACAAAGGCGCGACACAGCAAGACCCCTGTACCCGCTCTTGTATGCATTATACCAGTTGCCATCCCCGGACACTTTGCCTTACATGCCGGCAACTCGTCCGCGGATGACGGCCGGGGCTCAAAAATCACCGACATTGTCAAAGGGACGAGGCATGGCGCGTAACATCCTGATTCTCGGGGCTTCCTACGGC
Organism: Bradyrhizobium sp. LB8.2; assembly: GCF_040548035.1. Lineage (NCBI taxonomy): Bacteria > Pseudomonadati > Pseudomonadota > Alphaproteobacteria > Hyphomicrobiales > Nitrobacteraceae > Bradyrhizobium > Bradyrhizobium sp. LB8.2. Next base: position 109,136 of record NZ_JBEPQV010000015.1, on the reverse strand, counting down.
TCCTTGCTGGGCACGAAGCTGCTGATGGCGGGGCACAACGTGACCCTGGTCTGTCGCGCCAAGACCGCGGAGCTGATCAACCGCGAGGGCACCGAGGTCCGCATCAAGTTGCGTGACGAGGTGGTTCACCGCGCCATCTTCTCGCGCGATCTGCCCGGCAAGCTCGACGCCGTGACGCCGGCCAATGTGGACTTGTCCCGTTACGACATGGTCGGCCTTGCCATGCAGGAGCCGCAATACACCAACCACACGGTGCGCGTTCTCATGGTCAGGATCGCCGCGGCGAAGCTGCCGTGCCTGTCGATCATGAACATGCCGCCGCTGCCCTATCTGAAGCGGATCCCCTCGCTCGCGGACATGGATCTCGAGGAGGCCTACACCAATGCGCAGGTGTGGGAGCGCTTCGAGCCGGGGCTGGTGACGCTGTGCTCGCCCGACCCGCAGGCCTTCCGTCCGCCGGAAGAGGCTGCGAACGTGCTTCACGTCGGCCTGCCCACGAACTTCAAGGCATCGGCCTTCGCCGACGACAAGCACAACAAGGTGCTGCGCGAGCTCGAAGCCGACATCGACGCGGTGACCCTCGACGGCCACGACGTGCCGGTGAAGCTGAAGGTGTTCGACTCGCTGTTCGTGCCGCTGGCGAAATGGTCGATGCTGCTGACCGGCAACTACCGCTGCATCACGCCGCACGAGCCGCAGTCGATCCGCGACGCCGTGCACGGCGATCTCGCGCGCTCGCAGACGATCTACGATCACGTCGACGGAATCGCCCGCCGTCTCGGCGCCGATCCGCAGGACCAGGTGCCGTTCGCAAAATACGCCAAAGCCGCCGAAAGCCTGCTCAAGCCGTCATCGGCTGCGCGCGCGGTGGCGAGCGGCGCGCCGTTCATCGAGCGCGTCGACCTCTTGGTGAAGCTGATCTCGCATCAGCTCGGCGTGCCCAATGCAGAGATCGACCGCACCGTCGAGACCGTGGACCTCAAGCTGAACGAGAAGATCGTGCAGGGCGGATCGGGCGCGCAGTGACGACATTCGGCGCGGCCAGGTGGGCCAGCGCCGCAAGTGCCCGGAACCAGCCTTTCCGGGCGATCTGGCTCAAAACGGACCATCCTGCGCGACCTCCGTTTGCGCAAATCCCGCATCCATGCGACTGCTAGCCGTCACGCTGGGGCCAATTCCCAGCAGGTTCTGGGCCCACGCGACAGCCGGATAGAAGCCGACCAACAAGCAGAACACGATGGATCAGACGGAGTTGCAAGTCGTTCGCGCGGTGGAGGCCGGCACGACGACGATGAAGGGTATCGTTGACGCGACTGGATTGTCTCGCCTCAAGGTCGAGCGCGCGCTGAGCACGCTGGAGAAGCAAAAGTTCCTCATCCGCGACGGCCAGGGTTTTCGGCCCGCCAACCGGCGAGCACCACCGTCGCCGTCTCGACAATGCGGAACGTGCAACGCCTGCTGCGACATCCTCGAAGTGGCCGCTGTCGACAAGCCGGTAAACCAATTGTGCAAGCATTGGCAGAACGGCACGGGATGCACCATCTACGAGCGCCGTCCGCAGATGTGCCGCTCATTCGTCTGCGCCTGGCTGCAAGGCCATCTCGACGACGACTGGATTCCCGAGAAGGCCGGGCTCATCGTCCATTTCAGCCAGGATGCGGTCAATGTCACGGTCGACGACCATTGCCCCGATCGCTGGCGGGAGGAGCCTTATTTCAGCAAGCTCAGCGAATGGTCGCTGAACGGGATCAAGCGGATCGGAAACCGCGGCTATGCGACCCTCGTCGTCTCCGGCGAGAACCGGTTCATGCTGCTCGGACGCACCATCGTTCCCGAACCGACCCTGTTTGGCACCGCGTTCCTGCCGCTGACGCCGGACACGTTCCGATTCTGGCGGGCGACATCGCCGGAGCACATGCAGCGGCTACACGAGCGCATCGCCGAGATTGAGCGGATCAGGCAGGAATTCGGCTCCTGCGCCATCCCCGAGAACGAAGACGACGATCCGCAAGCCCCGTATCGGCCCGCACTTCTACGCCAATCGAATCACGTCTGAACTCCGCCGTGGGCAACAACGCATGATTCTCGCCGTGGCGCTCGACGCGCCGCGACCGGGTTGATAAGCCCCTGTCCGCGAATGATGGGGACTTGAGTCGGGCATGACGGTTGCGATCGAGATGGGGCAGACCACGGCAGGCGCCGCGGCGGCCATGGACCTCGAGGAACTGCTGGCGACCCGTCTCCTGGTGCAGGGCAATTCGGGCTCCGGCAAATCACATCTGCTGCGGCGGCTGCTGGAGCAAAGCGCGCCCTGGGTGCAGCAAGCCATCATCGATCCCGAAGGCGATTTCGTCACGCTGGCCGAGCATTTCGGCCATCTCGTGATCGAGGCCGAGGATCACACCGAGCGCGGCCTTCAGGTTGCCGGTGAGCGCGCGCGGCTGCATCGCGTCTCCACTGTGCTCAATCTCGAAGGGCTGGATGCCGAGAACCAGATGCGGCGCGCCGCCGCCTTCCTCGGCGGGCTGTTCGACGTGGACCGGGACCATTGGTATCCGATGCTGGTGGTCGTCGACGAGGCGCAGCTGTTTGCGCCTGCGGTGGCGGGCGAAGTCTCGGACGAAGCGCGAAAATTGTCGCTCGGTGCGATGACCAATCTGATGTGCCGCGGCCGCAAGCGTGGGCTGGCCGGCATCATCGCAACCCAGCGGCTGGCAAAGCTCGCCAAGAACGTCGCGGCGGAAGCATCCAACTTCCTGATGGGCCGCACCTTCCTCGACATCGACATGGCGCGCGCCGCCGATCTGCTCGGCATGGAGCGGCGGCAGGCCGAATCCTTCCGCGATCTCGAGCGCGGACAGTTCATGGCGCTCGGCCCGGCCCTGTCGCGCCGGCCGCTGCGTTTGAATATCGGCGCGACCGAAACCCAGCCGCGCAATTCCACGCCGCGGCTGATGCCGATGCCTGAAACCACACTCGAAAATATGCGCGCCGTGATCCTGGCCGCGCCGCCGCCCGATGCCAGCCGGCCGCAGCGCCGGCCCGCGCCTGATCTGCTCGAACAGCTCCGCGCCGCGAATGCTGCACCGGAGATTCGCCCCGAAATGATCGAGGTGCCGGTCAGTGCCGAGGAGCTCGCCGAGCGGCGCCAGCGCGTCGACCGCACCTTGCGCGCCGTGCTCGCCGCGCCCGATGCCGGTTTCCGCGCGGTCGGCGTGCTCTATCAGGAGTTCGTCGTCCGCTGCCGCATCGAGGGGCTCGGCGCGGCCGTGCCTGACCTCCACGAATTCCGCCGCATGCTGACGCATGCGCGCGCCGGGCTCGGCACCGATCTCGCTGGCGACGATGCCTGGCAGGATGTCACGCTACGCGCTTCGATCCTGCCCGACGACATGCAGGGCGTGTTCATGATGATCGCGCGCGCAGCGAAAGAAGGCTGGCCGTGTCCCGGCGACGCCGCCATAGCCCGCGCCTACGGCTCGCATTCGCTGCGCCGGGCGCAGCGCCTGCTCGGCTACATGGAGGAGCAGGGCCTGATCGTCTGCCAGCTCGATGGGGCCGGCCGCAGGTTCGTGACGCTGGTGGAGCTGGCCTGGGCCACCGCGCCGGGCGATCCCAATGCCGACGATCTGCCGGCGGAGCCGGCGCAGAACGCGGCTTCGGCTTGATTGCAGCCACGAAAATGGCGCGCTCCCTCTCCCGCTTGCGGGAGAGGGTTGGGGAGAGGGTATCTCCACAATGAGCGCTCCCGCCGTGGAGAGAGCCCTCACCCGCGCCTTCGGCGCGACCTCTCCCGCAAGCGGGAGAGGTTACTGACCCGCGGCACTAGAACGCCCCGGCCATAGTCAGGCGGAACGTTAGCGGCTCGACCGGATGGAGTACATAATCCATCACACCGTTCTGGCAGACTGCCGCCGGCGCGACGCCGCCGGTGCAGAGATTGTACAGCGTGTCGGCCTTGAGCAGCGAACCATGGGCATAAGTGATCTGGTTCGCCTGCGTGTTGAAGAGATTGAGCACGTCGAGCTGAAGGCGCCAGCCATTGTCGATGCGATAGCCGAGGCGTCCGTTGAAGATGCTGGTCGCGGCCGAGCGAAACGCATTGTCTTCCGTCAGCGGGCTCGACGCCAGATAGCGCCAGCGCAAGGACCCGAACCAGCCCGTCTTCTCGCCGAGCGTGATGCCGGCCGAGGCCACCATCGCCGGCGCATTCGGAATGTAATTGCCGGGCGCGTTGCCGAACTGCGCCTCGGGATAGCCGGCGAGGGAGGCGTAGACCTCCGCCTGCTCGCTGTCAGTGCCGCGAAAGCGCGCATGCGTCATCGCGACGTCGGCGTCGATGTCGATCCACGATCGAGGACGATAATGATTGGTCCACTCAAAGCCGTAGCGGCGGCTGGCGCGGGTCGCCGAGGTATCGCCGGCATCGCCGGAAAACAGAATCTCGGAATCCTGGTCGAGGATGAAGATGCTGAGCGACGTGTCGAGGCCGGGAACGATTTTGCTGCGAACACCAATTTCCGCGCCACGCGTGCGGACCAGCAGCGGCGACGGCGTGAGCCTTGTGGCAGGATCACTCGGGTCTTCGGTCGTGGTCGCGCCGCGAGCGTCGTTGGAATGCATGCCGTAGCCGGCGCCGAGGAAGAATTCGGTCTGGTTGAACGGACCAAGCGCCATCCTGAATTTCGGGCTGCCGAGCGCGGCATCGGCGCGGCCGGAATTGTTTGAGTTGAACAGGGATGTGACATCCGCGGCGTAGTAATCGCCGCGCAAACCGACAGTGGTCCGGAGCCAGTCGGTCCAGCGCACGGTGTTTTCGGCGAAGAGACCGACACTGCCCTCGCCGACCTTGTCACTGCGGACGTTAGAGACGAAGCCGCGCTGAAAATTGTTGGTCAGCGCAAGATCGATCGCATCATAGCGGGATTGCAGGCCGATGGTGGTCTGCATCGGCAACCCTGCGAACGAGCCGTCCAGCGTGCGCGAGATGTTGGCGCCGGCCATCAGGCGGTCGTCGTGCTGGTGGAACTGGTCGCCCAGCACGGGATTGCTCAGAAAGTAGGTGAAGTTGTTGAAGAGATCGAGTTGGCTCTTCACGACATAGGCGTTGGCGTTCCACGACCCCACATCGTCACTCTGCGCGATGCGGGCCGAGAGCGCGAAGCGATTGGTGTTGCCGCCGTCGCTTGGATCCTCCGAGCCGAACCGGTCGAGCAGGCCGGTCGCGATCGCGCGCTGCGGCACCTGGTCGGTCGAATTCCATTTGTTCGCATAGGCCATGCCGGTGACGGACACGCCCTCGGTCGCGGTGCCCTGGCTGTAACGCACGAGGCCGTTGAGCTTGCGGACATTGTCTGGATTATCCCACGGGCCGTTATAGGTGCCGAGTTCGCCCGCGACGAGCAGCGAACCGTCCCCGACCTTCGCTGAGTCCATGCCGAGCAGGCGGCGATAGCCGAAGCTGCCGGCGGTCACCTGCGCAAGACCCTTGGTGCGGTCGATCAGGCCGATGTGAACGCTGCCGACCGAGGCGAAATCGCCCTCGTCGGCGAAGTACGGCCCCTTGCGTACGTCGATCGCGGCAATAGTTTCCGGGATCAGCCAGTTCAGGTCCGCATAGCCCTGGCCATGCGCGTGCGTACGCATGTTGACGGGGATGCCGTCCACCGTGATGGCGAGATCGGTGCCGTGGTCGAGATTATAACCGCGCAGAAAATACTGGTTGGCTTTGCCCTCGCCGGAATGCTGGGTCACGATCAGCCCCGGCACGGCTTCGAGCGCTTCGCCCGGCCGTGCGAAAGGGCGTGCGTTGATCTCCTCGCCGGAGACGGTGACCTCGCTTGCCATGCCGGGCGTGCCCTTGGCGCCGGAGGCGACGCTGCGCGCGTTCGGTGCTTGGGTCGCTGTCGGATCGACATCTCGTCGCGCTACGGCGGGTTTCTTGTGAGGTCTCGTTTCGCCGCCGCTGACTTGGACCGGCGGCAGTTCGCGCGAGGTGCCTGCGTTCTGCGCGAAAGCGTCGCCGCCACCTGCCAGCAGCACCAACGCCGAAAATGCCGTCAGCGCGCCGCAGCATCGGCCGGGCTCAAACCGCCTCGGTGGCATCGGCGCATTCGAGCACTTTTGGCGCGGCCGCGTAGCCGAGCGCAAACATGCGGCGATAGAGCACGACCGAGACGAGCCATGCGATCGCGAACAGCGCGATCACGGCGAAGCCGACATTTGCGAGCGAGTCGTTGAGGCCGTCGACCAGCGCCCACACGCCGCCAGAGAGACCAAGGCGATCCGCGATCAGCCCGAGCGCCTCGATGCCACCGATCAACAGCGCCACCGCCACGGAGGCGCCGGTGATCGTGAGGTTATACCAGAGCTTTCGCAGGGGATCGACGAAGGCCCAGCGATAGGCGCTCACCATCAGCGCGGAGTCGGCGGTGTCGACCAGCGCCATGCCCGATGCGAACAGCGCCGGGAAGACGAGAACATCGACGAGCGACGCGCCGCGCGCGGCTTCGCTGGCGGAGATGCTGAGCAGGCCGATTTCGGTTGCGGTGTCGAAGCCGAGCCCGAACAAAAAGCCGAGCGGGTACATGTGCCCCGGCTTTGTCACCAGGCGAAACATCGGGCCGAGCAGCCGCGCCAGAAGCCCGCGTTTGGCAAGCAGGGCATCGAGGCCCACGGCGTCGTGAATCCCTTGCTCCCGCGCCGCGCGAAACGTCCGCCACAGGCCGGCGAAGATGACGAGATTGATGGCCGCGATCACCAGCAAAAACAGCGCCGAGACCGACGTGCCGATGAAGCCGCCGATCTCCCTGAGCAGGCTGTCGCCGCCAAGGCTCCCGACACCAAGGCTCACGACGCCGAGCGCGAGCAGCATGGTCACGACCACGACGATGGTGGAATGGCCGAGCGCGAAATAGAGACCGGCCGATCGCGGCGCGCCGCCGGCCTGCATCAGCTTGCGCACGACATTGTCGATGGCGGCGATGTGGTCGGCATCGACGGCGTGGCGCAGGCCGAACACCCATGCCAGCAGCGCGGTCGCCATCACCGTCGGCCGGTCGCCGAACGCCGCGAAAGCCCAGACCCACGCCGCGACATTGGCGGCGATCAACCCGCCGAACAGCAGCACCATTCCGGGCTCGACCGCCCGCAAAGATAGTTTCGTCACGACCATCATTCCGTCCGCTGCACGCCCCACCGCATGAGCGGTATGATCTTTTCATAAGATGGTCATACTGACCAGTGCAATTCAGGGGAGCCGCTTTGCAGGAATTCTTCCTTCGAGACGCCCGCTGCGCGGGCTCCTCAGGATGAGGTCTTGTTTCGCTGCGAGATGCCAAATCCTCATGGTGAGGAGCCCGCCAACGGCGGGCGTATCGAACCATGCAGACCGAGATGGCGCTAGGCAGCCTCGGAGCCGCCGAGATAGGCGTCGCGGATGCGGGGGTCGTCCTTCAGCGCACGGGCCGAGCCGGACAGCACGATCTTGCCGGTCTGGAGCACATAGGCCTCGTGCGCGATCTCGAGCGCGAGGCTGGCATTCTGCTCGACCATGAAGACCGAGACGCCTTCCTGGTTGATGGTGCGGATCAGCTCCAGCACGCGGTCGACGTAAAGCGGCGACAGGCCCATGGTGGGCTCGTCCATCACGATCATCCTGGGACGGCTCATCAGCGCGCGCGCCATCGCGACCATCTGCTGCTCGCCGCCGGAGAGCGAGCCGGCGCGCTGCGACAGCCGCTGGCCGAGCTTCGGGAACAGCGTGAGCATCTTGTCGAGATCCTGCGCGATCGCATCGCGATCGTTGCGCACGAAGGCGCCCATCAGGATGTTTTCGCGCACGCTCATGTCCGCGAACAGCCGCCGCGCTTCCGGCACCGAGGCGATGCCGCGGCGGACGATCTGCGGTGTGGTCAGTCCCAGCAGCGAGGCGCCGTCGAAAATCACGTCACCGGAACGCGGCTTTACCAGGCCGAGGATGATCTTCATCGTCGTCGATTTGCCGCTGGCGTTGCCGCCGAGCAGGCAGACGATGTGGCCGCGCGGAACTGATATCGACAGGTCGAAATGCACCTGGGCCTGGCCGTAGAAGCTATTGACGTTGGTCAACGCGAGCAGCGCATCGGGAGGCGAGTTCGTCATGCCGCGCTCTCCTGCTGCGTCGTCAGGCCGTGGCCGAGATAGGCCTCGATCACCTTGGGATCGTTGCGCACCTGCTCGCCCGGCCCTTCCGCGATCTTCTTGCCTTCGTCCATGACGATGACGCAGTCGGAGAGGCGCATCACCATTTCCAGCTTGTGCTCGATCAGGAGGATGGTCAGCCCTTCCGCCTTCAGCTCGGCGACAAGCCCCTGCATCTCGGCGGTCTCGGTCGGGTTCATGCCGGCGGTCGGCTCGTCCAGCAGCAGCAGGCGCGGCTTCAGCGCGAGCGCGCGGGCGATCTCGACGCGGCGGCGGTTGGCGTAGGAGAGGCTGTAGGCCGGCTGGTCGATCCGCGGCAGCAGGCGCTCGCCGAAGCGCGCGAGAATGGCTTTCACCTCCTCGCGCAGCCGCTCTTCCTCGGCCTTGACGCTGGCCGGGCGCAGCAGCGCCAACCCCAGTTCCAGCAGCGGGCCGATCACCGGCACGGCCGGCTTGACCGCACGCAGCCGCGTGTGGGCACCGATCAGGACGTTGTCCATGACGCTGAGATTGCCGAACACGCGGCCGAGCTGGAACGTGCGCGCGATACCTTCGGCGGCCAGCCACTCCGGCGAAAGACCCGTGATGTCCTGACCTTCGAAGTGAACTGTCCCGGCGTCCGGCCGATCGAGCCCGGTCACGAGATTAAACAGCGTCGTCTTGCCGGCACCGTTCGGGCCGATGATGCTGATCAGCTCGCCCTTGGCGAGGTCGAGATCGACGGCATCGACGGCGGTCAGGCCGCCGAAGCGCCGCGTCAGCCCGCGCAGGGACAGCATGGTCGTGTGCTGCTCCGCCATCACATCGTCCCCAACAGGCCCTGCGGCCTGAACCGCACGAGCAGCAGCAGCACGATGCCGTAGATCAGGATGCGATACTCCGCCGCGATCCGGAACAGTTCGGGCAGCCCGACCAGCGCGACCGCACCGACGATGGCGCCGACGACATTGCCGAGCCCGCCAAGGATCACCACGGTCAGCGCCAAAATGGATTGCTGCGTGTTGAAGGTCTCGTGGTTGATGTAGGAATAGAGATGCGCGGCGATGCCGCCGCTGACGCCGGCCGCGAAGCCGCCGAAGATGAAGGCAAGCGACTTGTAGCGGTTCAGGCTGAGGCCATAGGCGCGCGCGGCGATGTCGTCGTCGCGGATGGCGCGAAAACTGCGGCCGAGATGCGAGCCGAGCAGGCGTCCCTGCAGGAGCGCCAGTACGACCATCACGATAAAGCTGAACCAATAGATCGAAACTGGGCTGACCAACTCATAGCCGAACAGCGACAGCGGCGGGATGCCGGAGATGCCGATCGGACCGCGCGTGACGCTTTCCCAGTTCAGGATCACCAGCGACACGATCTCGCCGATCGCCAGCGTGGCGATCGACACGTAATGCCCGCGCAGACGGAACGACGGCGAGATCAGCGCCGTGCCGAGCGCGGCGCTCATCAGGCCGCCGCCGATGATGGCGAGGCCGACCGGGACGGCGAAATTGAGCGACAGCAGCGCGGAGGTGTAGGCGCCGATCGCCAGCAGCGCGGCGTGCCCGAGCGAGACCTGGCCGATCGTGCCCGCCACCAGCGTGAGGCTGAGCGCGAGCATGCCGAGCAACCAGGCGTTGATCAGGGTTTGGAGCACGTAGAAAGACACCGGAAAAAACGGCAGGACCGCGAAGATGCCGGTGGCGACCAGCAGAACCCAGCGTGGAATGCGAACAGGGCGGCTCGGCGCAATGAACGTGCCGGTGAGCGGCTCGGGCGGCGCCTGCCGTGCGCTCGCGAACAGGCCGTTCGGGCGCAGCACGAGCACCACGACGAGCAGCAGGAAGGCGAAGAGATTGCGGTAGCTGGTGCCGAACACGGCGACGCCGTAGCTCTCGACCAGTCCGAGCAACAGGCTGCCGATCACCGCACCGGGCACATTGCCGGCGCCGCCGACGACTTCGGCAACAACGCCCTTGAGCGTCGCCTGCAGGCTCATCGCGGTATCGATCTGGTTATAGTACATGCCAACCAATAGACCGGAGACGCCGCCAAGCGCAGCCGCGATTCCGAATACGGCCTGATTGACCCGGTTGACGTCGACGCCCATCTGCATCGCGGCGTCGCGGTCCTGCGCGGTGGCACGCACCGCCCAGCCAAGCTTGCTATAGCGCAGGAACACGAACAGCAGCAGCGCGCTGGTGATGCCGACACCGGCGATGAGCAGATCAAGCGGGCCGATCGTGCCGCCGCCGATCTGGAAGCGAACATCCGGCAACTGGCTCGGCAGCGCGCGCGGATTGGGCGAGAAAGTCAGCATCACGAGCTGATCGAGCACGAAGCTGATGCCGATCGTCGCCAGTAGCGGCGCGATGCGCACCGAGTTCTGCAGCGGGCGCAGGCCGAACCGTTCGATGATCAACCCGACCAGCGCCGCCGCCGCCGCGACCAGGATGATGGTGAGCGGCAGCGGCGTATGCAGCTGCACCACCGCGACCCAGCCGATATAGGCGCCGACGAGGTAGATCGAGCCTTGCGCAAAGTTGATCAGCCGGCTGACGCCGAAGATCAGCGCGAGCCCGACCGCAACGAGGGCGTAGACGTTACCGACGATCAGCCCGTTGATCGTGTAGTCGAGCCAGGAAGACACGCAGGAGATCCCCTCAGGTCGGCTTGCCGTCCCAGAGCGCGAACTGGCCCTTGCGCACGACGAGCTCGGCATTCATCGCGCCCTTGACGCGGCGGCTCTCGACGTCGAACGTCGCCTTGCCGAAGATCACGCTCGAGACGTCCTTCACTTTCGTAAAGGCATCGCGGATGGCGCGCCGGTCGGCGCCGCCGATCTTGACGACGGCGGCCGCCATGTTCATCGCGTCATAGGCGTAGGCGTTGAACGCGTCGGGTTCGAGCCCGTTGTACCTCTTCTTGAAGCCCGTGATGAATTTCTGCACCTCGGGCCGCGGGTCTTCTGGAAAATAGCGCGTCCCGACATGGACGTCCTCGACCGCCTCGCCGCCGAGCTCCAGGAATTTCGGCGAGTAGACCGAGCTCGCGGCGCAGATCACCTGCTTGAGCCCGACCTGGCGCGCCTGGCGCGCGATCAGCGCACCGTCGGAGTAATAGGAGATCAGGATCAGTCCATCGGGATTGGCGTCACGGACGCGCACCAGCGTGGAGCGGAAGTCGCGCTCCTCCGCGATGTAGCCTTCGGTGATGGCGATTTCGGCGCCGTGCTCCTTCGCGGCCTTGACGAAATAGTCGCGGCTGGTGCGGCCCCAATCGGTGTTGAGGTGCAGCACCGCGAGCTTCTTCAGACCGAGACGTTTCACGGCATAGGCCGCCAGCAGCGGCTGCTCGTCGGCCTGGCTGACCGAGGTGCTCCACATGAAGTCACCGCCCTTGGTGAAATCGGGATGCGAGTTGGTGAAGCCGAACTGCACCAGCCCGCCGCGCTGATAGATCGGCGAGGCTGCCATCGAGGCGGGACTGGAGAAGTCGCCGAGCTCCATGACGATCCTGGGATCGGAGACGAATTTCTGGGCGATCGCCACCGACTGGCGCGGGTCGCTCTGGCTGTCTTCGAAACTGTAGGCGAGCTTGCGGCCGTTGATGTTGCCCGCTGACTGGATCTCGTCGAGCGCGAGATCAAAGCCCTGCTTCCACTGCGTGCCATATTGCGCGTTCGGCCCGGTCAGCGGACCGCTGACGCCGAGCAGGATCGGCTCGGACGATTGCGCGAAGGCGGCGCGCGAGAAGGCTGCTCCCGCCATCATGGCGGCAAGCGAGCCCCTGACCAGGGTACGACGATCGATGTTGCTCATGCACGGCTCCATCCACTTAATGTTGAAACAAGCAGCAATTTCTATGCCGGTGAGATTGGCTATTTCGAGGGCTCGCCGAGCGACAGCATCAGCCGGTTCGCCCAGTTGAAGAACGACGCGCCGTTGATGACGTCGACGATTTCCGCATCGTCGAGGCCGGCACGGCGCAGCTCCTCGACATTGTCAGGACCGAACGCGATCGGCGTCGCAGCCAGCGCCACCGAGGCCTTGACGACCGCATTCCATCGCTCGCCGAGATCGGCGCCGACGCCTTCGTCGAGCAGGCGCTGCAAATCGTCGCGGCGTTTGGAATATGTGCTGGCGAAACGCGCATGCACGGATGCGCAGTAAATGCAGCCGTTGTAGCGGGAAGTCGCAGCCGCCGCGAGCTCGCGCTCGGCGCGCGGCAGGCCGTCGGCGACGTTGTAGAAGATGTCCTTGTCGGTCTTGGTGCGGGCTTCCAGGACCTCGGGATCGCGCACCAGCAGGCGGAAATACTCAGACTTGGAACGGGAGCGATCGACGAGGCCGGCGAAGTGCCGCTCGGTCAGCTCTGCTTCGGGCAGCGGATCGATCCACGACACCCAGCCCAGTTCATCCTGGGTGAAGACGACGGGCGGATTGACATTGTTTGCAGCGCTCATAATGCAGCCTCCTTACGCGCCGGCCGCGGCGTGCGCTGTGTGCCCGAGCGAGGCACCGAGCACGCGCAGTCCGATGACGACGCGCACCTGAAACGACAGGAACGCGACGAGCTGAGAGAACGTGACGATGCCGGTGCTCGACCAGCCGGCGGCGAGCAGCGCCTTCATGTCGGCTGACGCGGCATCGCGCGGGCGGAACACCAGCAGATGCGCATGCTCAAACGCCGCAACGAGCCGGGTGCCGAGATCGGGCTTGCGCTCCGCGCTGACGCGGTAGATCAGGCCGGCCTTGTTCTCGACCGACAGCGGGCCGGCGGGAAAAGCGCCGTACGGGCCGGAGGTCTCGCCCCGCGCGATTTCGACATCGACCGCTTCCACCAGGCGGGCTCCGTCGGCGGTCGCCGCGAGCTTCGTCCGATAGAAGCCGGCCACATCGGGCTCGCGGTGAAGACCGATCACGAAGAGTGCGACCGCCGCGCGCTCCACCAGCGAAAAATCGCCGGCGTCGATCGGCTCGAACAGCGAGAGATAGCTCTTCTGCGCGTTGTCGCGTGCCTGCATGCGACGCACACGAATGGCGTCGAGGGACGAACCCGGTTCGATCCCGGCGAGCGTGTCGATGATATCTTTCGTACCCATCATTTAGCCTCGTACAACGCTACTCTGCTCATTCCGACTAACCTGCCAGCGCGACATCGGGCGCCGTCCGCGTCCAGCCCAGAGCCGGCGCGACTTTGTCCGCGACCAGCTCGATCGAACGCAGGATATGGGGGTGCGGCGCATCGACCGAATGCGCCTGGAACACCAGGTCGGTCACCCGCTCCAGCGTGGCGTCGGTGCGCAGTGAGGCGATAACGTCGTCGGCCGCGCCGACATGTGTGTCGAACGCGGTGATCATCTCCTCCAGCGTCTCGCCCGGCTTGGCGTGGCCGCCCTTGAGGAATTGCGGCAGGGCGCGCCGCAGCCCGATATCGGCAAGGCGCATCGCTTCAGTCCGGTCGTCGGCGACGAACACGCTGCGCGAGGCCATGATGCGGGGCTCGCGTCCCGGCGGCAGCGCTTCGAGATAGGCATCGATGACCGGGTTCTGAATCTCGGCCAGCGTTGCCTTCGGCGCTTCCTTGGGCCTCGGCTGCGTGCGCGACAGCAACAGGCCATCGCCCGCCTTGCCGGCACGCGCGCCGCCCGCCACTGAGAACGTCGCCTGCCAGATCCGGCCGTCCAATTGCGGCCGCTGCGGATAGAGCGTATCGCCGCCGTCGAGCGGCTTGCCGACCAGCGCGGTGCGAACGACCTGAAGATTGCGGGCAAAGATCTCGTTGCGCTGGGCGCTGTCGAGGCCGAACGCGGCAAAGGCCGAGGGGTTGCCGCCGGTGCCGACGCCAAGCTCGAAGCGGCCGTTGCAGAGCAGATCGAGCACCGCGGCGTCCTCCGCCACCCGCACCGCGCTCTCCAGCGGCAAGGTGACGATGCCGGTGCCGAGGCGGATGCGCGAGGTCTGCGCGGCGACGTAACCGAGGAAAGTGAAGGGCGACGGCAGGCCACCCTCGCGCTCGTGGAAATGATGCTGCGCGATCCACGCGGAATCGAGGCCCGCCTTCTCGGCGCGCACGATCTGCTCGGCCGCAAAGCGATAGCGCTCAGCGGGCGGGGCCTCGTCGAGAAGCCGCGTGAAAAAACCCAGGCGTTTCAGGTTTGCAAAGCGTTTCATACGACCCCTGTCGGGCGAGGATGGCCCCCGATGATGTCGGTTGCCGCAGCTCCAGACAAGCGGGCATTGCGCAAGGCTGCCCGCCGGGATCGCCCCGGAGCTGGGCTTTGGCTGGACTCTGGCTGGGCAGACTGCCTACCAGCTCGGCAGCACCGCGCCCTTGAACTTGGTCAGGACGAACTCCTTGACCTCTGCCGAGTGGTAGCTGTCCGCGAGGATCTTGACCCAGGGCTTGTCCTTGTCGGCCGTGCGAATGGCGATCAGGTTGACGTAGGGACCCTTCGGGTCCTCGCGCAGGATCGGATCCTTGACCGGATCGAGGCCAGCCTGGGTTGCATAATTGGTGTTGATCGCGGCGGCGTCGACGTCGTCGAGCGCGCGTGGCGCCTGTGCCGCGTCGACCTCGATGAACTTCAGCTTCTTGGGATTCTCGGTGATATCAAGCACCGTCGGCTTGAAGCCGGTGCCGTCCTTCAGCTTGATGGCGCCCTTGTCGCGCAGCAGCAGCAGCACGCGGCCGCCATTGGTCGGATCGTTCGGGATCGAGACCTTGCCGCCCTCGGGGATGTCGGCGAAGGCCTTGTGCTTCTTGGAATAGACGCCGATCGGGAAATTCACGGTGAGCCCGACGGACTCGATCTTGTAGCCGCGGTCGGCCTTCTGGTTGTCGAGATAAGGCTGGTTCTGAAACGAATTGGCCTGGATCTCGCCGGCATCGAGCGCTGCGTTCGGCACGACGTAGTCGGAGAATTCGATGAGCTGGATGTCGAGACCCTGCTTGGCGGCGATCGGCTTCACGGCCTCGAAGATCTGGGCGTGCGGCCCCGGTGTCACGCCGATCTTGATGGTCTCGGCCGAGGCGGCAGCCGACCAGGCGGCGATCGCGGTTGCGAGGATCAGGGGGACGCGAAACGACATCTTGGTCTCCATAACTCGGCGGCAATGATTGGAACCGTATTCGCTTCTCCGCGGGACGAAATCAATGAAATGAAAATCCATATTGGCCGGCTGACGCGGACGACGCTTCTCCGTTCGACGCCGTGTGGGGAACGAATGCACCTGCGCAAGCGTGAGGCGTATCACGGCAAAGCGAATTTCCGCATTTCTTCAGGCACAGCTTTGAACCGCTGTTCGCCGACCCGGCGCTGTCGTTCTCCGAAAAGTCTCGCGTTGGCTGGCGCGCCCGAACACGCCGCTCAAATTGCTGAGCAATTTGCTGCTGCTCGCGGCGCTGGCGGTTGGCGTTACCGGCCTGCAGTGATGCCGGTTTACTCCAAGCGCCACGTCGCCGGCGACAGCATGATCAGGGCGCAGATCGCGGCATAGGCGGCAAGCGACACCGTGACCATCGTGGCCAGTCCCGCCATTCCCGCCCCAAAGCTCGCCACCGCGATCCAGCCGCCGCCGGCCGCAATCAGGATCCGCATGAGCGCGCCTGCGAGCGGCCCCATGGCGCGGCCCGTGCCTTGCACGGCAAAGGACGTGACGAAGCCGAAGCCGAGCGCTGCATAAGCAGGTGCGACGATGCGCAGGTAAGTCGCGCCTTCGCTCACGACCTCGGGATCGTGGCTGAACAGGTTCAGCCACGAGGTCGGGAAGATCGCCACCAACAGGCCGATCGCGCCGGTCATGATCATGCCGACGATGCCGCTGACCCAGCCGATTTTCCGCGCCCGCGCCGTTTGCCCCGCGCCCATGTTGACGCCGACCATGGTCAGCGTCGCCGTGCTGATGCCGAACAGCAGCGGGATCATGATGTAGTCGAGTCGCGAGGCGATGCCGTAGCCGGCAAGCGCCGAGGTGCCGAACAGGCCGACCGCGCCGGTGACGAGGATGACGGTGAGATTGGTCAGCACCGCGTTGAAGGCGGTGGGGATGCCGACCTTCAGCATGTCGCCGAAGATTTTTGCGCGCAAGGGCACGATGTGCAGTCGCAGACCGGACTTGCCCGACGACATGTAGCGGAGCAGGAACAGCATCGCCGCGCCATAATAGAGGCCGAAGGCGATGCCGGCGCCGCCGATGCCGAGCCGCGGGATCGGCCCGAACCCGAAGATCAGAGCCGGCGAGACCGGAATGGTCACGATCGCGCCGACCAGCGTCACCAGCGCGGGCACCTTGACGTTGCCGGCGCCGCGCAACGCCGCGGCCTGAAGATTGACGATCCACACCGGGATGGCGCCGGCAAAGAGGTAGTTGGAATAGGTGGTGGCAGCTGCGAGCGCATCGCCCGCGCCGCCGAGGGCGCGATACAGATGCGGTCCGCCGACGATGACGCCGAGCGTGAACACGCCGCCGGCAATGATCGCGAGCACCACGGCGTGAAACAACGCGGCCTCGGCGTCGTCGCGTCGGCCGGCACCGACCGCGCGCGCAACCGAGGAGGCAGCGCCGCTACCGAAGCCGCCATTCGACATCATGGTCATCAGCATGAAGATCGGGAACACCAGCGCGGCGCCGGCGAGCGCATCGGTGCCGAGGAAGCCGACATAATAGGCTTCCGCGATGTTGACCGCGGTTTGCGCCACCAGGACCGTCACGGTCGGCAGGGCGAGTTTGAGCAGCGTCGGCAGGATCGGCGCCATCAGCAGCGCGACACGCTTCTGCTCGGCGGCGCCTTCGGTTGCCGCAGCGCTCTCTGTTGCCGCCGCGCTTGGGACGGGCGCGAACGCCCGGCGGAGCGGAGCCGCGGTGCGGGCCACGGCTTGCGTGGCTGACAAGGCCGGCGCGGCGGCATCCTCGACTGACATGGGTTTGATCCTGTACGTCACGGACCGCCGGACGGCCGCCTATTGCATTACACACATAATGTATTATTATAATCGTAATGCAATAGGCCGCGCCTCACGATCTTGTGGCCGGGCGATGGCCAGGTCGCGAGGAGGCGGGATTGGCGCGCTACGACAAGGGACACAGGGACACCACACGGCGGCACATCATCGACGTCGCCTCGTCGCAGTTTCGGGAGAGCGGCATCGCCGCGGTCGGCCTCGCCGGCATCATGGCGGAGGCCGGCCTGACCAACGGCGCCTTCTATACGCATTTCGCCTCCAAGGAGGATCTGGTGCGCGCGGTGCTGTGTGAGGCGCTGGAGCGGCGCGAGCAGAGGCACAAGGACAATCTCGCAAACGGCGTCGCGCTGGAGACCACGATCCGCGACTATCTCTCCCCCAGGCATCGCGACCGCGCGGCGACTGGCTGCCCGACCGCAGCGTTGGTTTCCGAGATCGCGCGGCATCCGAAGGCGACGCGCGACACCTTTACCGGAAAGACGGCCGATCTCATCGCGCTGATGGCCGCGCGGATGCCGGATGGCTCGGCTGCGGAGCGTCGGCGACGCGCGATTTCGGTCTACGCCACCATGGTCGGCGCGCTGCAATTGTCGCGCGCGGTGAGCGACAGGCAATTGTCGGAGGAGATTCTGGAGAATGCAGTGGATGCCGCGCTGGCCCTTGCGAACGGGCGCTGATGCATGTCGGCTCTCGGAGGGAGCATGTGTGGCAATTTCCTGGCGGCTGCAATCAATCTCCGGCTGGAGCAACATGTGCCCGCGGCGACCGGGTTAGCGTTCCGGCGCGGCCTTGGAACTTCCCCAAGTTCACCTGAGCTCGCACCGGATCGCCGCCTGGGTCTCTCAGGCGGCGGTCCAGTTACCGCTATTCGCACTCAGCTCCTCGCGTCCACCTGGCCGTTGCGGCCGGATGACACTGCCTGCGCGGCATAGGCGGACGCTGCGGCCGACGCCGGTGAGTAATGCGACAGGGATTCGGCGAGTTCCTCGGCCGCCTCGGTGAGCTCTTTCATGACGGCGGCACTGTCCGTTGCATGACCACCGGAGGAATGCAGCACCTCGAACGAGATTCCATTCGGAAGATCGACATGGACCTTGTCGAGCCCCGCAGTGTCGGGCGTGTCGTTATTCTGCGCTTGATCGGCATTCTGCGCTTGATCAGCGCCGGATGTCGAGGTTCCTGAAATCTGCTGGCTCGCGAGCCTCTGCACGAAATCCTCGATGGATTTGAGCGCGCTGCTGTCGAAGCCACCGCCGCCGAAGTGGACGATGCCGATCGACATGCCGTTCGGCAAGCTCACCTTGACCTCGTCGTAGGGCGTGCCATCGTGCAGCAGGGACGCGAACATCGAGACTCCATCTTGTGAATCGGCCGATTTCGCCTGCCCGGTGGACGAAGGCGAACCCGCCGCGCTTCCACCACCGATGCTGCTCATACTGCTGACGCTCATACCAAACTCCACTCCATTGCAAACGCACGTTCTGCGTGCAACGAGCATGCCAGATGAGAGCGTTATTGCCATCAAGGGCTTATCGCTAATTCCTGATGGCAGGTTCGTCACGCCGGCAAATCTGTCCCGGCAGAAACTGCCCATCTTCACCCTCGTCATTTCGCCGCAGGACTTTGCTCTCTTGCCGGCATTGCCGCCCCGGCCCTGATGAAACATGATGGGCTTTGGCCGGTGGCACTGTGCAGGTGGAGCTCAACCGATGAACGAGAACGAAGTCCGCAAGTCCATCGCGGAAGTGAAGCAGGGCACGCTGTCGCGACGCTCGTTCATGCAGACGATGGCCGCGATCGGGATCGCAGCGCCGGTCGCCAGCCAGATCCTGGTCTGGAACGACGTGGCGATGGCGGACGCCACGCTGCCCTACAAGCCGACCAAGGCTGGCGGCGGCGGCCCGCTCAAGATCCTGCTCTGGCAGGCTCCGACGCTGCTCAATCCGCATTTCGCGCTGGGCACCAAGGACCAGATCGCCTCGCGCGTGTTCTTCGAGCCGCTCGCCGGCTGGGACAAGGACGGCAACCTGTTCCCCTGCCTCGCCGCCGAGGTCCCGAGCAAGCAGAACGGCAGCCTCGCGGCGGACGGCATGAGCGTGATCTGGAAGCTGAAGCAGGGCGTGAAGTGGCATGATGGTAAGCCGTTCACCGCCGACGACGTCGTCTTTACCTGGCAATATGCCGCGGACCTCGCGACCGCGGCGTACACCACCGGATCCTACAAGGATATCAAGGTCGAGAAGATCGACGACCACACCGTCAAGGTGATATTCAAGAGCCCGACGCCGTTCTGGGCCGACCCCTTCGTCGGCTCGGTCGGTCCGATCCTGCCCAAGCACCATTTCGGCGACTATGCCGGCGCCAAGTCGCGCGAGGCGCCCGGCAACCTGAAGCCGGTCGGCACCGGTCCCTACAAATTCGTCGAGTTCAAGCCCGGCGACCTGATCAGGGCCGAACGCAATCCCGACTATCACGTCAAGAACCAGCCGCATTTCGACAAGCTCGAAATCAAGGGCGGCGGCGATGCGGTCTCCGCGGCGCGCGCCGTGCTCCAGACCGGCGAATACGACTACGCCTGGAACATGCAGGTCGAGGAGGAGGTCCTCAAGCGCATGGAGGCAAGCGGGAAGGGCAAGCTCGACGTCACGCCCTCCGGCAACGTCGAGTTCATCATCCTCAACACGACGGACCCGTGGACCGAAGTTGACGGCGAGCGTTCCAGCACCAAGACGAAGCACCCGACGCTGTCCGATCCCGCCGTTCGCCGGGCGATCAACCTGCTAATCGACCGCGAGTCGATCCAGAAGTTCATTTACGGCCGCGGCGGCGTCGCCACCGCGAGCTTCGTCAACGCACCCAAACAGTTCAAGTCAGCCAAGCTGAAATACGAGTTCGACGTCGACAAGGCCAACAAGGTCCTCGATGAAGCCGGCTGGGCCAAGGGCGCGGACGGCATCCGCGAGAAAGACGGCAAGAAGCTGAAATTCGTCTTCCAGACCTCGACCAATGCGCCGCGCCAGAAGACGCAGGCCATCATCAAGCAGGCTTGCCAGAAGGCCGGCATCGAGATTGAGCTCAAGTCGGTCACCCCTTCGGTGTTCTTCTCGTCGGACGTCGGCAATCCTGACACCTACTCGAAGTTCTATGCCGACATGGAGATGTACAACACCACGCAGCCGCAGCCCGACCCGGAGCGGTTCCTGAACCAGTGCGTCTCCTGGGAGATATCCAACAAGGAAAACAAATGGCTAGGCCGCAACGTCTCGCGCTGGTCCGATCCCGAGGCCGACAAGGCCTACAAGGCGGCCCAGAACGAGCTTGATCCGGTCAAGCGCGCCGCACTGCTGATCAAGGTCGACGAAACTTTTTGCGAGGCCAACGTGTTTCTGCCGCTTCTATCCCGCAACATCGTCAATGCAGGTGTCAACAACCTCATGGTCGACATGTCAGGGTGGGACGTCACGACGTGGAATCTGGCGAGTTGGTACCGCAACTGACGCCGGACAGGCTGAACGCTCAATCTCCGGCTCGGGCCCACCAGCTCAATCCCTGACGGCACTTCTGTTCACATGTGAACAAATCCGGCCAGGCCCTCGCATTAGGGCGAAGGTGGCGATCGGCGTGGCATCAACCACTTGAACCATTTGCGCAGCAATCGACCAACAGGTCCCAGATCCGTTCCGCCTCGCCTGATTTGCGGCTGTCCAGCCCCTTCTCCGCGCCGGACTGCGAATAGGCCGCCACCGGACGGGCCTCGCGAGGCACGATCCATCGCTGCGAGATCGGGTCGTACCATTTTCCGATGATCATCTCAGTCACGTCAATCGATCCACAGATTCGACTCAAGTTGAACGACACGGTCCGCGGGTTTCTTCCAAAGCCGTTCGCAGCGCATCGCCCATTTACCAATCGGCTTCTCGCGCGATCGTTCCCGCCGCCGCGTCAGCCCGGCCGCGCCGGATGAAGCGTACGGGGATGCCGCTCATGCAGTAGTCGCGCGAGCTCTTCCCGCTCCGCTGCCCGTCCCTTCATGGCGGTCTCGAACAGCGCTTCCTGGATGTCGCGAGGCATGTCGCCCCACACGTCCATCGCCGCCCGTCCCAGCAAGCCCGCAAGATGATCCGCTCCATCGCTCATTCGGTTCTCCTGATCTGCCCACGGGAATGGAACAGCCGCGGCCGTGCAGCGTTCCAGTTCGTCGAGCATTACGAGATGTGTCGCTACGGCACGTTGATCGCCTGGGCGGAGGAACTTGGGCGCGACGACATCGTGCGCTTCCTCACGACCAATTTGAACGAAGCGAAGGCTGCCAACACCGTTCTCATGGCGCGCAGATGAGTCTTCAGTCAGATGAACGGTTTCCCACCCGTGACCGCCAGGGTCGCTCCTGATGTGTAGCTCGAGAGCGGATCGGCAAGCATGACATAGGCGGTCGCGAGCTCGGCCGGCTGCCCGGCCCGCTGCATCGGCACCTGCTTGCCGAAATTCTTGACGGTGTCTTCCGGCATGGTCGACGGAATGAGCGGCGTCCAGATCGGACCCGGGGCGACCGCGTTGGCCCGAATGCCCTTCGTCGCCAGCATCTGGGCGAGCCCACCGGTAAAGTTCTGAATGGCACCCTTGGTCGTGGCATAAGCCAGCAGGGTCGGATTCGGCATGTCGGAATTCACCGACGCGGTGTTGATGATCGCCGCTCCCGGGCGCATGTGGGGGATCGCAGCCTTGGTGAGATAGAACATGGCGTGGATGTTGGTCTCGAACGTCCGCTGCCATTCCTCGTCGCTGATGTCAGCGACGTCCTTGAACGTGGCCTGATGGGCCGCGTTGTTGACGAGGATGTCTATTCCGCCGAGCTCCTCGACGGTGCGCCGGACGATCTCGCGGCAATGATCGGGATTGCGGATGTCGCCGGGGATCAGGACGATCTTGCGTCCCTCGCGCTCCACCAGCGCCTTGACCTCGGCGGCATCCTCGTCCTCGTTCAAATAGGCGATGACGATGTCTGCGCCTTCCCGGGCATAGGCGATCGCGACCGCGCGGCCGATGCCGCTGTCGCCGCCGGTGATGATCGCCTTTTTTCCGGCCAGGCGCGCCGCGCCCTTGTAACTTTCCTCGCCGTGATCCGGTCGAGGATTCATCGCGCGCGTCGAACCGGGCATCGATTGCTGCTGCGGAGGAAACGGCGGCTTTGGATATTCGGTCATGGAGCGGCTCCAGGATTTGCTGCGCTAACGGAAAGCCGTCGGAAGCGTTCCTCGCCGTCCCATCACGCCACTTGGCCAAGCCGCACGATGATGTCGCCCCTGGTGCACCAGAAGGGGGTCGATCTCGTGATCGAGAAGGACCGCCTCGATCACATGCGCCGCGCTGCCATGGCGCAGGCCTTCAGTTGGACACAGTCGGCCAGGTCGTACGCAGCCATCTATAAATCTTCGATCTAGGCGGGCAACCGCAAGACAAGCAAGGAACGGAATCGCCTGAGGGACGGTTGCAACTCTACACAGGAGTTTTCGCCATGCGCCGCTCGAAGCCACAGCCGATCCGCAACAAACTCGACCTGGCCGACCGTACTCAAGTGCGGCTCGTCAGAAAGCGTCTTGGGCTGTCGGATTCGGAGCTGACCAGCATCGTCGACCGGATCGGCAACTCGATTGCGGCGATCAGCAAGGAGGCGGCGCAGCAAAGGGCAACCACACTGCCCAAGCCGGACGATGTTCCTCCTGGCGCCGTGATCGCTGCGGCGGCCGGCGGCGAGCAGGCGACAGCCGAAACAACGGCGACTGAACCAGTCTCTTGAAGGGCTATTCGGGGGCAACGATGGATCAACAAGTACATTCGGACGACGCTCTGACGCGGGCGGCCTCGAGCCTGCGCCGCTCCCGGATCACCGAGGGCAAGCCGTTTCCGCTCGGCGCGACCTGGGACGGGCTTGGCGTCAATTTCGCGCTGTTTTCGGCCCATGCCACCAAGGTCGAACTCTGCCTGTTCGACGATAGCGGTGAGACGGAATTGGAGCGGATAGAGCTCCCCGAATATACCGACGAAGTCTGGCACGGCTATTTGCCCGCAGCCCGTCCCGGTACCGTCTACGGCTACCGCGTCCATGGCCCCTACGACCCCGACGCGGGACACCGCTTCAATCCCAACAAGCTCGTGCTCGATCCCTACGCCAAGCAACTGGTCGGCCGGTTGCGCTGGGGACCGGAGCTGTTCGGCTACCAGCTCGACCATGCCGACAAGGATCTCTCCTACGACGAACGCGACAGCGCGCCCTTGATGCAGAAATGCCGCGTCATCGACCCGGCCTTCACCTGGGGCGCCGCGCGCAAGCCGGAAGTGCCGTGGGAGCGGACGATCGTCTACGAGATGCACGTCAAGGGTTTTACCCAGCTGCATCCGCTGGTGCCCGACGCAGACCGGGGCACGTTCTCCGGCCTCGCGCATGCGGAGGTTCCGGCCTATCTGCGATCGCTCGGCATCACCAGTGCGGAGCTGTTGCCGATCCACGCCTTCGTCGACGACAGCTATCTGGTCGAGAAAGGATTGCGCAATTACTGGGGCTACAACTCCCTCGCCTTCTTCGCGCCGGAGCCGCGTTACCTCAAGACGCCGCTGGCGAACGAATTCAAGGCCATGGTCAACCAGTTCCACGCCCATGGGATCGAGGTCATCCTCGACGTCGTCTACAATCACACCGCGGAAGGGAACGAGCTCGGCCCGACCCTGTCTTTCAAGGGCATCGACAACGCCAGCTATTACCGCCTGCTGCCGGACACGCCGCGCTACTACATCAACGACACCGGCACCGGGAACACGGTGAACCTGTCACACCCGCGCGTGCTTCAACTGGTCGCGGATTCCCTGCGCTACTGGGCGACCGAGATGCGGGTCGACGGCTTCCGCTTCGACCTCGCCACCATCCTGGCACGAGAGCCTTACGGTTTCGACGAAGGCGGCGGCTTCCTCGATGCCTGCCGCCAGGACCCCGTGCTCTCCAGCGTCAAGCTGATCGCCGAACCCTGGGACATCGGTCCGGGCGGCTACCAGGTCGGTCAGTTTCCGCCGGGATGGGCGGAGTGGAACGACAAGTTCAGGGACACCGTGCGCGCCTTCTGGAAGGGCGAAGAAGGATCGATCGCGGACTTCGCCAAGCGCGTGTCGGGATCCGGCGATCTCTTCAACAGGCGCGGGCGCCGGCCGTGGGCCAGCGTCAACTTCGTCACGGCCCATGACGGCTTCAATCTCAACGATCTCGTCTCGTACAACGACAAGCACAACGAGGCGAATGGCGAGGACAATCGCGACGGCCACAGCAACAATCATTCCTGGAACTGCGGCGCCGAGGGGCCGACGGACGATCCGGAAATCACGGCGCTACGCGAGCGCCAGAAGCGCAATCTGCTGGCGACCATGCTGTTGTCTCACGGCACACCGATGCTGCTTGCCGGCGACGAATTCGGACATACTCAGAACGGCAACAACAATGCCTATGCCCAGGACAACGAGACCGCCTGGCTCGGCTGGATGGGCATCACCGCGAACGGCCGCAGCCTGCGCGAATTCACGCGCAAGCTGATCGCCACGCGCAAGGCATTTCCCATTCTCTACCGCAGCCGCTTCCTGGTCGGTTCCCACAACGAGGAGCTGGACGTCAAGGACGTGACGTGGCTCGCGCCGTCCGGAGAGGAAATGACGACGGAGCAGTGGCAGGACGGCAACGCCAAATGCTTCGCTCTGCTGCTCGACGGCCGCGCCCAGGAGACCGGGATCAAGCGCCGCGGCTCGGATGCGACCATGATGCTGATCTACAACGCCCATTACGACGTCGTGAATTTCACCTTGCCCGCCGTGGCCGAGGGACGCAACTGGCTCGGGTTGATCGACACCAATCAACCGGAGGGGCAGATGCCCGCGTTCGAGTTCGGGCGCGCTTATGCAATGACCGGGCGATCCCTCGTGGTGTTCGGCCTCGCTACCGAGACCGTCGCGACGCGCCGCCTGCGACAAGGCGTCGGAGCGCTGCTGGACGTCGTGGAGGCGCCGCTGCCCGGATAGTTCGCCATGATGGGGCGAGCCGACGCTTCGAGCTGACGCCAACAGGAACGCACGCAGGTCGGAGGCGTTCGAGTAGACGGGGCATCAGTCGGAGAACACCGAGATGAAGTTCACAGGTGCCGTTATCCTCGCTGCCCTTGCGCTGCCTGCAGCAGCCTGGGCGCAGTCCAGCAAGCCTGACGTATCGTCCGCGCCGAGCGCGAAGAATTCAGGGGCCGGCATTGCCGGACAGCCCGGCAACAAGAACGGTCCGGCCGCCAAGCCCAGTGAAACCGTCGGATCGAGTTCGACGAACTCCACCGGCAACCCCGCCGTGCAATCGCAGGACCCGTCGAATATTCAGGGCGCACCGGGCAACAAGAGCGGGCCGCCCGCCAAGCGTCCGGATCAGCGCTGACAAAGCGCGCGCAATCCTGCCGCCAACGACATCGAACGATCTGCGCCTGACACCGCCGGCGCAGATCGTCTCGATAGGAACGAACCTTGAAGCCGCCCGTTCGCAAAACATCTTCTTCTCCTGTCCTTCGAACCCGAAAGTCCCCCCATGTATCACCACGTCAAGAAGCTGATGTTCACCGTTCGGGTGGACGAGCCGGATCCCCGCTTTGGCGACATGCTGCTTGAGCAGTTCGGCGGCGCCAATGGCGAACTTGCCGCCGCCATGCAGTACTCGATACAGGGGTTGAACTGCGAAGATCCCGATCGCAAGGACCTGCTGATGGACATCGGTACCGAGGAGCTCAGCCATCTGGAAGTGGTCGGCACGCTGGCGCGGATGCATCTCAAGCCGTCGAAGTTCGACCGCCAGGCGGCCGAAGCCGATCCCCTGATCGCGATCGCGGGCGGCGGTGGGGTCAATCTCTTCAACTCCCAGGGAAATGCCTGGACCGCCGACTATCTGAAGATCACCGGCGAGCTCGACGTCGATCTGCGCAGCAACATCGCCGCGGAGGCGCGGGCCAAGATCGTCTACGAGCGGCTGATCAATTTCTGCGATGACGCCGGCAGCAAGGACGCGCTGCAATTCCTGATGACCCGCGAGATCACGCACATGAAGGCGTTCACGCTGGCGCTCGAAAGCTTGGGCAAGCCGGCGTTCAGCATCGGCCGCATCCCGCCGACGCCCGGCCTGGTCGACCAGTTCTTCAACGATTCCACCGGCGCCGGCGACCATGGCGAGATCGACACGCGCGGACCGTGGAACGAGGGCGGCGACTGGGTATTCACGGACTCGCCGGCGATCCAGGCGGGCGAACCGGGTCCGGCCACCGCCATCGTAACGGAGAGCTCGCCGCCGGCGGACGAAGCTGGTCTCGGTGATCTGCTTATCAACGAGCTGCGCGATATCCTGCATGCCGAGAAGCAGTTGACCAAGGCGCTTCCCAAGATGGCGGAGGCTGCCCGCTTCGACCAGTTGCGCGAGCTGTTCGAGCACCACCTCGCGGAGACCGAAGCGCAGGTCGAGCGCATCAACGAGTGCTTCGAAATGCTCGGCAAATCCGCCCGCGCCAAGCCCTGCAAGGGGATGATGGGCCTCGTCGAGGAGGGCCAGGAGATCATGGCCGAGGGCGAGGACAAGGAGGACGCGGCGGCCGACCTCGCCCTGATCGGCGCGGCACAACGCGTCGAGCATTACGAGATCGCGGGCTATAGCACGGCGCGCAACCTCGCCCAGCAACTTCGGCACAGTGCCATCGTCAGCCTGCTGTCGAAATCGCTGGCCGAGGAGGAGAACGCCGACCAGCTCCTCAACCAGGTTGCCCGCTCGCTGATGTCGGTGGCGAAAATGCCGGCGACCGTCGAGCAGACCGAATAATCCCTAGGCGTCGAGGAGTTCGAGGAATTCCTCGACGCGGCTGAACGGGTCCTGGTCGCGGCGACCGGAATAGACGACGCGGTCGCCGTCGCGCTGGAGCGATCCCGCCTTCGACTTCGCCCCGGATTTCCGCAGCCGCCCCGGCAGGAACGTCGCGGCGACGGCCTCGGGCCCGACATCGAGCCTGACGATGCCGCGCCGCTTGCAATCGATCCGGAGTCTGGCGGATGCGAAGAAGTCGCGAGCCTCCGGCGGCAGTCTGCCGAAACGGCGCGATATCTCCTCCTCCAGATCTTCCAGATCGTCGTCGCTGCGGCACCGGGCTGCGCGCCCATAAATCTCAAGCCGGACCGCTTCCGATTGCACGTAGCCTTCAGGCAGCATGTCGGCCAGCGGCATATTGAGATCGGGGACCCACAGATCGGCGCCGGTGTCGCTGCCGCGCTCGGAGGCCAGCTTCAGAAGGTGACTGTAGAGCACGGGTCCGAACACCTGGACGTG
Organism: Bradyrhizobium sp. LB8.2; assembly: GCF_040548035.1. Classification (NCBI taxonomy): domain Bacteria; kingdom Pseudomonadati; phylum Pseudomonadota; class Alphaproteobacteria; order Hyphomicrobiales; family Nitrobacteraceae; genus Bradyrhizobium; species Bradyrhizobium sp. LB8.2. The sequence continues at coordinate 81,642 of NZ_JBEPQV010000015.1, read as the reverse complement.
CCCGGACTGCTGTTCCGAGAACAGATCGCCGGCGCCCCTGAGGTCGAGGTCGCGCTCGCTGATCGCAAAGCCGGCACCCGGCTTGCTGAACTCCTCCAGCACCGCCAGACGCTTCTCGGACTGTTCCGAAGTCGATTCCGTTAGCAGATGGGCAAACGCGCGCGTGCCGCCGCGTCCCACCCGCCCCCTGAGCTGATGCAGCTGTGCCAGGCCGAACTTTTCGGGCCAGCACACCACGATGGTGTTGGCGCGCGGTATGTCGAGGCCGCTTTCCACGATATTGGTCGCCAGCAGCACATCCGCTTCGCCGTCGACAAAACTCATCATCCGGTCGTCGATCTCCTCGACGGGCAATCTGCCGTGCAGACAGACGATGCGCAGCTCCGGCGCCACCGATTGCACCCGCGCCAGCATCGGCTCCAGATCCTGGATGCGCGGACAGATCAGGAAGCTCTGTCCGTTCCGCCTGCGCTCGCGCAGCAGCGCCGCGGCAATGGCGGCTTCCGAAAGCGGCGCGATCCTGGTCACGATGGGAAGGCGATGAACCGGCGGCGAGGCGATCACGCTGAGATCCCTGAAGCCGGCAAGACCCGCAGCGAGCGTGCGCGGGATCGGCGTGGCGCTCATCCAGAGCGAATGAGCACCCTTTGCCAGTCCTGAAAGCCTCGCCTTCTCCGCCGCGCCGAAATGCTGCTCTTCGTCGATGATGACGAGGCCAAGGTCGGCGAACTTCACGTCCTTTGCCGCGAGAGCCTGCGTGCCGACCACGACTTTCAGCCTGCCACGCCGCAGCCCTTCCTTCGTCTCCCGCGTCTCCGGGCCTGAACTGGCCCGCGACAGGCTTCCCACCTCGATCCCGAGCGGGCCGAACCGTTTGCGGAAGGTTTCGACATGCTGCCGTGCCAGCACGGTCGTCGGCGCCGCAATCGCCACCTGCTTGCCCGACAGCGCCACCGCGGCCGCTGCGCGCAGCGCCACCTCGGTCTTGCCGAATCCAACGTCGCCGCAGATCACCCTGTCCATGGGATGGCCCGACGCCAGATCGTCGAGGACGTCCTGAATCGCCTTGGCCTGATCGACCGTCGTGAAATAGGGGAAACGCGCGACGAATTTTTCGTAGTTCGCCCCCGGCGGCACCAGTTTGGGTGCACGGCGGCGGCGGCGCTGGCTGATGTGTTTGGCGAGCGCCTTGGCGGCGACCTGAATTTCCGCCTCCGCCTCGGTGCGCCGCGCCCACCAACTGCTGCCGTCCGCCTTGTCCAGCGTCAGCTTGCCGGGCTCGCCGGCATAGGGCCAGATCACGGCAAGATCGGACGGCGGCACCAGCACGGCATTGTCGCCCGCAAAGGCGAGCCTGACCATCTCGCGCCGCGATCCCCGTCCCATGTCGAGGGTCTGCAAGCCGTCGAGCACGGCGAGCCCGCGTTGCAGATGGACGATGGCGGCGCCCTTCTCGGGCACGTCAGGATGATCGAACGCCGGATTCCACGAGCGCGCCATCGGCTGGGGATGATGGGCCCGGCTGCCGAGCACGTCGGACGCGGTCACGACGACAAGCGGCTTGCGGCCCGCACCAATGAACCCCGCGTCGAAATCGGCCAGCAGCGCGGCTTCGCGGCTCCGTCCCTTCGACACCTCGCTCCAATCGGCAAGGCGCTCCGCCTTGATGCCGCTCATGCGCTCCATCGCGCGAAGGTCATCCTCGACCGCCGCGACGAACAGCAGCCGCGATCCACCGCGCTGCATGTCGGCGACGAAGGCGCGAAGTGCCTTGCGCGGCGCGGCGAGCTTCGAGAACTCCGGCGTCGAGATGAAGGCGGCCTTGCGCGGCAGCACGCTGAAGCTCTTCTTCAGCCGCTTCCAGTCCGTCTGCCCCAGATATTCGCGCTCCGCATCTCTGCGGCCGGCGGCCTCCTCGATCGTGCCGAGCCAGCTATCGGCATGGGCCGACACCCCGGCATCCACGATCCATCGCGCGCGACCGCAATAATCCGGCAGCGTCGCCCGCTGTCCGCGCGTAGCTCCCAGCGCGATCCGTTCGGACATGGGGTCGATGGTCAATTCCTTGGTCTCGTAGACGACCTCGTGCTCGACCGGATCGACGGCGACGATCTTGCGGATCGTCTCGCCGGAATGCTCGATCCTGAAGGGCGCAAGCGCGCCGGCGGGAAATACTTCGAACGTCTTGCCGTGGAACAGGACGCCGCCGGGATACTCCGCCTCTTCGTCGAGATCGTAGCCGAGCGCTTCCAGCCGGCTCTCCAGCTCGGGCCCCGAATAGGGCGCGCCCACCTTCAGCGTGAGGCTCGACCGCGACCAGCTCGCCGGCAGCGGCAGCCGTTCCATGATGGCTTCCGCGGTGGACACCAGGAAGACCGGCTTCTTGGCCTTTGCGAGGCGCCGCAGCACCGCGCTGCGCCGGCCCGCGATCTCGCGGGACGGCTCGAGGCCGTCGAAGGGCAGCGTGTTCAGGCGCGGAAACACCAGCACTTCGACCAAGGGATCGAGCGCGTGGATCACGCCGCCCAGCCGCTCCGCCCTGCTCTCGTCGTCGCAGAGGAACACGAGGCCGTCGCGGCCGGACTTTTCCCATTGCTCGAGCAGATGCAGCGCCAGCATACCGAGCGGCGATGAGGAGGCGACCGCGGAACGCAAAGCGCTCTTGCTTTTCAAGCTCTTGCTTCCCGAGCTCTTGCTTTTTGAGCCGCCACTTTTTGAGCCGTCAGCTTTTAAGCCGCTACTTTTTAAGCCGATATTTTTTAAGCCGCTACTTTTTAAGCCTTGGCTCTTCGAGCCTTTGCTTTTTGAGCTCTGGCTCTTTGAGCTCCGGCTTTTTGTCTTTATCGCGCCGGTCGTGGCCCGGGCTTTCCTGGTGGGCGCCAATTTGTATCCAATGTTGTTTCGCAAATAGAGGCGAGCGTCGACGAGCCCTTCGTCGAGCTCCGTCGATAACGCACCTCGGGCCTGAGCGCCCAATGACGTCATTACAATTTTGCAATTGCATTGAAAAGCGGAGAGACAGGGCGAAGGCAAGCGGCCTGCGGGCAGAAAGCTATTGCAGAACCTTCGGCAGCACCACGACCACGTCGACGCTCTGCGCCAGGATCTGCGTCGCGACCACGGCAAGGTGATGCGAGAACTCGTCCTCGATCTCGGCCGCACAGTCTTCGTTGCGCGCAACGGCAAACAGCAGATTGCCGTCGATTTCGTCGAACCGGATGCCGGCGAAGAGGCGATCGAACGTTTCGGCGCCCGCGACGAACGCGATGCGCGCCTGGATGGCCTGGTCTTCGACGAGTGACAGCTTCCTCATCTGCGCAACATATGGCCGCAGTTCCCGAATGCAAGAGCCGGAGGGCGCTGGCGCGGCGTGCATTGCGAACTATATTGGTGGCATCGTCCCGCCTGACCGCCGTTTGCCCTTGAGGAAAGTCTTGATTCTCTTCCTGCTGCTGATGTTCGTGCCGATCGGCGTGTCGGCCGGCCGCTATTATTTACGCGGAGACGGCCGCGGCAATTGGCAGACGGCGGATCGCTCCAGCGCCGGCCTGCTGCCGCCCGCATCCGCCGATCCGGACGCGCTGATCCGCGTGTTCGCCGCGCGCACCGCGCGCTGGCGCAGCATTTTCGCCGTCCACACCTGGATCGTCGTCAAGGAGAAGGGTGCCGCCACCTACAGCCGGTACGACTACACGGCCTGGGGCGACCCGATTCGCAGCAACGGCTTTGCGCCCGACGGCCGCTGGTTCGGCGCCCTGCCGGAAACGGTGGTCGCGGTCGACGGCACTCGGGCCGAAGCGCTGATTCCGAAGATCCGCGACGTCATCGAGAATTACAAGTTCCGCACCTATGGCGACTACAGCGCCTGGCCGGGACCGAATTCCAACACCTTCGTGCAGGCGGCGCTGGACGCCGTTCCCGAGCTGCGCGCCGTGCTGCCGCCGACCGCGATCGGCAAGGACTTTCCCTACAGCGGACGCTGGGCCGGCGTCACAGCGTCCGGCACCGGCCTCTACGCCTCGCTGTCGGGCTATCTCGGCATGACCATCGGTTGGGTCGAAGGGGTCGAGATCAATTTCCTCGGCGCGGTGCTCGGCCTCGACGTCCGCCGCCCGGCGGTGAAGCTTCCCGGCATCGGCCGCCTGGGTGTCGCCGCGGGCGCGTAAGGGAATGACGGAGCAAGAGGCAGCTTTGCAATGTGTGCTTCAAGTCACAGTGAAATCGATTGCCTTCGCCTATAATGATCTTGCATGGCCGCAAACAAGGTAACGGCGGTACGCACAAGGCTGAGGAGACAATCAACAGCTACGGACTTCCGAAGCCGCCAGGGTGAAGAACTCGGCGGCTTTTTCTCTGTCCAGGGGAATGCGGACAAAGTCAGCGACTTGCTCGCTGCCGATGTGGGCACCAGCAGCGCCAACAGCTATCGTTTCTCTGGGGGCCCCGAGAGCTTCCTCTGTTCGCGCTCTTGTTCGATCTGCCGTTCCGCTTCGAGCCAAAATTCCACTTCGCGATCGACCGGGCGACCCGCCTGCTCCCAGAGCTCGTACGCGCGCGTTGGCACCTGACCGCGCCGCATCATGCGAAGCAGCTTCCGCTTCAGCTCCTCAGCGAAGTTCCTGAAACGCTGGATAGTGGTTTCGTCTTTGACAAGCGCCGCCGCTCGCGTTGCGAGTTCGATCTGGTGCTCTATCTTTTTCTGCTCGTCCACCGCAAACACCGTCGTGCGAACGGGCCCGCTTCGCTGCCCGTGCTGCTCAGAACTCCAAGTCTTTCTAGAACCAAGTCGTTCTAGAAGGCTCTGTTCCGTAGCAGAACGGCACCCATGGCGGTCACAGCGTATCCGGCGTCCGCATGGTGTTCGACTTGTCTTCGTTGCGTAGCTCTTGCTCGGCTGCGTGCCAAAATTCTTGCTCGCGGCCCTCCGGCTTGCCTGCTCGCTCCCACAGTCGGTGCGCGCGGTCTCTGATGTCTTGCTCGGTCGGCTCAGGCATTGCATCTCCTGCGATGAAGCACGGCCCCACCCTGGGGGGTATGGGGGGCTTGGAGGCGGGGCCGTGCAGACCAGCAATTGGCGGCAATGCTGGCCCGCGGATTCAAGCCTCGATGGTGCGCAAGAGTTCCTAGCTGTCGTAGCGAACGAGCAGCTTTCAGTTACCTTCTTCTTCCTGGCCGAAAACGCCCGCGGCATGCATCGCCGCGCACCATCCGAATACCATCGCAGGTCCGATCATCGTGCCCGGCCCCGGATAAGTGCCTCGAAAGATCGAGGATGCATCCGTACCGACGGCGTAGAGTCCGGGTATGACCGCCCCATCGCCAGACAAAACCCGGGCGGTTGAATCCGTGCACAAGCCGGCACTGCTGGCGAGATCCGTCGGCCATACCGCGACGGCATAGAATGGCCCGGGACCGATCCGCCGCAGGCACGGATTTGGCTTGGCTGAGGGATCACCATTGAACCGGTTCAACTCGCTTGAACCGCGGCCGAAATCCGGGTCCACCCCGCTGTCGGCATAGCGATTGTATCGCGCAACCGTTTGAGCAAGCGCGCCGCTATCGACGCCGATTTCTTCGGCCAATGCTTCGATCGTCTCGCCCGCCACCAAATATCTGGCCCTCAGAAACTTGTCCAAATCCTTCGTCCCGGGATGAACGAGACCAATGCCGTAGGCCCCGATAAAGGCGCGATCGCAAATCAGGAAAGCCGGCGGCGCCGACGAGGAAGACGCGTTCGAACGCAACATCGCTTCCACGAAGTCGTGATAAGAGTCGGCTTCATTCACGAAACGGCGGCCGGACTTGTTCACGGCAAGCAGTCCCGGCTTGGCACGATCGAGCATGATGTGCGGGAACACCGAAACGTGGCCGTCCGCTTGCGTCATGACCGAGCTTGGCATCCACAGAGCGGGGCTGTCGAGATCGCGCTCGATGACTGCGTCGACGCGTTCGGCCGCGAGCATGCCGTCCCCGGTATTGGACGAAGGCGTGAGTGAAAATCGGCGCGCGCCCTCCGGAAAAAACCTTTCGCGAAGTTCGCGGCTCCAGCCGATGCCCCCCGTTGCCAACACAACGCCTTTGCGGGCACGTATCGCCAATGCGCCGGCCGGTGATGACAAGACCGCCCCAACGACCGCGTCGCCATCGCGGATGAGCTCGCTGAGCTCAGTCTCGTATCGCAGATGGACGCCGGAACGACGGAGGCCGTCAAACAGCCTCCCGACGAGCGCGTTACCCATGATCAGACGCGTTCCGCGCCTGTAGCAAAGCCGATCGAGCAAGTGCCGGCCGACAAGACCAACGACATGCCTGAAGTTCGTCCAGTTCCGGAGCGGCGCCAACAGCGCCGGGATGTCCGCCTTTCCTACCATCATGCCGCCGAGGACCATGAACTCTCGCCGCGGAGGTCTGACGCGATCGAAATCTTTGCCAAGCTTGCGGCCGTCGAACGCAATGGCGCCGAGCGCACGACCGCCGATCGCTGCACCGGGAAGGTTCTTGTAGTCGGGGTGTACCGGGGGCGCCGCAAACACTACGCTCGTCTTCTGCTCGAGATAGTCGAGCATGACGGGACCCGCCTGGAGAAATGCATCCACGCGCGCGTCCGCGGCGTGCACGCCGAGCAATGCTTCGAGATAGACTCGTGCCGCCTCGATCGAGTCTGGCGTTCCTGCAAGCCGTCCCTGCCGATTGCCCGGAATCCAGACTGTGCCGGCGGAAGTCGCGGTCGTGCCGCCAACCGTATCCGACTTCTCGCAAAGGATCACGTCGAGCCCTTCAAGGGCCGCCACCAGCGATGTCGTCATGCCGGCGGCACCCGCTCCGACGACCAGGAGATCGGTCTCGACATCCCAGGAGCGATCGGCTTGCGACATCCCGCACACCCCTTCCCGTCCCGAAATTCTCAACGTTGGCTGCGCGCCCGCTCCATGACGGCTCTGCCCGCCGCCAACGCCCGGCGCGCGCGCGACGCGGCATCGGCGCTCTTTGCCAGTTGAACGGTCGGAACCTCGATGCTGATGGTCAGGTCATTCGGCATCGCGCTTGCCAGCCCCATCAGGTCTATTCCGCCCTCGCCCGGAAACATCCGCTCCTCGCGAGCCGCATGGATGAGCTGCTCCGTGGTCGCCGGGCGTTCGGCCGGGCCGTCGCATAGTTGCCAGTAGTGAAGGCGTTGCGCCGGGATGGCGCGGAGGTCCGCAAGCGAACTCTGCGACCGATCGAAATGCAGCGCATCGACCAGAATGCCGGCACCGGGACGATCGACGTCGCCGACGATGCGCATGGCTGTCTTCAGGTCCGGAACGCTCGTCCAGGGCATGAATTCGAGATCGGAAGTCAGGCCATAGTTCGCTGCCGCTTCACAAAATTGCTGGTAGCGATCCGAAAACCGCGCCAGATCCGGATCGTAGGCTGCGACGAGGATGTGTTTGGCGGCGAGGCGCGCGCCCACCTCGAAGAAGGGCGTGAACGACGCGACGTCCGTTTCCGGTCTGAACGCAACGACCTCGAGATCGGCAACAGTCACCCCCGTCAACTCCAACCGCCGAAGCGTCTCCCGCAGGAGCGGCGCATCGTCCATCAGGCGATAGGCAACACCGCCAGGCGTGGCGGGCAATAGCCTGAGCCCGACTCTTTCGTAGCCGCAGTGCGCCGCCAATTCGATCATCTCGGGCGGCGCAAGCTCGAGCACGGTCAGCGCGGCGAGCGAGAACGCTGCCATCAGCCGAAATCCGCGATACGGGCGTCGAGCGCAAACGTGCTTTGATAAACTTCGGGCTCGCTCGCCCCGGTCACGACGTCGGAGGCAATGTCCGCCGCTTTCCGCAAGGCAGCCTGCAAAGACGCGACGTCGAGTGCCTCGATCAGCAAAAGCCCCGCGAAAAAGCCCTCGTTCTTCCGCATGCCCTTTTCGGCAGTCGGCACCGACGTCCGCGCCTTGTCGGTCGCGCCGATCTGCACGGCGGCAACCCCGTCGCACCCAACCAGCGCCTGAGCCAGACTTTGGGGATCTTTCGGCAACGTCTCGATCCGGAGCGCCGCGATCGACGCGCCCTCGCCCCGCCCTTCCCGCGCGACCATGACACCCCCGCCTCGCACGAAATTGCCGAGCTTCGGCATGATGCGCTGTGACCACGGCGTCGGTGCGTTGAGACGCGCCAGATAGGCCTCGCCGTCGAGCACCTCCGGTGTTTCCAGCTCATACAGAATGAAGAAGCGGTTGATGTCGTCTCTTGCCGCGCGGAATACACGCGATGCCAGGAAGCCCTTCGTCGTCACGCGCTCGGTCGTGTGCTCACGCGTCAGCCAGTGCCGATAATCGATCAGATCGTGAGCCTCGACGTCGCTCCAGATGGCAAGAAATCCCCTTCCGCGCATCCCGCCCTCCTTGCCTACGCTTTGCCGCCGGCCGCAAGCCCGTGCAGAGCCGGCGCGATGGTCTGAGGCAATTGCCCAAGCCGTTGGACGGCAGCCAGAATCGCGGCAAGATAGCCGTAAGGACCCAGGCCGCAAATGACCGCCGTGCAGGCACTCGAGGTGATCGAGTGGCGGTGCAGCTCGTCCCGCGCGTGAATGTTCGAGATGTGCACCTCGATCTTCACGCCCTCGAAAATCTTCAGCGCATCGATCAGCGCGATCGAGGTGAACGAATAGGCCGCGGGATTCATGATGATTGCGTCCGCGTCGCCATGGGCGGACTGGATCAGGCTGACGAGCTCGCCCTCCATGTTCGATTGATAGAACGACATCGAAACTCCGAGCTGATCGGCCAGCGCCTGGCAGCTCGCCTCGATCTCCCTAAGCGTCGTCGCGCCATAAATGTGCGGCTCGCGGATGCCGAGGAAATTGAGATTGGGTCCGTTGAGGATCATGATTTTAGCGGCCATTTTTGTCCCTCTTGTCCTTTGTAGAAGCTAAGCGACTAGCCGCCAAACCATTTTGCCGGGATCGTCACCAATCCCGGGAATAGCACCATCGCGAACAGGACGATCAGTTGCGCGATCATGAAAGGCCAGACGCCCTTGATGATATCCTCCATGCTGATCTTGGAGACGCCACACACGACGTTGAGCACGATGCCGACCGGTGGCGTGATCAGGCCTATGGAATTGTTGATGATGAAGAGCACGCCGAAATAGACGGGGTCGATATGCGCCGCCTTGATGACCGGCATCAGGATCGGCGTGAGGATGAGGATCGTCGGCGTCATGTCGAGCGCCGTTCCCACGACTACCACGATCACCATGATCGCCAGCATCAGGAGCGTGTTGTTCCCCATGAAGGGTTTCAGGAGATCGACGACCTGAGCGGAGATTTCGGACACCGTGATGAGCCAGGACGACACCAGCGCTGCGGCGACGAGGAACATGACGACGCTCGTCGTCACGGCAGACGACACCAGGACCGCGTAGACCTCCGACCATTTCAGCTCGCGATAGATGCAGGTCGCAATGAACAGCGAATAGACGGCGACGACGACGCCGGCCTCGGTCGGCGTGAAGATGCCGAAGCGCAAGCCCACGATGATGATCCCGGGCAGCATGAGCGCCCAGAACCCGTCGGTGACGGCGTGCAGGATTTCGCGCAGCGAGGCCCTCGGCGGCGGCGACAGGTTCTCCTTGCGCACCACCCAGTACCAGGCGAGGCAGAGGCCCAATCCAAGCAGGAGGCCGGGGACGATGCCGGCGAGAAACAGCTTGGAGATCGATACGTTGGCGGCGACGCCGAAGATGACGAAACCGATGCTGGGCGGAATGACGGGGCCGATGACCCCACCGGCAGCCACGAGACCAGCCGCGTAGGACTTCTTGTGTCCCGCTGCCACCATCATCGGCACCAGCAGCGCCGCGAGCGCGGCAGCATCGGCCGCTGCAGACCCCGACAAAGACGACAGGATACAGGCCGCCATGATCGTTACGTAGCCCAAACCGCCCCGGAAATGCCCGACCGCAACAAGGGCGACATTGACGATGCGCTTGGCCAGCCCTCCCTTGTTCATGATCTCGCCGGCGAGCATGAAGAAGGGAATGGCCATCAGCGGAAAGCTGTCCGCGCCGTTGATGACGTTCTGCGCCACGATCTGCGCGTCGAACATGTCGATCGTGCTCATCAGGGCGACGCCGCAGATGAGGAGCGCAAAGGCGATCGGCATGCCCAGCGCCATGGCGCCGAGCAGCGAGAACGTAAAGACGGCGATCGTCATGGCGTGATCCAGGTGACGCGAAGAAAATGAACAGGCGTGATGGCGGTGGAGGACATCATTGCTCCTCCGATTCCCTGACAGCCACCATGTCTTCCTCGCTCGCCTGCCCGCTGATCACCCGGTACAGGTCGTAGAGAAGGATAATCGCGGCTGACACGCCAAAGACCACGCCGACCGCATAGAATATCCCGATGGAAAGACCGGTGGCCGGCGCACGGTCGTCGATATTGATGATGGTCTGGCGCCAGCTTCCCGAAAGCAGCAGCCAGTCGGCAAACAGCATCAGGCAATAATTGATGACGAAGCAGATGCGCTTGCCGGAGGCCGGCAGCATCCGGACGAGGGTGTCGACGCCGAGATGGGCGTGCTCGCGAAGCGCGACGATTGCGCCGAGAAAGGTCAACCAGACCAGCAGCCAGCGCGACAATTCTTCGGAAATCGCGATTCCGGAGTTGAAGCCGTAACGCAGGACGACATTGCCGAAGACCAGGACCACCATGATCGCGAGACAGGCGGCAATGACGGCTTTCAGGAACGTGCAATAGAGGTCGAGAACTCGCGCCATGCGTGACGTCCGGGCAAATGAGGGTGTGAGCCGGCCACTGGCCGGCTCCGCCGCCTGCGTGATGAAAGAAGTCGACTACTTCACGTCCTTGCGGATGCGCTCGACCTCTTCGTTGAAGAGCTTCACCGTCTCGGGACGAAGATTAGCTGAAATCTTGTCCGCGACCGGTTGCGCTGCCTTCCGCATGCGCTCCGTTTCTTCGGGGGCGATCGCGTTGTACTGCATACCCTTGGCCTGCAGCTCAGCCAGAGCCTTTTCGGTCTGAAGGCGCGTCTGCTCCTTCTGGTAGCCGCGGCTTTCTTCATAGGCTTCGCGCATCAGCCCCTGCTCGGTCGGGGACAGCTTGTCCCAGAAGACCTTGCTCACCAGAATGATGTTCAGGGTGAAGGTATGATTTGTCGCGGAAACGTACTTCTGCACTTCGTAGAATTTGTTCGAGAGAATGACCGTGTAGGGATTCTCCTGGCCGTCGACGGTGCGGGTCTCCAGCGCCGAATACAGCTCACCGAAGGCCATCGGGACCGGATTGGCCTTAAAGGCACTGAAACTTTCGAGATAGACCGGGTTCGGAATCACACGAAGCTTGAGGCCGCTGAAGTCCTCAAGCTTGGTGATCGGGCGGGTGCTATTCGTGACGTTGCGGAAGCCCAGGCCCCAATATCCGAGGCCAATCAGCCCCTTCGACGGCAGCGTATCGATCATCGCCTTGCCGAATTTTCCGGTCGCGAGAGCATCGGCCTGCTCGGTCGTGTTGAACAGGAACGGGAAATCGATAAGACCGAATTCCGGAATGACGGTGGCGAGCGACGTCGTCGAGGCCGACAGCATCTCCTGGGTGCCGCCGCGCAGCGCGGATTGCTGCTGCAACTCGTTGCCGAGCTGTGAAGCCGCGAACTCGCGGACCTTCATCTTGCCCCCGCTCTTTGCCAGCAGGATCTCGGCGAACTTCTGCACACCAAAGCTGACGGGGTGATCGGTGTTGTTCAGGTGGCCCCACCTGATCGTCCGCTCCTGAATGTCCTGAGCTGATGCGCCGACCGTCAGCGCCACGCAGATCGCCGTCGCAGACAGCGTCCGTACCAACAAACTCATTATTACCTCCCTGTTCGATCGGGGCACGATCGCGGCGTTAGGCCATTATTTTCTGCACCCTCAGGTCAATCAAAAAACATAACTATATTTCTCAGTCAAATGATAAAATCGATTTCATCTGATATTTTTGATTACATACGACGCTGGGTGTCTGCTATATTGCTGGTAACATTGATAGTTCGGCCGCCCCATCACAGGGCGTTGCGCGCGCGTTTGCGGGATCGGAGAGCATGACGTCACTTGAGGGGAGGCCCTTGTCGGCGGGCGACAGCGGTTATCAGCGGATTCGATCCGACATCATTTTCGGCGTGCTGACGCCCTCCGGGCGGCTCAAGCTCGACGCCATGAAGGAAGATTACGGCGTCAGCATCTCCACGCTGCGCGAGATCCTCAACCGGTTGACGTCCGAGGGCTTCGTGGTCGCGGAAGGTCAGCGCGGCTTCGAGGTGGCGCCGATATCCATCCAGAACCTGCGTGAGCTCGCCGGTCTCCGTATCCTGCTGGAACATCATGCGATGGCCGAGTCGTTCCGGGCCGGCGACGTGGAGTGGGAAGGCCGGGTGGTGTCAGCGCATCACAAGCTGGCGGCGACCGAACGCACCGTCCTCAGCGAAGGCGACGATCCTGAGCTGCGTAAACGCTACGACGGCGAATTCCACCAGGCGCTCATTTCGAGTTGCGGTTCGCGCGAGCTGATGCAGACCCACGCGGTCGTGTTCGACAAATATTTCCGCTATGCGCTGCGCTACCGCGGCGCCGAGACGATCAATCAGCACAAGGCGCTGTTGGAATGCGCCCTCAAGCGCGACATCAAAAGCGCCAGGGCCGTGCTCACCGAGCACATCAACGGCTGCGTCGCGCATGCCCTCGCCTCCTGGAACGAGGGTTGATCGCCCGCGGCCTGGCGCCGGAGCGTCGGGCATAATTGTCGAGCAGCGAGAAACACATGCGTTCCGGTGTTCCCTTCTCCACGGCCAGACTCGACCGCCTGCTCGACGATGCCAGCATCGACGTGCTGATCGTCACCTCCAAGCACAACATCCAGTACCTTCTTGGCGGCTACTATCATTTCCAATTCGACTATATGGAGGCGATCGGCATCAGCCGGTACCTGCCCATTTTCGTCTATATGAAGGGCGCGCTGGAGAAGTCGGCCTATATCGCGAACCGGAACGAGCGCGACAGCGTCCAGAACCGGACGAGCGACGGCTACTGGATGCCGGCGATCGTGTTCGGATCGTCGACCACGGTCGAGGCGATGGCACTCGCCGTCAAGCAGCTGAAGTCCGTCGCGCCTTCTGCGCTCCGTGTCGGAATCGAGGGCTCATTTCTGCCGGCCGATGCGGCGGACGTGTTGCGCAGGGAGTTCGGCCATTGCCAGTTCGTCGAGGCGATGCGCCCGCTTGAGAAGCTGCGCGCCGTCAAGACGGCGGCCGAGCTGGACGTCCTCCGCGAAGCCTCCGAGCGTGTCGTCGCCTCCATGATGACTGCGGTCAACCAGACCCGCCCCGGGCAGAGCAAGCGCGAGATCATCGATCATTTGCGGCAGGCCGAGCTGTCCCGGGACATGATTTTCGAATACGCGCTGGTGACATTGGGAACGAGCCTCAACCGGGCTCCATCCGAACAGCGTCTCGAACCGGGCGACGTCGTCTCACTGGATTCGGGCGGCAACTACCGCGGCTACATCGGCGACCTCTGCCGGATGGCCGTACACGGGGCTCCCGACGGCGAGCTTCTCGATCTACTCGGCGAGATCGACCTGATCCAGCAGGCAGCCCGAATGCCGATCCGCGCCGGCCTCGCCGGCAGCGGCATTTACACCGCGGCCAACGAAGCGCTCGCGCGGTCCGCTTACAGCAAGCAAATGCATTTCGTCGCCCATGGAATGGGGATCGTCAGCCACGAAGCGCCGCGTCTGACGTCGAGCGGCCCCATCCCTTATCCCGCCGACGACGCCAACGAACCGCTTGAAGCCGGCATGGTCATCTCGATTGAAACCACGCTGCCCCACGCGCGCGGCTTCATCAAGCTGGAGGATACGATCGCTGTCACCGCGGACGGATACGAGGCTTTCGGAGACAGCGCTCGTGGCTGGAACCGGATATCGGTATGACCGCCGACCTGATCCCTGCGCACCGGGTCGAGACCGCAGTGGCCACGGCCGACATTCTCGGCGAGACGCCGTTGTGGTGCGACCGTTCCCGCAAGCTATGGTGGGTCGACATCGACCGGCAGTTGCATCAATCCTTCGATCCGGCAACCGGCGCTCATCAGGTCTTTCCGTACGCGTGCAACTTCCTCGGCAGTCAGGCTCTGACGGCAGATGGCTCCCACCTGCTCGCGCAGGATCTGCGCCTTTATCGCCGCTCGTCCGGCGACGGTCCTCCAAGTCAGCTCTGTGAGGTCGAAAGCGGTCCCGACAACCGCCTCAATGACGGGCGCGTCGACGCGCGGGGCCGACTATGGATCGGCACCATGGACAACCAGCTGCATCGGCCGAACGGGTCGCTGTATCGTGTGGACGCGGACGGGCGGACGGCGCACATGTTCGGCGATGTCATCGTCACGAATGGAATTGCGTTCTCACCCGACAATCGCACGCTCTATTTCACGGATACGAGGCGATACCGCACCTGGCAGTTCGACTTCGATCTCGATGATGGCGCGATCCGCAACAGACGACTGTTCGCGGACTACAGCGCCTCCGGGGAGAGGCCTGACGGCGCGTGCATCGACGTTGCCGGCGGGCTGTGGACCGCATTCTTCTCCGGCGGCCGGGTGATACGCTACCGACCGGACGGCCGGATCGACACCGTTATTCCGGTGCCGGCGACCAATCCGACCTGCTTGTGCTTCGGCGGACCTGATCTGAAGACATTGTTCGTTACGACGGCGAGGAAGTTTCTGGATCGCGAGCAATTAAGCCTTAAACCCCAAGCGGGTCATGTTCTTGCCATTCATGGCATCGCACAGGGACTTCCAGAGCACCGCTTCGCCAATTCATTCTGAACTCTTGCCAACGGGCCATTGATGGCAAGTATTCCTTGCCTCCTAACAACCGCTATTCTCTTCGGCCATTCGCGCCGCTCCCGGCGTGCCTTCACGCGACCTTCAGGGCTGCCTTGCTGTCGGCATCGAGGAATCCTGTAAGTCGGTCCCTGATCAGTCGCTCGGCGTCCGCCATGATGCGATCGATCAGCTCCTTCACGGTCGGAATGTCGCGAATGAGTCCAACGACCATGCCGCAGCTCCAGGCGCCCGCGTCCATATCGCCGTCGATCATCACCTTGGGATAAACGCCCCCCACCTGGTCGTGGATATCGTCGATCTTGAGGCTCTTGCCCTTCGCGCGCTCGATCTCGAGCAACTGCTCGACACCCTTGTTGTTCAAGACTCGCTCTGTATTCCGGAGCGCACGCATGACCAGCCGGGTGTCCAGCTCTGATGCCTTGACCAACGCATTCTTGACGTTCTCATGCACCGGCGCTTCCTTGGTGGCGATAAAGCGCGTCCCCATGTTCACGCCGGCGGCGCCCATTGCGAGTGCCGCAACCAGGCTGCGCGCGTCGGCCATGCCGCCCGAGGCAACGAAGGGTATTTTCAGCTCTTCGGCCGCACGCGGCAACAGGATCATATTGGGCATGTCGTCTTCGCCGGGATGGCCGCCACATTCGAAACCGTCGACGCTGACCGCATCGCAACCGATCTGCTCGGCCTTGAGCGAGTGCCGCACAGACGTACATTTGTGGATCACCTTGATGCCGCCTGCCTTCAGGGCGGGCATGTACTGTTCGGGGCTGCGCCCAGCAGTTTCGACGATCTTGACGCCGCCCTCCCTGATGGCAGCGATGTATTCCGGATAAGGTGGCGCGGTGAAGGTCGGCAGAAAGGTCAGGTTCACGCCGAACGGCTTGTCCGTCATGTCGCGGCAGCGCGCGATCTCCTTGGCCAAAAGTTCCGGCGTCCGTTGCGTCAAGCCGGTGATGACCCCGAGCCCGCCGGCATTCGACACCGCGGCCGCAAGTTCGGCGAACCCCACATAGTGCATTCCACCCTGAATGATCGGATGTTCGACGCCGAACATTTCGGTGATTGCTGTCTTCACAAATGCCTCCAGTATGTTGATGGACGTCCGGTTCTGCCGAGTTGTCTAATGAATGATTTCGAGCAGCCCTGCTGCGCCCATGCCGCCCCCCACGCACATGGTGACGACAGCGTATTTGGCCTTGCGCCGGCGGCCCTCGATCAGGGCGTGGCCGGTGAGCCGCGCCCCGGTCATGCCGTAGGGATGGCCGACCGCGATCGAGCCGCCGTTGACGTTGAGCTTGTGAGGGTCGATCCCGAGCTTGTCGCGGCAATGGATCACCTGCACCGCGAATGCCTCGTTCAGTTCCCAGAGATCGATATCGTCGACCTTAAGTCCGTGTCGCTTGAGCAGGCGGGGCACGGCATAGACCGGACCAACGCCCATCTCGTCCGGTTCACAGCCCGCCGAGACAAAGCCGCGGAAGATACCGAGCGGCTTCAGCCCCTTCTGCGCCGCCAGCTTGTCGCTCATGATGACAGCGGCACTGGCACCGTCCGAAAGCTGACTGGCATTGCCGCCGGTGACCGTGAAGCCCGGCCCCTTGGCCGGCTTGACGCCTGCGAGAGCTTCGGCCGTCGTATCGGGACGCGGCCCCTCGTCAGCCGACAGCGTCACCTGCTGATAGGACACAGCGCCACTCGCCTTGTCCGTGACCGCCATGGTCGTCTTGATCGGCGCGAGTTCGTCTGTGAACCGGCCGGCCTGCTGCGCAGCTGCCGTCCGGCGCTGACTCTCCAGGCTGTACTCATCCTGGCGTTCACGCGAGATATTGTAGCGTTTAGCCACGACCTCGGCGGTGTCCAGCATCGCGATGTAGGCGTCTCCCTTCATCGCGAGCAGTTCCGGATCGACGGCATGAAAGCTGTTGTATTGGTTGTTCTGGACCAGGCTGATGGATTCGCCGCCGCCGCCGATGGCGACCTCAACGCCGTCGAAAATGATCGAACGCGCAGCCAGCGCAATGGCCTGAAGCCCCGACGCACACTGGCGATCGATCGTCGTTCCGGCCACGCTCACCGGAAGTCCGGCACGCAGCAGCGCCTTGCGCGCGATGTTGGTCCCCGTGGTGCCCTGTTGCATGGCGCAGCCCATCACGACATCCTCGACCTCCGCGCCCTCGACCTTCGCGCGCGACAGTGCCGAGGAGATGGCATGCCCGAGCAGCGTCGCGCCTTCGGTGTGATTGAGCGCGCCCTTGTAAGCCTTGCCAATGGGAGTACGCGCGGTCGAGACGATCACGGCTTCGGTCATTTTTACCTCGGGTTGGGTACGGCAGGCGAGTTGCTGCGTTGAATGGAGATTCAGCTCTGCTGCGCGTACCGCATCAGATGATAGGAGGGGTCTCCGAACTGAATGTTGATGGAGCTTATTCGCTTGAAGTAATGGCCGACGTTCAGTTCGTCGCTCATGCCCATGCCGCCATGTAGTTGCACCGCCTGCTCTGCGACGAAGCGCGCTGCGTAGCCGACCTTGGATTTGGTACCAGACGCCAGTTTCGATCCATTCGGCTCTTGAGCGGCGAGGCTGAGGTTCAGATGCTGGGTGAGCGAGATGGCCTCTTCGAGCGCGATGAACATGTCGACCATGCGGTGCTGCAACACCTGAAAGGTCCCTAGCGCTACCCCGAACTGCTTGCGAGTTTTGCTGTATTCGAGCGTCGCGGAATTCAGCACGGACATCGCTCCGACCGCCTCGGCACAGAGCGCCGCAATGGCGCGCTCGCGGCAGGCCTCAAGGGCCGCAACGCCTTCGCCTTCGCGGCCGAGCAGCTGGCCGGCGGGCACCTCGACGTTCATCAGCGTCAGTTCGGCAGCGTGCCGTCCATCGATGGTCTTGAAGCTCTGCAAATGGAGATTGGCCGAACGGCTATCGACGACAAACAGGCTCACGCCATCCCGATCGTGAGGACCACCGGACGTCCGCGCCGATACGATCAACTTGTCGGCCCACGGCGCACCGACCACCGCGGCCTTTGACCCACTCAGGACAAAGCTTCCACCCTGGCGCCGGGCTGTCGTGGTGACGTTGTTGAAATCATAGCGCGATCGCCCTTCCGCCCAGGCCACCGCCCATATCGCCTCACCCTCCATGATCTTCGGCAGCAATGCCTCACGCTGTTCCGGCGAGGCGACGTCCTCGATTAGGCCGCCTGCGAGAACCACCGTCTCGAAATACGGTTCGACGACGAGGTTGCGGCCGAACTCCTGCATCACGATCATGGTTGCCAGCGAGCCGCCGCCCAGGCCGCCGGAGCTCTCCTGGAACGGCGCCGCGCAGAGTCCAAGCTCGGCGAAAGCTTTCCAGTGCCTGCGGCTCCAGCCCTCATCGGTCGAGACGATCTTGCGGCGTTCGTCGAAGTCGTACTGCTCGCGCAGAAAGCGTTGGATGCTCGAACGGAGCAACTCCTGCTCTTCCGTCAACTGGATGTCCATGAGATACCTCGTGCGATGTCGTCAGAGACCGAGCACCGCTTTCGCGATGATGTTGCGCTGGATTTCATTCGATCCCCCGTAAATGCTCAGCTTTCGGGAGTTCAAATATTTCTCGGTTGCCGTGTGTCCATAGTCCGGTCCCGGCATGAACCGGTTGGCGGTTACCGGGTGCTCGCGGATGGCCAGCCCGTAATTGCCGATCGCCTGATGGGTCAGGTCCGTAATGCGCTGGAATATCTCCGTGCCCCTGATCTTGAACAACGATGCAGCCGGACCCGGATCGATGCCGCGCGACATCTGGGCAACGATGCGCAGCTCCGTCGCCTCCAGTGCGAGCACATCGAGCTCGACGCGCGCGATCTCCCTGATGAACTCTCCGAACGCCGGATCGCCCTCACCGACCTCGGTTCGCACGATCTGCTTGAGACGCGCGAGATAACGGGTCGACCGGCCGATCCCGGCCATGCTCGTGCGCTCGTTCCCGAGCAGAAATTTCGCGTAGGTCCAACC
The DNA here is from genome assembly GCF_040548035.1 of Bradyrhizobium sp. LB8.2. Classification (NCBI taxonomy): domain Bacteria; kingdom Pseudomonadati; phylum Pseudomonadota; class Alphaproteobacteria; order Hyphomicrobiales; family Nitrobacteraceae; genus Bradyrhizobium; species Bradyrhizobium sp. LB8.2. Next base: position 62,749 of record NZ_JBEPQV010000015.1, on the reverse strand, counting down.
CCTGTTCTCTTCGCCGATCAGATTCTCCGCGGGGACGCGCACGTCCTCCAGGAAGACATCATTGACTTCGTGCGATCCGTCGATCGTGATGATCGGCCGCACGGTAACCCCGGGCGATTTCATGTCGATCAACAGGAAGGAAATGCCGGCTTGGGGTTTTGCCGATGGATCGGTCCGCACCAGGCAGAAGATCCAGTCGGCATGTTGGGCCAGCGTCGTCCAGGTCTTGTGGCCGTTGACGACATAGTGGTCGCCGTCGCGCACCGCCTTGGTGCGGATTGACGCCAGGTCGGATCCTGAGCCGGGCTCCGAATAGCCCTGGCACCACCAATCCTCGCCGGAGAGGATACGCGGCAGATACTTCCTCTTCTGCGCGTCGTTACCGAAAGTGTAGATGACCGGGCCGACCATGGTGACGCTGAACGCGAGCGGCGGCAGCGTCCCGGCCCGTGACGTCTCCTGCTCGAAGATGAAGCGCTGCGTGACCGACCAGCCCGGGCCGCCATATTCCTTTGGCCACAGCGGAGCGATCCAACCCTTCTTGTAGAGTATCCGGTGCCAGAGCAGCGACTGCTCCTTGGTCAAATCAGTCTCGGGGTTTGGAACGCGCATCTCCTGCGGATAGTTTTCCGCAATGAAACCGCGCAGCTCGTCACGAAACGCAGCGTCTTCACGCGAAAGCTTGAGCTCCATCGTGAAAGCTCCCGCTACCATTTCTCGCCGAAGGGACGAATCTCCAGCTCGAAGGTCCAGGCGCTCCTGGGCTGCTGATAGAGCAGCCAGTAGGATTCGGCGACCGACGATGGCGGCATCAGGAGGTCGGGATCATCCAGCGCGTTCGGACCAAGCGCCTCGATCCGCCGCTGCCGTACCCATTCCGTGTCGACGCCGGAATCGATGATCAGATGCGCAACGTGAATGTTCTTCGGGCCCAATTCGCGCGCCGCGGCTTGCGCGACCGCCCGCAGGCCGAACTTGGCGCTGGCGAAGGCCGCATAGCCGCTTCCGCCGCGTAAACTCGCCGTCGCACCGGTGAAGAAGATATTGCCTTGGCCGCGCGGCAGCATCAGGCGCGCGGCCTCACGGCCGGCGAGGAAGCCGGAATAGCAAGCCATTTCCCACACCTTGCGGAACACCCGCTCGGTCGTGTCCAGAATCGGAAAGTTGACGTTGGCGCCGATGTTGAAGATGCAAACCTCGAGCGGCGCGTGCTTGTCGGCATCGCCGAGGAAGGAGATGATCTCGTCTTCCTTGCGCGCATCGAGCGCGCGCGCGTGAATTTCGCCGCCGGCCTTCTCGATCTCCTTGACCAGCGGTTCGAGCTTGGCGCCGTCGCGGCGTCCTGCAAACACCGTAAAGCCCTCGGAGGCGAATTTCTTTGCAATCTCGCTGCCGATATAATCACCGGCGCCGATCACGGCCACGGTCGCGTTTCTCTTTTGCAAGGGTCTTCTCCCGGTCAGGTTAGATCTGTTGTGTGCGAAGCGGGACGATCGGCGCCGGAGGGACTCCGCCCTCCGCGCGCAAGGACTCCGCGAGCTTGTGCTTGAGTATCTTGCCCGTAGACGTCGCCGGCAAGGCGTCGAGAACGATGATTTCGGACGGCCGCTTGTAGGAGGTGAGCTGGATCCGGACGAAGCTCATGAGATCCGCCGGCGTCACCTGCGCCCCCGGCAGCAATTGCACAAAAGCCACGATATCTTCATTGCCGTCTGCGGCACGGCCGACCACCGCGCATTGCACGACGTCCTTGTGCGAACTGAGGACCGCTTCGACCTCGGCGGGGTAGACGTTGAAGCCCGAGCGGATGATCATTTCCTTGGTGCGACCGACAATATAGAGGCAATCGCCGTCGAAACGGGCTAGATCGCCGGTATTGAACCAGCCTTCGCTGTCGATCACTTTGGCCGTCAGCTCCGGGGCGCGGTAATAGCCCCGCATCACGTTGCGCCCGCGGACGTGGAGCTCTCCGACTTCTCCCTTCGACGCCGGTCTGCCGTCGAGAGTCCGGATGCGCCCCTCTATTCCCGGCAGCAGCGTGCCGACCGCCTGATCGGCACGCGGTGCGTCGAAGCGCACGCCCGATATCCCCGGCGAACATTCAGTGATCCCGTAGCCGTTGAGAAGCGGCAGGCCAAGCTCCTGCTCCACTCGCGATTTCAGATTGAGATCGAGCGGCGCGCCGGCCACGGCGATCAAGCGCAACGAGCCAGGATCGAGCCGCTGCAGACCCGACACACTCTTGTACTCCAGCAGGCGCTGATAGGTGGCGGGTACGCCGTTGAGGATGGTTATCCCCTCCTCCGCCAGCGCCTTTGCCGTCGCCGCGGGATCGAATTTGCTGACCATCCGCACCGTGCCGCCGACCATCAAAGTCATGATCAGGAGCGAGATGCCGACGATATGCGAGATTGGCAACACCAGGTAGATCTTGTCGTCTCGATCCATCTTGCGGAAATGCGCCGTGGTCCTGGCGCTGATCAGCAAATTGTCATGAGAGAGCATCACGCCCTTCGGCGTCCCCGTGGTGCCCGACGTGTAGATCAGCACCGCAACTTGCTTCGCGGGGTCCGCTTCCACCGGCTCGACCGTTGCATTTTCGTTGAGTGGCCCGACGCCGATGTTCGGCAGCTGGCCCAACTGCCTGTTCTCCGCGCCTAGGCGCGATGCGTGGGCTGCGGCCTCTTTCGAAACATCCGATGCAAAGAACATCCGGCGGGCGCCGCTGTGGTCGCGAATCTGGTCGAGCTCCCGCGCTGACAATCGCGGGTTGGCGACGATTGCCCAGGCGTCGATCCGGCTCGCCGCAAGGAGCAAGGCCGCCAGCGAAATGCAATTTTCGCTGACGATGATCATCCGATCGCCTGCTCGCACCCCGAGTGAGGAGAGGACGGCGGCTGTCTCGCTGACCCGCCTGTCCAGGTCACGATAGCTCCAGCCGACGACGCCTTCGACCAGGGCGATTCGATCCGGGGCATCGGCGGCATGGTCGGCCGTCACGTCATGGATGCGGCGCGGCACAGCAATCTCATCGAGATCGATCGCCTCTGAAAGACCCGCCACCGCCACACTCCCGAAAAACGTGCGCCGCCCTTTTTGCCGCGGTGCAGTGACATGAAGTTAACGTTCTTTTTTAGAACTCGTCAATCGCTAATTCTGACTTGGCTCTCTCGTTTCATCGGGACAGCAAACCTGCCGCTTTCCGACAGTTTATAGAATTCTGTTTTACAACGCCGCCGACAACAAGTATCTCTAGTACTAAATAAGAACTTATACAGACGGGAGAAACGGATGGAAAATCGCGGCGTAGCAATACTCGTTGGCGCAGGCGACGCCATCGGCGCGGCCGTCGCCCGGCGGTTCGCCAATGGCGGCTATACGGTTTGTGTCTGCCGGCGTGACGCGGCGAAATCCGAAGCACTGGTAGATGAACTCGCCGCTGCGGGCCACCGCATTCACGCGTTCAGCGTCGATGCTCGTCAGGAAGCCGAGGTCCGGAAGCTCTTTGCCGAGGTCGAAAAGAATATCGGACCGATCGAGGTCTGCCTTTTCAATGCCGGATCGAACGTCAACAAGCTGCTGACGGACACCACGGAAAAGCTTTTCTTCAAGGCGTGGGAACTGGCCTGCTATGCCGGATTCCTGGTCGGACGCGAGGCAGCGCGTGTCATGCTACCGCGCGGACACGGTACTATCTTCTTCACCGGGGCAACCGCCAGCATCCGAGGCGGCCGGGGTTTTGCGGCGTTCTCCTCGGCGAAATTCGGCCTCCGCGCGGTAGCCCAGGCCATGGCGCGCGAGCTCGGACCGAAGAATATCCACGTCGTCCACCTCATTATCGACGCCGGCGTGGACAGCGAGGCCATTCACCAGCGCATGAAAGCGGCGAAAGGAATCGAGGCAAGCGATATTCCCCCGGACAGCCTGACGAAGACGTCCTCTATTGCCGAAGCGTATTGGTTCGCCCATCGGCAAAGCCGCGACGGCTGGACCCATGAACTCGACCTTCGCCCGTCAGTGGAGAAGTGGTGATGAGCACAACGGATCTTACCCTGTGGGGCGCCGGTACAAGCCGCACGATCCGTGCGCACTGGGCCATGCATGAACTTGGCTTGTCCTACAGCGTCAAGCCGATCGGGCCACGGACAGGCGAGACCAAGACCGCTGAATACACCAAGCTCAATCCCCGCCAGAAGATCCCGCTGCTGCAGGACGGCGACTTCTGCATCGGCGAAAGTGCTGCGATCGTTGCCTATCTGTCGCGGATGTATTCCACGCCGGAATGCTCGTTGATTCCGGACGCCACCCGCGATTACGCCGCGTGGCTCGAATGGTGCTTCTTTATCGTGGCCGAACTCGATTCCACGAGCCTTTACGTCATGCGCCGCCACCGCGCCGATGCGTTGGGACACATTTATGGAGTTGCGCCCGAGGTTGTCGCACAAGCCGGGGAATACTTCCGGCAACAATTGCGACACGTGGAGGTCGCGCTGGCAGACGGCCGGACGTTCTTGATGGGTCAGCAATTCACCAGCCCCGACATCCTCCTCGCGACGTGTTTGGACTGGGCCGTCGCTTACGGCGTCGACATTTGCGACAACGCGCAACCCTACCTTGAACGCATCAAAGGCCGAGCAGCCTATCGGCGCGCCGTCGAGGCCAACGTTCCGATTGGACCGATTACGCCGGCGACGGCGAAGATCTGAGAACCTCTCGGCGGTCGCGAGAAGGGCTTCGGATCAGACGGCCACGCGCAAGCTGCGTTCGGCGACCATCCTGTCGATGGCGCCGTCGTCGTAGCCAAGCTCGCGCAACACCTCGCGCGAGTGCTCGCCGACCCGCGGCGCAGGTCCGCCGATCGCGGCTTCATTGATTTCGAAGCGAGCCGCCGGCTTCGGCTGCCTCACCCGGCCGACCTTCGGCTGATCGAATTCCGCGATGATGCCGCGCGCGACCACCTGCTCGTTGTGAATGATTTCGCCTCGCCGCAATATTGGCGCGCACGGGACGTCCGCGGCATCCAGCCGCTCCAGCCATTCGGCCGTCGTGTGCTGGGCGATATACTCCGCCATCTTGTTGATCCGCGCGGTGGCGTTGACCGAACGCGCCGACGGCGTCGCAAACCGGGGATCTTTGGCAAGCTCGGGATCGCCGGAGGCACGGCAAAATCCCTGCCACTCGGAATCGGAAATGGTGCCGGCGGTGATGTAACCGTCGCTGGTCTTGAACACCAGATCCGGCCGGTCATTCGGATCGGCAGCCGCCGCCTCGGCGCCCACCACGGTGTACTGCATCATGCCTTCCGGCCACAGGTACGAGATCATTACATCCAGCATCGCAACCTGAATGTGGTCGCCCTGCCCGGTCTTCTCGCGCGCATAGAGCGCGGCGGCCACCGCCTGCGCGGTGAACACGGCAGTGGTCTTGTCGCATACGATGGTGCGGATCATCTGCGGCCGGTTCGTGACCGGCTGCGACTGGATATCGGCGAACCCCGACAGGCCCTGGATGATCGGATCATAGACGCGCTTCTTGACATACGGACCGGTGTCGCCGACGCCGCTGATCGAAACGTAGATCAGGCGCGGATGGCGCTGACGCAATTCCTCCGCGCCGAGACCGAGGCGCTCCGTGGTGCCGGGCCGGAAGTTCTGCACCAGCACATCCGCCTGCGCGATCAGCCTGCCGAGCACGTCGCGACCGGCGAGGCTCTTGACGTCGATCGACAGCGAACGCTTGCCGCGGTTCGAGGAGATGAACAGCGCCGAAAATTCTCCATCCTTGTCGATGGTGGCACGGCTGCGGCGGGTGATATCGCCACCGATCGGCTCGATCTTCAGCACGTCGGCGCCCTGATCCGCCAGGAACATGGTCGCAAAGGGACCCGACACGACGCCAGTCAGATCGAGGACACGAACACCGCTAAGCGGGCCAGGCATGGCTTTCTCCCTGAGCTTACTTTTCATTTTTTGATCCGGGTGCTTGGCTTTCGCCTCAACCGGACAGCCGGCGCCGCTAGGCGGTCTTGGGAAGGGGTTGCCTGGTCTGTTCGACGATCGACTCCTCGACGTCGCGGATCTGGTCCTTGCCGAAGAACATCTCCTTTCCGACGAAGAATGTCGGCGAACCGAATGCCCCCCGGCTCACGGCGTCGTTGGTCAGATCGATCAGCCTCTTCTTGACGTCGTCCTGCTGCGCACGTGCGAGCAGCCGGTCGATATCGATGCCCGAGGAGGTAAAAGCACGCCGGAAGATTTCGAGGTCGTCCATCTTCTTGGGCTCTTCCCACATGTGATGGTAGGCGGCGCGGAAATAGGGCTGGAACACACCCTCGAATTGCGCAGCGACAGCACCGCGCATCAGCATCAGCGTGTTGACCGGGAAGAACGAATTCTGGCGGAACTTCGTGATGTTGTGGCGACGGATAAACCGCTGGGTTTCCAGCGCCTGGTATTCCGGCTTGTTCTTGATGCCACGGAGCGAGTCGAACGGCGACATGTTGCCCGTCGCCTTGTAGATGCCGCCAAGCAAAACCGGGACATACTCGAATTTCACCCCGGTGCGCTGCTCAATCCCCGGGATGGCGACTTCCGCCAGATAAGCATTGGGGCTGCCGAAATCGAACTGAAATTCAGCCTTCAGGGGCATGTCGGGTTCTCCCGGAAAACGCGTTGGATGGTGGTTCGACGGTCGGCCAGTCGAACTCAGGCTGCTGATTGTTGATACAGTTCTAAAAACGAACTGTCAATTCTGGCGTAATCCCTGCTGGTTTATCCTGCTTGGCAAGGGATTGTTTCGAGTTAGGTACCGATCTAGAATGGTAGCGGGACCAAGAGCTCCCTGGACGATTCGAGCGGAAGCCGTGGCAGACTGGAGATCTTGAATGAAATGGGGTGAGCTGGAGGAAGAGCCGTGCTCGATGGCCCGGACCATCGGCGTGATCGGCGATCGCTGGACCCTCATGATTCTGCGTGAGTGCTTCCTGCGCACACGCCGCTTCGAGGGATTTCAATCTTCGCTCGGAATCACACGCCATCTGCTCGCCGAACGGCTGAAGAAGCTGGTCCGGCAGGGCGTGTTGCGTCGTATCCCCTATCAGGACTCGCCCAAGCGGCATGAATACATCCTCACCCAGAAGGGACTCGATCTCTATCCGATCATGATGGCGATCGTGCACTGGGGCGACACTCACATGGTCGACGCGCGCGGGCGGCCTTTGCTGCATCAACACCGCAAATGCGGCAAGGACTTCGATCCGGTCATGATTTGCTCCGAATGCGGCGAACCGCTTTCGGCCAAGGAGGTTCATACCCACCCCGGCCCCGGTGCTCGCCGCACCCCGGCAATAGCGGCGCCAGAGAAGCCGAAGGCAAAGACCCGCCGCAGCGCCGCCTGAGGTCGATCGCTCGAGAGCGCATCGAAAGCCGCAACGGTAGCGAACGGCTGGACCAGCCCTCAGACCCGGATCACGTCTTGACGTGCCTCGTTGCAGTATAGACGTTCCACCAGTTCAGAGCGGTGTTTCAGCACAGCACGTTGATTGACATAGGCCTTGTCGGTGATTTCTCCTGCCGCCAATGACGGCGCGTCCTTCAGCAGCGAGAAAGAACAAATTGCTTCACTGCTTCCAACGGTCTCGTTGTACTCCTGAAGACGATCCTTCAAAAACTGGAGCACGAGACGATCGCTGGTCAGATCCGGGGCCGGGGTTTTCGAAATCCTCGCCGCCTCGGTGGGATTCAACCAGCAGAGCAGCGCGCACGATTCACGATTTTCTCCCGCGACGACGATGTCCAGCAATACGCCACGCGTTGCCGCCAGGAGTGCCGCGCGCATATTCCCGATCGTGACCCACGTGCCGTTCGCGAGTTTGAAATTTTCGGAGATTCTGCCGGTGAACCGCAGGCCGCGCTCCGGCTTCTCGGGATCCAGAAACGAGACCGTGTCGCCGATGCGGTAGAATCCTTCCTCGTCGAAAGCCTGCTCCGTCAAATCCGGCCTTCCGAGATAACCGGGAGTGACGTTGGGTCCCTTGATCCTGACCTCATAAGTATCGGACACAGGGATCAGTTTCAGTTGCAGGCCTGGCGCTGGAAGACCGATCTCTCCCGGCTGGTCGGTCGCCCAATGGGTGGTGGCGATTGTCGGGGCCGTTTCGGTGGTGCCGTAGCCGGACATGACCGGAATTCGCCGGCCGGTGGCCGCAAACGTCAATCGATAGAGCTTTTCCAGCGTGGCCTGTGAAATGGCGGCGCCGGCATAGCTTAGCCGATCCATCCTTTTGAACACGCTGGCACCAAGATCAAGGTCGTTCTCGATCGCGTCGCACAGGAGGTTATAGCCGGCAGGTACGTTGAACATGGCGGTCGGCGAAACCTCCTTGAGATTTGCAACCGTCTTGTGGAAGAGCTGCGGCAGCGGCCGGCCATCGTCGATGTAGAGCGTCCCGCCGTTCTTGAGGATGCCGTGAAGGATGACGTTGCTGCCCATCGTATGGTGCCAGGGTAGCCACTCCACCTGGACCGGTGCTTCCGGAGGTGACACCAGCAGGCTCCCCATTTGCAGGGAGCTTGCCATCATGCGGTGGGTGTTGAGCACGCCTTTCGGGAAGCCGGTCGAACCGGACGTGAAGAGAATTTTGGCGACGGCATCGCAAGACACGGCGCGTGATGCCCGCTCAAACCCTTCGCTCCCGGTTCGCGCCGCAAGGGTGCGGAAAGGCACCGTATCCGGCGCACCATCGACGCTGATCCAGGCCGCTTCCGCCAACTCGGGAATGGCGCGGCCCGCGGAAAAATCGCGTCCGCTCTGAACAAAAACAAAATTCGGGCGCAGCGTTTCCGCGATATCCTTGAGACGAGCCAGGCCGCCGGGCATCAGAGTGTAGTTTGGCGATATTGGCGCCAGGATGGCCCCGATCGACATGGCCGCAAACGAGATCACCGCGTTCTCGATCGAGTTTCCTGACAGGACTGCCAGCTTGTCGGCGGGCTTTGCGCCCATATCGATCAGGCTTTGGCCGACTGCCTGGACCTGCGACCATGCCTCGCCATAGGTGATCTCGTCCCATCCACCCCCGGCATTGCGTTGCGCAAGGAAAACCCGGTCCGGAACGGCAGCTGCCCAACTCGGCAGAAAATCGGTGACGCGCCAGTCGCACGGCGCCCATTCGAGGGGCGAACGCAAGATCAGCGCGCCGTCGGGGCGACGCTCGATGCGAACCTCCCGCGGCGCAAAATTCAGTGCCTTCGTCGACATCGAGATGGTCTCCGTAATTGCTGGAAAGACAATCGCGCGGGCGGCCGGCACGCAAGCCGTGCCGGATACGCCACCTTGCCGGTTGCGCGCTTATTCGGAGCTCGCGTCCAGCACTTCCCCGAAAGCTTCCCAGCTCGTGCCGGACCATCGCTGCAACCGCATCTGCGTCCAGATCATGTTCTGGGCGCCGCTGGTATTGACCTTGATCCCCGGCAGCGCGGTCGGGACGACGAAATCCCTGAGGTTCTTGGCCTGCGCAAGAACGTTCTGGCGGGACAGATCATTTCCGCATTGCTTCAGGATCTGCTCGAGCAGGATGCCTTGCTGATAGCCGGTCAGATAGCTGCCGTTGGTGATATCGACACCCGACAGATATTTGTCGAGAAAGCTCCGGTAAGCCTGCATGGCAGGGGCGTCCTTCCACGCCTGATCCAGGATGTCCTTGTTGATCGTCCCGACGATCACGCCGACTGATTTGTCGAGGCCGGCCGGGGTGAGCGTGCCTCCAACCGAACCGGACGGAAAGTCGATGATGACGGTCGCCTTCCAGCCGATCAAAGAGGCTTGCCGGATTGCCTGCGCGGCGAACTTCGGTGTTCCCGCGATCATCAACGCGTCGGCGCCGGAGCTCTTCAGATTGGTGATCTGTGAATCGACGGTCGGTTCGGTGACCTCGTAGGAAGCGCTGACGACTTTTCGATCGTAGTCCTTGCCGAGAAACGTCTTGAAGGCATTGACGTAATCTTTGCCGAGGTCGTCGTTTTGATAGAGGATCGCATATTTGGCGTTCGGCAGCGTCTTGGTCAGATATTTGGCGTAGATTTTTCCTTCGGTATCGTAGCTGACAAGGCCCGTCGTGGTCAGCGGGTAAGCGGCGACGTCGGTGAATTTTGATGATCCGCTGACGATTGCGATGCTGGGAACGCCTTTCGCCTTCAAATATTTCGCCGTCGCCGAAATGCCGGGAGTACCGAGCTGGCCGAACATAAACGCCACTTCATCGCTCTCAACGAGCTTGCGGACCTGCTCCACCGCTTTGGGTGGGCTGTACGCGTCGTCATAGGCGATGTAGTTGATCTTGCGACCGTTGATGCCGCCGCGGTCGTTCAAGGATTGAACGTAGGCGATCAATCCCTTGCCCACGAGACCGATCGACGACGCCGGGCCGCTGAACGGAAACACCCCGCCGATCTTGATCTCGGTCGCAGAGACTCCCGGTTCGTCGGCCGCGAGTGCCGGGCCGCTCAAGAGTAACGTCAGCGCAGCAACGAGCTTCCATGTCGGCGTCATTTCCTCGTCCTCCCAAACGCGCCGCGCCCTGTTCGGGGACATAGCGCTGTTATCGTGCGGCTGCCTGCTCGCGCCCTGCGTCCTCCAAGCCGAATTCGACTTCGTTGAACCGGGCCCATCCAGGGCTGCAACCGCATATCGCGACCGTTACGACCGGTCGTCTCTTCTTTGAAGATACAGTTCTTTTTTAGAACTAGTCAACTGCTATAATCCAACGCGGCCGCTCGCGAACTCTGGGGCGCGCTCACCTGCGGAATCGAGCCAAGCAATTGGCGTGCTTCCAGCGCTACTCTGGAAGGGCCTGGCCAGTCGATTTTGAAGTGTTCGAGACCGATCAACGCGCGGGCTCAGCCGCCCAGGTCGGGGCAAGATACGAAAATTATCAGTTCTATTTGAGTATCAATCGCGCCTCCGGTTGTCCGCTCGGGAGCATCAGAAGCGCTATCTTGCCAGCGCCAACGTCAGCACGCAGCGCGGTACGACGTTCGTGGTTCTCTCGAATGCGACGATCAAAAGAATCCGGCGCTCAAATCCAGGCCATGGGTAAGCGAAAGCAGAACACGAAAGCGCACGCTCCGGCCAACAACAGCGCGTCCTTTGCCACGTCGGCGCTGGTAACTGAGAAGATCGTGCGGGAAATTGCGCTTAAGATGCCGTCATGCCACGGCTTCGCATCCTCGCGGCGCATTTCGCCCGAGCTTTGCTTCGTCGCTTCACCCTCTTGTCCAGGAGGGCGCAGGGAAGGCCGGGTGCCGGCTGGCACCCGCGGTCCGCTGCGCGAAGATGTAGCGCAAAAGAACCGCACAGCAGCATACAGGTGTAGCCAATCACTCGGCCTTCCCTGCGCAGTGGCTTTACGGCTTATGCCGTGCTCTCCCGGGAGCCGAGTTCGTTTTGGCCTCCCTCACCACAGCGAAAGTCGCGACGCCGCGCCGGTTGACGCAAGTGCCGCCTCCGCAAAGGCTTGACCGTAGCAACGACGGCCAGGACCACACGGTTTTGCCGTACGCACGGCTCGCCATTTCGCCACCGGTTTCGACGACGTTGTGCACGTTGCCGCCGACCTGACGACGAGACGAACCTGACAGCGCCGCTCGTCGGCACGAAGTTCTGGGCTCACGGAGAGCAATCCGCCCCGCCCGCACTTTCGCACCCGACGCTGTCGCGTCCACCGCAAGCCTGGCTCTACGACCATCACGACACATGGTCGCCCCTCAAGGGTGAGCCGGGATGGGCGACACATACGCCAAAACCGAATTTCGGTAAAGTGGAATATTTTTGCGAGGTGGGATTGACGGGGGTGACGAGTGTTTTGCCCGACGGGTGACGGTTGGCAACGCTCAGAATTTTGGAGCGTCCGAGTGCCACCGCACAAGCGCATCCATGTTCAGTCGCATTTCGCTTGCATTGAACGATTATCAAGCCATACCGAGAAGCTTAGCCGAGAAACTGGTTGAGAGACGTTCGTCTCACCTTTGCTGGGTGGAGAGCCAGTTTAGGCTGTCCCGATTCTCACCCGCTGCCGGAGGCATCAAAAATGCAAAGAACCCCCGGCAGTTTCCTGCCGAGGGCCTTTGGAGGTCAGGTCGTTAGACCAAACTTACCAGTTGCGCTGAGCGCGGAGCAGCACGCTGACGGTGCTCTGATCCTTCAGCTCGTAGGTGGCACCCGGCTTTGCCACGAGTGGCGCAGCGGCAGGCGTGGTGATCGTACCAGCGTACTTCTGGTCGAGCATGGTGTAGGCCACGTCCGCCGAGAAGGTCAGGTTCTTCACCGGGGTCCAGCGGGTGATGAGACCGACCGTGCCGAGGTTGAAGTCCGGGTTGCAGGTGGTGATGCCCGCAGTGGCTGCGCCCAAACCGAGGAGAGCACCGCAGACGAGAGCCGAACCGCCGTTGCCGTACTTCAGCTGAGAGTACGAACCGTAGATCGCGGTGTTCCAGAACGCATCCCAGTTGTGGGTGAAGGCGCCACGGAAGCCCCAGCTCGTAACCGTGGAGATGCCGGTTCCGTTGGCAAACACACCGTCAGCAGCGCCGGCAAGGCCAATGCTCTGATAGGCACCCGCCAGGCCGGTACCGCCGAACATTGCATAGTTCTGCGAGGCCAAGCTCTGGAAGTTGTAACGGGTCGCACCGTCCGTGTAGACCGCCTGCACGTTGAGCGTGTCGCCGGCACCAGTCGGGATGTTCTTGATGGACAACGCCGCCTGCACGGCATATCCCCACTTGTCGCCCGGGTGACCGGCCGCTTCGGTTCCCGCAATCGCAGCCGCCGCGGGCAAGCCAGTGTAGTACCCGACGTGGTTGTCATGCGCCGCGGCGGACAACTGGAACAGACCCCAGGCCTGGTCAACGCGGATCATACCCTGGATGTCAGGAGACCGGGTGCCACCGAAGGCATTGATGCCGTAGCCGCCCGAACCAAAACCCGCGACCGAAACGCCGGCGCTGGTGTTGTACAGGTTGCTCTGATAGTAGGCAGTCGGGTCTACCGCCGAAATCGCGGCCGTGATGCCCTGACCGAAGTCAGCGGTGTAGGTGAACTGGTTCACACCAGTGACCGTGCCGCCGCCACCCGTCAGACCGTCGAAGTTGTTGCCCGGATAGTTGGTCCAGGGAGCGTCGAACTGCGCGACGGCCTTACCCATGGTGAAGCCGGCGAACTGGATGAATGCGTAGTACACGCCGAGCGTACCGCCAGCGATCGCGCCTGCGTTGGCATTGTTGGGTGCGCCAACGCCCGTGCCGCCGAGCTGCGAGTAAACGGTCGCGCCAGGAGTGGTGCCGCTGCCCGAGTACGCATCCGTGGTCCACGAGAACACCACATCCGCGAAGGTACGAACCACGCCGTATTCGGTCGCGGTGCGCGTGTCGACGTTGAAGTCTTCACGGGCGCGAGTGACGTAGTAGTTCGTCAAACGGTTCTGAGCACCTTGGGTGCTGCTGAAGTTACCGTTGAAATCGGTCGCGTTGATGGCGACTTCGGCGCGCAGATAACCACCCAGCTTGATGCAGGTGTCAGTGCCCGGGATGTAGTAGAAACCGGCACCATAGAGCGAACAGATCCTCACGTACTCGACCGCTTTGGCCTTTACGGGAAGATCAGCCGCTTGTGCTCCCCCAACGGCGAGCAGTGCTGCCGCGGAACCGAGCAAAAGGCCCTTGAACTTCATGTTAACCTCCAGTTGAAGCCCCGTACAATTGCTCGTACAAAGCCGTTTGAGCTACCCGCAAAAACACGTCGAAATTCAACGCGTCCCTGTAACGATGGTCTACTTCAGTGAAAGACCTAAACGGGACGACCTTGGGATGCCCCCCTCCGTCGCACTCACGATAAGAAGCGAAGACCTCCGATCAATCAATGACAGACTGCCTTTGTTGAGGCCTGAATGGCGCGTTTTTGGACGGATGTTGCACAAATATCACTTTTTGCTGAACGGCTACTTTTCACCAATACCTTGATAATACTTACGAAATACCGCCGCTTGACGAGAAGTGCTCGGGGCGTGATCTCGCGCTGGTAGGAGTTCCCCACAGCCTCAATTCTCTCTCTGCGGCTGATCATCTCGGGGAATCAGCCCGACCCCAAGGCCTTGCGCCTTTCGAACGAGGGAGTTTCTTGCGAGGGAGTTTCTTGGCGGAGACCCGAGGCTTTGCCCGAGCGACGCGGAGTCACTGCTCGGGCGGCTGATCTGAGCTAGAGCGTCACTCTTCTAATCAGGACTTCAAGGAGAACCTTCACTTGCAGCGTTGGGCGAAGCAGCCATGTGTTCGGCCTTCTCGTGCGGTACTCATGACCGCTGGCCATAATGCCCTCCGCTGATCAGGTCCCGATTAAAAGCACGCATTCATAGCGGATCACGGCGAGTGCGCCCGCCGTGATCCGGCTGCCCAAATTGCGATCGCCTTGCTTGCTGATACTGCCAAGCTTGTCCTTGCCCCCACTGGAGTTCTGCTTCGGCACGAGCCCGCTCCAGGCCGAGAAGTCCCGCCCCGATCGGAAGGCCACTGGCATCGGCAACCCGCAGGGGTGTCGAACAGCTGTTGGCGTCGCCGATCCAGCTGACTGCCGGGTCCCGGAGGTTGCCCGCGCGTGTCTTGCGGATCTCGGCAGTCAGTTGCGGACACTGAAGGCTCAGATCCCGGAGTTCGCAGATCCTGGAGTTCGATAGGCGCATTATTGCTTGGCATCGATCAAAGGCGACAAGCAAGCGACTGGATGCGATCCCTGGCATCGGTTCAGCACCGGCAACGGCGCTAGTCGCGAGCGAGTTGATGACGGCAGTCTGCTAGCGAACGATGAGATGGCGCACGCGATGAAGCATCAGACAGCTCTGTTGTTCGATCGTCTTGCTCGCCACGAACCGCATGTTAGGCCTTGTGGCCGCCTCGCAAATAGCCTCCGCGTCGGTGCTGTCGTTCTTCTGCCGCTTGACGTGGGGCTTCACATAGACGGAGGCATCAGTTGGACCGTATGCCCCAGGGCCTGCAGCCGGCGCGACCAATAATGCGAGGACGCACAAGCCTCGATCCCCACTGGGCACGCGGCATCTTCTCAAAGAAGGACGGCACGAAACGGCGCTTGAGCTGAAGGCGTACGACCACATGGAATGACGGGTGCCTCGCTATCAGGGCACCCGTCCGAAGTTGATCAACCAAAGTTCATTCTACCTAGCGATTGCAGCTTGGGCCGCGGCGATCTTCGCCTTCACGGCCTCAAGATTGAAACTCGCGCCTTTCTGCATCGGCGGAAACTCGATCGCAGTCATCGCCAGCTTTTCAACCTGTTGTTGAACAAATACGAAGCGCCAGAATTCGTATTTGAACCAGTCGAAGTATTGCTGCGCACCTTCCTTGGTCCCGTTGTTCGGCCAGCCCGTGCGCTCGAACGGATCGAGGCGCAGGTTGGTTATGTAGGGTACATCCGGCTTGCTTTTGTCACCCAACCAGCCCCCAGGCTGGTCGATGAACCGAAACTTGTAGTCATCGATGCGCACCGCGCCGAGCTCGCTTTCGCCGAAGTACCAGATCTCGTGCCTTTTCGACGGCCCCTGACCGGTGATCATATCCATCTGATTATAACCATCGAGATGGCACTTGAACGTGGTTTCGCCGATCTGCTTTCCCTTCTTCAATTCTTCGACGATGTTGGGATTGCCCGCGGCAGCAAGAAGCGTCGGGAACCAGTCGAGGCCGGAGATGATGCCATTCTCGACCTTGCCCACCGGCACTTTGCCGGGCCAGCGGATCATTGCTGGGACGCGGAAGCCGCCTTCCATCACCGTGCCCTTGCTCTGCGCGAATGGCGTCTGTCCGCCATCGGGCCAGGTGAACACTTCGGTGCCATTGTCGGTCGTGAAGATGACGATGGTGTTGTCGTCGACACCCATGTCCTTGAGCTTCTTCATGACAATGCCGACGTCATCGTCGAGTTGCGCCATACCGGCTTCATGGATCGTCCAGCCGTTCTTGGAGTTGCGCAACGCCTGATATTTCGGCGACAGATGGGTGACGATGTGCATGCGGGTCGGGTTGAGCCACAGGAAAAACGGTTTGTTCTCGGCCTTCGCCTTATCGATGAACGCCAGCGAGAGGTCGCGAATTTCGTCGTCCACGGTTTCCATTCGCTTCGGATAGAGCGTTCCCGCGTCCTCGATCCTCTGCTTGCCTACCTTGCCCCAGCGCGGATCTACCGTGGCGTCGTCAACGCTGGTCGCATATGAATGAATCATATTCCGCGGACCGACGGTGTTCAGCAGATCCTGCGGATAGGCGGGATGGGCCGGATCTTCCATCGCATCCAGATGATAGAGGTAGCCAAAGAATTCGTCGAAGCCGTGCACGGTTGGCAAGAACTCGTTTTTATCGCCGAGATGGTTCTTGCCGAATTGGCCGGTCGCGTAGCCCATTCCTTTTAGCGCCTGAGCGATCGTCACGGCCTGCGCCGGCAGGCCTGTGGGAGCGCCGGCTTGGCCAACGGTCGTCATACCGGTGCGGATCGGCAGCTCGCCAGTGATGAAGTTGGCACGACCGGCCGTACAACTCGCCTCGGCGTAATAGTCGGTGAACAGCATGCCTTCGGCGGCGATCTTGTCCAGGTTCGGTGTCCGGCCGGCCATCATGCCGCGGTGGTAAGCGCCAAGATTCCAGATGCCGATGTCGTCGCCCATGATGACGACAATGTTGGGCTTTTGTCCGGCAGACGCAGCTGCCGGTGCTGTCGTCGCCTGCTGCGCCTGGGCAGGGCTCGTCAATCCGACGGCTGCGAGTGCCGAGGCCGCGACGAGAGAGCTGCCGCTCAATAGCAATTCGCGGCGTTTCAATCCTGCGCTGCCTGGCCCGGTAGCGAGCTCTGACTTTTCTGACGCCTTTTTGTCGCTCATGACGATTCCCTTCCTGGTGAGCACGTGAAGCCGAATGACGAGAGCGTCGGCTCGAGGCGGCATGACTCGGCCGGGCAAGAGCGACAACAGTATGCGCAAGTACTGCAAGTACTGAAGACTCTCCACCTGACGAATGTCGACCGTCGCAAGTACAGCTTGTGAGCCGACGCACTAACGAAAATGACCCACGACCCATCCTGGCGGAGTTTCTAGGGATCGACTATGCGGAAACGGCAACCGCTCCAATTGCGAGTCCAACCCGATCATGGCGGATGGCTTAGGGGCTGTGCAGGATCGCTCCGTTGCGGAACGAGGTCGCTGAGATGGGTAGATGGCAAGCTAGGCGTTGATCTTCCTCATCAGGATTTTCTCCTGGAGATGCACCGGAATCCAACATGGCTCGCAGACGTATCGATCGGCTCGGCATGACGGGCTGCCGGGCGATAGCGTCGGCAGTAGTTCGGCGCACACAGATGTGAGCCTCCCTTGAGCACTCTCCGGGGAATGCTGATGTTCGGGGTGCGCGGGTCGTAGCTCCCGCCCTCGGCGCCGCCGCGCGGATTCTGCGGAACGCAACAAGCCTTCGGCGCATCGGCATCGTGCTTCGCCGAATACCAGTCGGCCGTCCACTCCCAGACGTTGCCGATCATGTCATAGAGGCCGTAGCCGTTCGGCGGAAACGCGGTCACCGGCGAGGTACGTTCGAAGCCGTCGGCTGCGAGGTTCTCATGCGGAAAATTCCCTTGCCAGGTATTTGCCATGTGTTTGCCAGCAGGCGTCAGTTCGTCTCCCCACGCGAACTCCGCGTCGCTCAAGCCCCCGCGTGCGGCGAACTCCCATTCGGCTTCCGTCGGTAGTTCCTTCCCGGCCCATTTTGCGTAGGCTTCCACGTCGCGCAAAGCGACGTGAACGACGGGGTGATCTTCCAGCCCACGGATATTGCTGTGACGTCCGTAGGGCCGTCGCCAGTTGGCGCCGAAGGCGAATGTCCACCACTCCCCCCAGTAACGCAGGTCCACCGCCTCTTTGGGCGGAGTGAACACAAGCGAGCCTGCTTTGAGCATCCGCGGCAATGCGTTTGGATAATCCTTCGCGTCGGGAGTGATCTCTGCGAAGGTGACGTAGCCGGTCGCGTTGATAAACTCGCGGAACTGGCGATTGGTTACAGGCGTCCGGTCCATCCAAAAACCGTCCACGGTGACGCGGTGGGCGGGCGCTTCCTCTGGATAGTGCGTGTTTGAGCCCATCCGAAACGTACCGCCCGGTACGTGCACCATCTCTATATGCGGTGAATCTTCAACGCGCCTGGGATCAGACTGGGGAGCGAAATTCATGTGACTTCCGTCTTGCCGATCACTTCAGTAGCAGAGTGCCCAGCCTGCGCCGCGCGCACTATGCGAATTCGGCAGAATCCCGAAATCCTCGAAGCGAAGAGCAAGTTTTAGCTTCGAACTCGAAAGGCCAGGATTACCAATCCCGCCCCCTGAATGAGGAGCAGCGCACCAAAGACAACCGGCACGGCCAATGCGGCTGCGATCGGAGACCCTAATAGCAGAAGACCAACCAGGCCGTTGATCGCTCCCAGGATAAGCGGCCCGATGCCGCCACCCTTAAGGCCGGCAATGATCTGCAGGGCGCCCATGACAAGTCCTTGCACGCCGAGAATGAGGACAAGCACAGTAGGCACGGTCAGGGAAGCAACCAAAGGGTGCCTTAGAACGAACAGTCCAGCCAGAACGCCGACAAGCCCGCTAAGCAGGGACCATATCCACGGAGTCGAGCGATCGACGAAGACCTGAACCAGCGCAAGGAGGCCGGTGATAAGCCAGTAGAATCCCAGGAAGGTTGTGAGCGCCAGGATTGTGGCTCCGGGCTGAGTGACAAGCATAAGGCCAAGAATGATACCGGCAAAACCCTGCAGCAGGAAAACCCACCAGATGCTCGGCTGTTGCGGAAGGATAGCGATATTGGTCATGACGAGCGGACTCCCTCTCCTAATTGGCTGGCGGCAATCCCTGCGGCTTGAGCAGCTCGGCGGTGTCGAGCGCGGCTCGACGCCAGCTCACAGTATCCAAAGTGACCGGCTTTGGGCCGGCCACTGATGTTGGATATCGGCAGGCGTCGTTACTCGCTCTGATGACCGGACTTCTTCATCTCTGCGAGGATACCGTCGAGGTTATAGGTCTCCGGTGCCTGCATCGGAGGGAAGTCCTTGTACGAAAAGAGCTCCTTTTCCCAGAGCAACTGGCCGAGCGGCAGGATATTCCAGTCATAGAGATAGGCCGTGCTCGGAGAGCCGATCGAACCGGCGTAGCCCAGCAACGATTTGGCATCGGAGCCGACCGTCTGTTCGAATGGGTCACGCTTGATGTTGGCGACCTGCGTCCAATGGAAGCTCTGCGCTCCGAACAACCCGCCGGTCCCGGTGTCCGGTACCATCGTGTAGTACATCTTCCAGTTCTTGTAGCGTACCGCCGATGGCTGCGCGCCGGTGTAGTAGAAGAAGACTTCGCGCGCCGACTTGTCCGTGCCTTCGAGATAGGCGCGCTGATCGACGCCGTCCAGCGTCGTCTTGACGATGCCGGGATAGCTTCCGGCCTCGATCTGCTTCTTCAAAGCGTCGCCCTTCGGGCCGCCGGCGATGTCGACGAGCGTCGGCAGCCAATCAAGTGCCGACATCATCTCGCTCTTGACAGTGCCCGGCTTGATGTGGCCCGGCCAGCGAACGACCAGCGGGGCGCGCATGCCACCTTCCCAGGTGGTCAGCTTGCCGCCCTTGAAAAGGGTGGTGCCGCCGTCGGGAAAAGTGATGTTCTCGGCGCCGTTGTCGGTCGTGAAGACGATGATGGTATTGTCGAGCTGGCCCATGTCTTCGAGTTTCTTGAGAACATAGCCGATATTGTCGTCCATCTGCTTCATGCCGGCCTCGTTGAGGCCCCAGTCCTTGCCACCGGGCTCGCCGATCATCGCCTCGTATTTCGGGGGCAGCACGGTCGTGATGTGCATGCGCGCCGGGTTGTACCAGACGAAGAACGGCTTGTTGGTCTTCTTGGGATCGTTGCGATCAAGATAGTCGATGACCTTGGCCGAGATTTCTTCGTCCACGCTTCGTGATCGGTCGAGCGTTAAGGGACCTTCGTCCTTGCAGGTCTGGTTTGCTTGCGAGCCGTCTGATGATCTGCACGCAAGCACTGGCCGCGGCGGCGTCAAGCACGTCGTTGTTCGAGGATCCACGGCACCTGGGACTTCGGTGAGACCCGGGACCGGGGTTGCTTTGCACGGAGGCGCAATGCCTTGCACGGTCGGGCTCTTGTTGATGTCCGGGAAACTCACCCCCTGCATCGCGTCGAGGTGATACAGGTAACCCCAGAACTCCTGGAAACCATGCGCAGTTGGTAGCGCCTCGGGATTGTCACCAAGGTGATTCTTGCCGAACTCACCGGTGTTGTAACCGAGGTCGAGCAAGAACTTGGCAACGGCGGGGGTGCCAGGCCGCAGCCAGGACGGGCTGCCGGGGAGCTGCGGGGGAATCATGCCGGTGCGAAGGGGATGCATGCCGGTGAAGAACGCGTTGCGGCCGGCGGTGCAGCTCTGCTCAGCATAGTAGGTCATGAAAAGCGCACCGTCATTTCCGATGCGGTCTATGTTCGGAGTCTCTCCCACCATCAAGCCGCGATGATAGATGCTCGGCTGCATGATGCCGATGTCGTCGCCCATGATGAAAAGGATGTTGGGCTTTCCGGCTGGCGCCTGTGCGAAGGCTGGCAGGGTCATCGCCGGCAAACTGACGGCCGCCAAGGCCGCCCCTGAGACCAGCATCCGTTTTAAGCTTTTGGTGATCGTCATAGCTCCGGCTCCTACTCTCACGATGTGTGAACGGCAGACTTTTCGAGGTCTGGAGGGCGGCCGCAGAAAGCGAAATCAATTGGCCGCACTCGCAGAGCTTTCCGCTTGCTGACGTGGCTAGTCTTCCAAGCTCTCTCAGAAGGGGCTATGCGAATACGGCAGAGCGCTTGTAAATTATTCCACTTTGTTGGAAACGCGGCGCAAAGTTGTCGAAGGTGTTTCACCGAAAGCGTCACGGTAGGCCACCGCAAAGCGGCCTAGTTCGGTGAAGTGATGATTTCGCGCAATCTCTGAAACACTCGCCGATTCCGGATCGGCGCAACTCAATGCGGATCGCGCCCTATTCAACCGCCGCAACAGGTAATACCGGCTTGGACTAACGCCGAGAAATTCTGCGCAGCAAACTCGCAAGGTGCGCTCCGGCACTCCGATTGTGCTGCAGAGCTCGGACAGGTTCAAATGAGGCTCGCTTCGTCGCGCCAAACACTCTTCGAAGCGAAGCATGATATCGGCGTGGCGCAGCCTGGAATTCGAGAGCCCATCGGCATGCCTGGTCGACAGGCATTTGACGAGTGCATGGAGCAACTCGCGCTCGAGCGAGGCCGCGCCGGCTTTTGAAATGAATTCTCCAGCCCTCTCAGCGAGCTGACACGCTTGGGAAACCAGGCCCAACAACACAGCAGTGGCGCCGTCTCCAGGAACCAAGACGTAGCCCTGTGATGGCGCTCTAATTGTTTCACCAATCAGAGTTTTGCTGCATGCGGTCAGCTGGTCTGGCGGCAGAGATATCATGTACCAGTCCCCTTCTCCGACGGTTCGCTGGTGCGCTCTCTGCCCAAGGGAATGGAAAATCAGATCGCCAAAATTCAAGCCCAAGCCGCAATAGATCAGGCTCCGCGTCCGATTCGTCGAAAACGAGATGTGCACATGGGCCGGCGGCAAGGTGAGGAAAGCGATGCGCGGAAGGTTCTCTCTCCCTCTCAACACGTTTAGGCAGCCAAGATCCAAATGGGTCAGTTGCCCCTTGAACGCTCCATTCGATGTAATAAAGAGCTCGACCTTCGCCGCTCCAATCGCCGCACCGTAGGCGTCTGGACTAGCGAAAGTCGCCATTCCGTTCTGGATCATCCAAATCGTCTCGTTCGAAGACGGCCGCCGCCGCCGGCCCAGGCGGGCCCCAGCATGGTAGATCGGCAACGATCCGCCTATGCAGCTTCGGAAGCGGAATGTGCTCGGTCGCGACTATTGGTTTCCTGGCTCCCCCTCTGGGCGACTGGCGCTATGCCCCAAGTGTTGCGCCGAGACATCAGCCGCCAACAGTTTGCTGTTTTTTGCCGATTTTGCATAGCTTACGACCGAACCGCAGATAGCATAGGAGAACAAGGTACCGGGGAGCGGGCAGATGCGGCGTGATGGTTCGATCAGGGACTTCGGGCTCGGCGCGGGTACGATCTGTGCGATGCTGATCCTCACCACCCAAGTGTCCCGCGGCGACGAAAGCGGCATTTCGTTCTGGCTACCCGGCCAGATCAGCAGTCTGCCGGCGGTCCCGCAGAGCGCGCCGGGCTGGTCGATGGGGACCGTCTATTATCACACGAGTGTTGCAGCTTCCGGTTCAGTCGCTGCGGCAAGAGAGATTCAGATCGGGAGGCTCGCGCCGAACGTCAATGTCAGCCTCAACGCGAGCCTGCATGCGCAAGCCGATCTTTTGCTATTAAACCCGACCTACACCTTCGGCACACCCGTCCTTGGTGGCCAATTGGCAATGGGAGTAACGGGCATATTCGGCCGGTCGGCTGCGACCATTGATGGAACGCTGACAACCAGCGTGGGAGGATTTGCGGCAACGCGAATGGGGAGCATCGGTGACTCGATTACGTCCGTCGGCGATCTCTACCCGATGATCACGCTGAAATGGAACTCGGGCGTTAACAATTATATGACGTACATAACCGGCGATATTCCGGTCGGCGCTTACGATCCAAGTCGCATCGCGAACATCGGGATCGGTCACGGCGCCATCGATGCTGGCGGCGGCTACACGTACTTGAACCCGGCTACGGGTGTGACGCTTTCAGGCGTTGCGGGATTCACTTACAATTTCAAGAACCCCGACACGCAGGTTCAAAGCGGAATCGATTTCCATTTCGACTGGAGCACAGCGCAATTTCTTTCGAAACAGGCTTTCGTGGGCCTGGTCGGCTACGCTTATCAGCAAGTCTCAGATGATACCGGCGGACATCCACTGCTTGGCGGCTTCAGATCTCGCGTTCTTGGTATGGGGCCCCAGTTCGGATACATTTTCCCCGTCGGCGACATGCAGGGATATCTGAACATAAAGGCATACGGAGAATTTGATGCGGCGAACCGGCCGTCTGGTTGGAATACGTGGCTGACGTTTGCAATTTCCCCAACGGCGGCAACGGACGCGAAGCCGACTCGGCATCTCGTGACGAAGTAGTGATCGGGACTTCGTGACGGCTTCGCTTCTGCACGCGTCCCTCAACTCGCCATCAGGCAGTTAGGTGAGTTCTGCTGTTGAGCTTTGACGAAACGTTTGCCAGCCCGTTGATCGCTTTAAGGCTCAACACGTGATTGCCTCGCTCGTTTGTATCTTGCGCAAGCCTCGCAAGGTGGCTTCGCTGCCGACGTGCGTCAACTCCGCAGGTTTCGATCGAGAACAACTTCTTCCCAACGGATCGAATTGAACCGAGGCTTTGATGCACAGTCGGCTGAAGGCAACCGCGGGAACTCAGCGCGCATCGAAGGAAAAGATCACTTTCCAATCTTTCTTCATGTCGATCACAGTCCACCGGTTTGCAGCAGCCGCGTCCAACGCCACGTCGAGCCGTCCAAAATGTGACTGTCGATCATAGGCGTACTCGCGCGCTGCGTCAGTGTGATGAACTATAGCCCCAAGACGCAAGCCATCGCCGCCGATGGTGGTCCATTGAAGCATTTGCAGATCGCCGTCTGAGTTTCCGAATGCAGCAATGGGACGACGGCCAACAAACTCGTAGATTCCAACGGGCTTGCCCGCCTTGTCGTCGATGAAGTTCACCTCCGGCAAACGGAATAGCGTAGGAATGCCATCGCGCATTTCAAATTTGGTCTTGATAGATGACCCTACCACTTGTTCCGGAGGAACCCCGTACACTTTGTCCGTCCATGGACGCATAAACTCGACGCCGCCGCCGGACACTATATAGGTCTTGAAGCCGTTCGCCCGAAGATAGGAAATCAACTCAAGCATCGGCTGATAGACCAGTTCAGTGTAAGGCCGCCGGAATCGCGGATCGCGCGCCGTGGCGAGCCAGTCCACCACAATCTTGGAGAATTCGTCAGTCGTCATGCCGGCGTGGGTCAGCAGGATTAGATCCAGCAGGCTGCGCTCGCTGAAGCCGGTCAGAGCTTGCATATCCCCTGCAAGTACCGACTGGAAAGGCTCTGTATACTGCCATTCCGGATGCAAGGGCGCCAGAGCCCTTACCCGATCGAGCGCGAATGCCAGTTGAACATACATCGGCTGCTCAACCCAAAGCGTGCCATCGTTGTCGAAGGTCGCAACACGTGCGGCGGCCGGCACGAATTCCGAGCCGCCTAGTGTAGTGACTCGACGCACAAAATCCACGATAGCCTGTTTCGTCGGCGTGTCGTTCCATGATGGGAGGGGATCGCTTTGGGCAAACGTGGGCACCAGGCAGATCAGGTTCAGCAACAGACCCAATGTGGCGCCGGCAATCGCGCTCAAAAATTTGCGCCTCATAGCTCACACTCCAAGTGCCGACAAATTATCGGGACTCCCGACTTGGTGGAGTTTGAATGAGCCGGATGTTCACCGTCTATGCAATTTCGGCAGACCTTCTGCATAAGCACGCCTGAGCTACCAGCGACGGAGCGGCCTCTCGACAATGCACGAACAGTGGCGAACGTCGCGCAACGAGGCGGGTTAGCGTCACCTCGGATCGGGCCGGAACCTGTCGCCAAGAACTTGCGCCGGTCACGCGATGGAACGTGACGTTCGTCGGCGAGCCGGGCTTTATCTGAAACTCAAGATACGAGCTGTGAAGGACGATCTATATTTCTCGATCGGAAGTCCTCACGGCGCCGTAGGGTGGCGAGCGGCGGTTCGCCAAACAAGTTGCGATAGGCAACTGAAAAGCGGCCCAGCTCCCAGAAGCCATGCGTGGTGGCGATCTGGGTGACCGTTGCACAGTCGGGTGCTGCTTGTCCCAAGGCGCGGTGAACAAGATGCATCCTCCGCAAAGTGAGGTAGCGAATCGGGCCCATACCCAGATGCTCCTCGCAGACAACTCGCAGCGTTCGTTCCGCGACCCCGATCGCGGAGCATATTTCATCCAGGTACAAAGGAGTATTTGGGTTCGCATCTATAAAGTCTTCGAAGCGCGCGACGATAGTCCCGTGTCGCAGCCCGCCATCTTTCGATGCCGAGACGTTGCAGTCAGCCACACATCGCAGCAGAGCGTAGACCAATTGGTGCTCGATTGCGCGGATTACCTCCGGAACCTCCAGAAGCTCGGGGGCGGTTTTGGCAAAGGCTCCGGCGATCGCATGCAGGTCCAGAAATCGTTTCATCAGGTCCGGGGCAGGCCTCAGGAAACGCGTGCGCTGCTGTGGATCGAACTCGAAACCCATCATCGAACTGCACGCTTCAGCAAGCTCCTTCACTGCAAGCGACACTCCGCCGAGGCGATATTTTCCCGTCGTCACCACATGCTGCATGTCATGATCGTGCGCGCACAGATCACCCAGGGAGAATAACCGGCCTCGATTGTACACCTCTGGCTGATCTTCAGTGAGGAAAGTAAATACCTTGCGAGTTGCCGTGACCCTGCCTCTGTGTATACGCGGCAAAGTTTCCTCGAATCGCTGCATCCACAGCCGATCCAATGTCACTTGCGTTAGCTGGGATCTGAATTCGCCCTTCGCCGTCGGGAATATCTCTATGTCGGCCGAACGGATGCTCGCTGCGTACTGAGCCGGGTCAACGAAATTGAGGACTTTAGTCCGATTCACTTTGAGCTCCACCAAATACGCCGGTACACGCTCAGCGAGCAACACTATCTGTTTCTAATTCAGCATGTCAGGAAAATCTATGCAGTATCGGCAAAAATCATTTTCCGTCGATATGCTGAAATCGCATAGGCGGCCCGAAGCAAAGATGACAACTTCTCAAAGCGCGCACAAAAAATTTTCCGGAACCGCCCGGTCTGAATTGATTTGAGATCATATCAAATGCGACCGGCGAAGAGGCCAGATGCGCGAAGAGCGATTGACCGCGGCTGAGTGCGAGGAAATCGAGGCGGCGATGCGCGACGATGCTGCATTCCTGCCACCGGGATCAATTGCACGAGAGAAACTGTTGCAGCTGGCGGAAGCGTACCGGGTTCTCGCCGGTCTCAAAAGAATAGTACGTCGTCAAGTAAATTGATAGTTTCCCATGTACCTACCGCATCGCACCATTAAAACGGTTGCCGCGGCGCAGGACTTCTCCTGCTGTTGCGCGTCAGGGAATGCGAATGGCGACCTGGTCGTTCCTCTGTGGACTCTTCTCCCGAAGCAACAGCGGCGATGGGCTTGGTCATAGGCACTCGAGCTGGTTCGATGACCTGAGTTTTTCCGGAATTGCATAGCCGGCCTGAGCGCTGATTTTTATGCTGACCAGCCAGGGGCTCCCACGAACCCACCTGGGAGAACACTCGTGCAAACGTCAATCTTGCATCGCCCGGGCCGCGAGAGCCGATCGTTTCATCTCCCGACAGGCTTTCCACGGTTAGAGGAATGCTCATGATCACTGCTCGCTTGCTCCCCATCATTCTCGTCCTTGTACATGCGCTGCCGTCCGTTGCTATCGCCAAAGAGGCGCACGACCGCGCCGTGTCAGTTCGCGATACTCGGCCCGCTCCGCGCCTGAGAACGAGCACCGTCGCTCGACAGGATTTGTTTGATCGCCGTAACCCAAATAACGCTCGTGCAGACTGGCCCAGTCCGCCTGCTCAACCCGGACAGTTCTGAGGGTAGCAGATCTCATCTAGCTGACGCCGGTACGCCAAAGGGTGATGCCAAGTTCTGGTCCAGTCTTCTTTGATTGGCCGCTAGGGCCGAGGCCCATCGGCCGAAAGTGCATAGCAAACGGCTCTTGTTTGTTGTGATCTCGAACGCAGAACCCGATCGCTTCATCATTTCTCAGAGAGTTCCAGATGCGCAAAATAGTTCTTTTCGCGACAACGATCCTTTTAGCTACGAGCTCGCATTCTCGGGCCCAAACAGACCTCACCGCCTACGCCGATGCCAACGGATACATCGACGTCCAAACATTGACCTGCGCCGCGCTCGCGGGCACCTGGCAGGGGGACGCCGATCGGCTCACGACCTGGTATAGCGGCTGGTACAACGCCCTCGCCAAGAAGCATTACTTCAATATAGCGAGATCGAAAGAGCTCGAGCATGAGGTGATCGTCTACTGCAAAGCAAATCCTCAAATACGCATCATTGAGGCCATTGACGTCATGCTCAAGCAAGAGAGGCTCTCGGCCGGTTTCAAATGACATTGCTCTTGACCGCAACTTTTTAGATCGCTGAGGTGGAGCACGCGGTCTTTGCGAAACGGCCTTCATCCCGGTTTCGGCATCAGGATTGGTCGGCAGAGAAAATAGATCTCGATCGCCGGAATTGCATAGTCAAACCTATAATGCTCTTCCATGGTTGCCCGGAGAGCGCGACGCCTTCCGCAAATTCTGGAAGCAAGAACGTCGACGAAAGAGGGGGCGATATGACGAGCAAGACGAAGGCTGCCGCGCTTGCGGGATTTTTGGGCGTTTCAATCGCGTTCGCAGGCATCGCCGGCGCGTTTGGGCAGGCTGCTCCGACGTCGTCCTCGATAAAAACGATTGGCACCCCTACCGCGGCTGTCAAACCGGAAATCGTCCCGTCTTTGTTCGTGATGAACTCCCGCGGAGCGACACTGCAGGGAGATAACCTCGTTCTGACTGGCGTCACGCCGAGCTCGATCATCTTCGCAGATCGCCCAATACGAGCTGCCGGTCACCAGGCCACCGCCGACGTGATCGCAGAATGGGGCTCAGGAGAGGACAGCTTCGCCAAGAACCCACCCAATGCGACAGTGTCCGTTTTAGCGAAGGACGGCTCAGTGAAGGATGCGGTGGTGGTGCTGAAGAACCCGAAGCTCGAGGGTGACAAGCTGACTTTCACCGTGCAGACCCTGGAAGGTGATCTCGCCGGCGCCGATGGAGCGGCAGCGGTCTTCATCGATATTATCGGGCGGCCGCTGACGCCGCTATCGTTTGCCGGAGTTGCTCGCCGTTCCGCATTCCGCGGCGCAATGTACGCGGGCGCCGTAGGGGCCGCCGCATATGGGGCGGCCGCTTATGCCGCGCCCTACTATCGTCCCTATCCGCCGCCTCCGGCATGCGGCTACTATCCCTACCCGCCTTGCTACTGAAGACCGCAGCTCCGCAACAGACAATCGTTGCCTTCGACGCTCGGTGCCCTTTGCCGCATGCGCTCGATCGCGGCATCCGATCGGCGCCCCGAATGCTCCTCCAAAATTCCGTCCGAAAACTTGGCGGCAAACTTGGCGGCAAACTTGGCGGCAAACTTGGCGGCTTCGACTCATAAGGACCAGCTCATGTGGCGTTTGGCACGTATCGCTCTCCTCGCCACCACGACCGGCGCTGTTAGCGCGTCGGCATCTGCTGCCGACCTCCCGGGCCGAGTGGAGTCCCTCGCGCCGGTCGCCTATGCGCCTGCGTTTTCATGGACCGGCTTCTACGTTGGTGGCGAACTGGGGTGGATACAAACAAACCCCCAATACACGACCGGCGCGCTACTGCTCGGGGCTCCGTTCCTGCTCACATCCGGATCGCGTAAGGATGGCCTGACATATGGAATGCTCACTGGCTATAATTACCAGGTGGGTCAGTTGGTGTTGGGCGTCGAAGGTGATTTTCAGGGATGGACGGTCGGCGCTATACGCTACACCGCAATCACCGGCGATTTCCTTACGGCGCATAGCAAATGGGGCGGCTCGATACGCGGGCGGCTCGGCTACGCTGCCGATCGCGCCCTGCTCTATGTGACGGGTGGAGCGGGGTTCGCATCCATCGAGACCTCGATTCCCTTTACCGGTATTTCAGTCGGCGGCGACGGCACGCGCGTGGGCTGGACGGTCGGGGCCGGGCTGGACTACGCCGTCACAAACAACTGGTTCACAGGGCTCGAATATCGCTACTCACAGTATCAATCCAGATCCTTGGTGTATCCAATACCGGTTCTTAATCTTGGCATCATCGGGTTCAAGCAAGAGCTGAACAACAACCAGGTCACGGCTCGCCTGGGCTATAAGTTCTGAATCGTTTTCGACCCTGGCTAAGCCCACATCGAGTAATTGCAGCAACGCGGGATTTCGTCATGCTCAAACATCTAGGCACGCTGTTGCTCGTGGGGCTCGCCACGCTGTTCGTATCACCTGCGGTTGCCCAACAGCCGCCTCCCGGAGTTAGCGTCGGTACCCTGACGTGCAAAATGGCGCCTTCCATCGGCTTGCTCTTTGGATCCCGCCAGCGGATGGCATGCCGCTTCGCACCCAACGGCCCCTATCCGCCAGAAGCATATCTTGGCGTAATGGGCACTATTGGTATCGATATCGGGATCACGGCAGGCGGGGCGATGGCATGGGGCGTCTTTGCACCAACGGCAGGTCCACGACGCGGATCGCTATCCGGCACCTATGTGGGTGCGAGTGGCGCCGTCGGCGTTGGCGTCGGCGTCGGCGCCAATCTGCTGTTCGGTGGAACGGGACGTTCGATCGCCTTGCAGCCGCTCTCCCTCGAGGGCTCGGTCGGGATCAATTTGTCTCTTGGAGTTTCAAGCCTCACGCTTTCCTTGGCGCAATGAATTACAGCCAAAGAGCATCCCTCAGCGTTCATCACGAGCCTGCAGCCAGTTCAACGATCGCGCGGTTCGGAGCCAGTCATCAGAGGACGTATCGATGAGAATGACAGTCAGATCAATTATCATCCTTGGGGCTTTCCCGTGGCTCGCCATTTCGTCGATTGGCACGGCTTCCGCGCAGGCAGACGTCGGAAAGGCGCTTTTGGAAAAGCTGACCGCCAGGGTGGCAAAGCTTGAGAGCGCCTGCGCAAGCGATATCAAGAAATACTGCAAAACGGTGACGCCTGGTGAAGGGCGCATGATTTATTGCATGCAAGCCCATGAAGACAAGATTAGCCCCAAATGCGCGTTCGAACTCGGGGAAGCCACGACAAGCGTGCAAACGACGGCAGACGTTCTGAAAGACACTGTGATTGCATGCAAGGCCGAGATAAGCGGACCGTGCGGAAAAATATTGCCCGGCCAAGGTCGAATGGCTGCTTGCCTGCTGTCGAATAAATCGACAGCGTCTGCAGGTTGCGTAGAAGCCATTCAGAAGATCGAGTCCATGGCCGCTCAATAGCACTGCAAGCGCGTAGCATCTGTCAGGGATGGCCGTCTCTCCTCCCGTGTACTACGCGGCATGGTCGATCGGGCCTGAAAGGCGCGTCACTGCCTCGCGGAGAAGCGGCCACGAACAAGGGACGGGGGCCACTCTTGCTCTCTTGAATACAAGATTCTTCGTTGACGCCAACACATCAATTCAATTCGCCCGGAAGCAGCTTTTTGAAGTTCGCCAGGGCTTGATAACTGTCTTCGCGGCGAGTCTTGCACGCTTGCAGCACCGGACGATTTTGACGCGGCGTGCAAAGTTATCGCAGGTGATGAATCTTCGGGATTGGAGTTAAAGTACTTAGTCCGTCCAAGCCCGGCGCTTATGTCACGGTTGCAACAACAGCATGAACTGATTGGCAAGATGGCCGTCGCGGACACCGCTCGTTCTGCAATCCCACGTTTCCGATCATCGGTCTGAGCGGGTAGAATTCTCGGCCCGGCAAATTGATGGGCTGCGACTGAGATCGTTGGGGGAAATTCCCACCCCTCAGTTCCGCCGCAAGCCTTGAGGATGAATTCCGAGCGAGGAGACTGGCAACAGCATCACATCGGGCAACGCGAATAGCTCAAAGTTAAGTCCGGCATTCCCGGGAAAATTCTTACGATAGTGTTGTCGTCGACGACTTTCGCGCTGAATTGAACATTCGATGCCATGATGTCATCCGCACATCTGGCGATGATATGAAGAACATTGCCATCTTCTTTCCGCCTGCTGACGGTACAGGTCTGCATTTGACCCCGAATCTTGTCTCCCTCCAGGATGAACCCACCGCCGTACTGGTCCGAATCCTGCCGAAAGGAAATCGCACCGTCCTTCTTCATGAAAACTTGGCCGCAAGACGAGGGAGAAGTGGCCCACGAGCCGGTGATTTCGAGCGCGTTCGCCGGAATGGCTAGGGCAGACCAAGCAACAGCAAGCGTCGCAACGAGGAGACATGCTCTGCGCTTCATATGATTCTCCACGTTGCTAAGTGTCCCCCAAATCCGGCGGCGGATCACCATTCAGGAGAGACTACGGGAGATCGCTGGTTTCCGGCTATGCAGTTTCGGCAGGAAGAGAGGGTTCAGTCGACCGGGCAATTATCGCGGCGGTTTCCGCGCGCTGGCCGTAGAGACCTTGAATTCGGGCCATCGAGAGTATGGAAGGCGAAGCGGGACGGCCGATTTCGCATAGTCGTCACGGTGCGTAGTTCCTAAGATCGAGGCTGTTTGCGTAAGCCAAGCTGGGGCGGCATGGTCGCCAGGTGGCATCAGAGCGCTGTCGGAGTTCGGACGTTGGACAAGCTACGGAGGCGCTGGGGGATGTCGTTCGGGAGAGGGCAATGGTGGCTTGCCGTTTTGGGTGTCGGTGCACTCGGCTATCTGCTGGTGGCGTACGTCTTGGCTCCTTCCTTCTGGAAGCATCATGAACACGAACCCGGGCTGGCCGATTTACCCGAGGTGACCCGCACAGCAGACGGCATTCCCGGCGATGCACTGAATGTCGGGTTGGTCGGCGACGCCCAGGATATTGCCCGCGCGATGCATGCCGCGGAATGGTTTCCCGCAGACCCTATCACTCTGCGCACAAGCATTGAGATCGTGGGTAGCGTCATTCTCGACCGGCCATACCGCGACGCGCCGGTCAGCCCACTGTTCTACGACGGAAAACGAGAGCAGCTCGCTTTCGAGAAACCGGTGGGAAGCAGCGCGGACCGTCGTCATCACGTTCGACTGTGGAAAGTTCTCGAGAAAGGGACCAGCGGGCGACCGGTCTGGCTTGGCGCGATCACCTTTGATCGGGGAGTTGGAGTGAGCCGCGACACCGGTCAAATCACCCATCACATCGGGCCGGATATTGACGCTGAGCGAGACCTTCTGATGCACGACTTGCGAGCCGCCGACATGGTTGAGGCGTTTTTTAAGGTTTCCGGAGTTGGACCGACACTATTTGCGCGGAATGGCGAGGGAGATCCTTATTACACCGACGGGGAAATCGACGTGGCGCGCCTTGTCGTCGACGGTCACAAGAGCACGCAACCACCAGGAGCCTTGCCAGCGCCGGCTTTGATAGCCCTAAAGGACAGGGTCTGGCATGCTGTGAGTGCCAGCGTCGCCAAATAAAAGCGGACGCCCCGTCCTGTGCTCGATGTCGATGCTCTCGGGCCTTGCAGATAAAGAAGAGCCTCAAGACCGTCATGCGCGAACACAAGGCTCACCGCTCCGTCGCGAATTGCTTGCGGAATCTCGGCAGGACCAACGCCTCGAGCTCTGGCTCCTGGCACCCGCTGACCAAGCCTGGATGGTGAAGAAAGCTTCGTCGTTTCACATAAATCCTGGGTTCCGAGGCAGGTACTGGGCCCAACTGCCGAAATCGCGTGAGGACATCAGCAACATCGGAAACTTGATCCGCATGCCGTGCTCGAACGCCGTCGTCAGGGCAGCTTCGCTCGCACCCGGAAGAAATGCCGATACTTGCGGTGCGCCACTCTCGACGGCCAGGCGCAGCGCCGTCCTGAAGGCGGTGGCTGCGGCGCCGGACTGCAGGACCGCGACCGGTCCGATATGGCCGCCGGCATCGACGTAAACGTAGCCGGCCCAATCATCTCCGTCGTACAGGCTGAAGCCTCGCATCCGGCTGTCGTTGATAAGATAGCGATGGTGCTTCTGGCGAGATACTCCAAGCACCCGCTCGTCCGCCTGCACGAGGCGAGCTAGGGTCGAGGCGTCTTGGTCGAGCGGAGCGCATTTGAACTGCGGCCCATTCATGCGATCGATCAAACGCTCTCGGGGCACGCTGACGCTGTAGATCGGAAACCGTGGAAACAGTCCGTGACGGATGTAGAGCCCCTGCGACACGGCATTGAAGGCAAAAGTGATCAGAACCCTGTTGGAAGCGCCGGACTTCTTGGCGTGATCCAGCGTCCGTGCGATCAGCTCGTTGCCGATACTCCCACCCTGGCGGTCAGGCGATACGAAAAGCTGCGCCAGAAACCAGATATCGCCGCAGACCCAGCTCCAAGCAAAGCCGAGGATCCGGCCCTCGTCTTCCGCGACCCAGAGACCGTCGGGATCGTCCCTCAGGGAGAACAACTGAAAATTCGGAGGACTCGCTGCGGCCATGGACCCAAATCCATGGCGGGCCGTGAGATCGTTGATGCTGGCGACGACAAGCGCATCGGCGAGCTCCAGGTCCTCCGCGCGGGCGGGTCGGCAAACCATTGTCATCGAACGACTCCACGATCACGCGAACGCCCGAAAGGTCTGAATACCTATGCCGCCGGATCAGTCTCCACAGCGTTAGGGACGCAGAAAGCCTCACCCGAGGGCTTTCCGCCACGCAAGACCGGACCGCCGGAGGCCAGTGGGCGGACGCCGCCACAAGCGACCTCGCCGGCAGAAGGCACAGAGGCATCCGGCCCCTGGAGTCGGAGCGCTCAGCTCAGAACCATTCGCCCGGGGTGTATTTGTCGACGATCAGAACAGAGAGGGACAGCAGCAGGCCCAGGCCACTAAACAGCGCCACCGAAAGCGCGGTATCGATGTCGGCGATCGATTTCGCGGACACGCGGGGCAGCAGCCATGCAATTGCAGCGTTCATGTCACTCTCCGGTGAAGACGGCCAAGACCCGACGCCCACCATAACAGCAGGCGTTCGTTTCAGGATGACTTCGTGGGATTAACGAAACGGCTTCTCGATGCAGCGAAAACGCCTGTCGATCCGTTCCCCGACCACCGCTGCGAAAAGATGGTTGCGCGGTGTCGGCAAGCTTGTCAGCGCTCGATCGTACCGGTTCGCAGTATCTTCTTTTGCAGGAGCATAACTCCGTACAGCAGCGCCTCGGCGGTAGGTGGACAGCCCGGGACATAGATGTCGACCGGGACGATCCGATCGCAGCCGCGCACCACCGAATACGAGTAGTGGTAATAGCCGCCCCCATTGGCGCACGATCCCATCGAGATCACATAGCGCGGCTCCGGCATCTGATCGTACACCTTGCGCAATGCTGGCGCCATTTTGTTGCACAATGTGCCGGCAACAATCATCACGTCGGACTGGCGCGGCGAGGCACGCGGGGCAAAGCCGAAGCGTTCGGCGTCGTAGCGTGGCATCGCCATCTGCATCATTTCGATCGCGCAGCAGGCGAGACCGAAGGTCATCCACATCAGCGAGCCGCTACGTGCCCAGGTAATCAGATTGTCTGCGGACGTGACCAGAAACCCCCGGTCCGACAGTTCGTGGTTCACTTCACGAAAGAAATGATCGTCCGCGCCTTGCGTGCCGGCATAGCGATGGACGGTCCCGACCGGCGCGGTCGTCGTGGCTGAATGCCCGCTTTGCATTATGAGTTGACTGTTGCCCATGCAAATCTCCTGCTGGCCCAGCATTGGCGGCGCACCGCCTGGCTCAATGAGCAAATCGCTCGAAGCCGAGAAGCAGGGCCAACACTGCAGCTCCCGCCAAGCCTGCGATAAAGATCGCGCGGCGCAGGGGAGTGCGGAGTATGATCTCGCCGCCCCTGGCCTTCTCGGCCGGATAGGGCGCCGTCTGGCGTTCGTTCCTTTCTGTCATCGCTGGATCGGCTCGGTTTCCATGCATCCGATTGGTTTTCGACAAATGCACGCCGCTCTCGCGCTCTGTGGGGCCAAATCAAAGCAAGGCGAAACGTTCCAGGCCGGCCGGCTCAAATGTCGCGGGCCGGCAACCTGTTCCTCTTGATGCCGCGCGAGACTGCGCGGGCGCTTAGATGAACGCCCCTGGATAATGGGACGTGCATGCCATAACCCAAGTGATCGCCTCGCGATCATATTCATCGCCTGATCGCCAGCTTTCAAAAAATGTGTTTAGGCGCTCGACGCGCTCGGGCCAGACATGCGTCGCTTGCAGACCCAGGGAAACGCCGAAATTGGTGAAGGCGAACTTTGTGTCGCGCAGCGACGGCGCCCGACTGAAATAGCCCGGAGGATCAATCCACATCGTGTCGAGCGACCGCAGTGCGCGTTGCGCTTGCGCGATGGCCCATGACTCTTCAGGAAAGAAGTGAGCGAGCCACAGCATCATACCGAGCCCCAGGTCCTGGTCGATTTCGAGCCCGCGATAGGTCTGCTCGATCATGACGCTCATTTCCGCGATCTCGGACCTGAGTACATCGCTGTCGAGCAGCCGGTAACTGATATAGCCGTCATATGCATCCATGGCGCCCAGATCATAGCCGGGATAGGGACCGCTCAAATCTTCTTTCATTTTCCAGACCACACCGCGGTCGGGGATGACGAATGCCCGATGGATGTCGCGCGCCAACGCAATGCCGCGTTCGCGGTATTCAGGCTTCACATCGCCCAGCCGTGCCAGCGCAAAAAGCCACATCGCGAGGTAGTGAAAGTACTGTCCGTCGCGGTCGGCGGCCTCGCCGATGCGCAGCCCACGCGAACGGCCGAGTACGCGCTCCACATCGCTCACCAGCCGTTCGGCTTCGTCCAGCCAGCGGCGCTCGCCCAGTTCGCGGTAAAGCGAGACATACAGCACTACCCCAAAGGCATCAGTCCAGAGATAACGCAGGCCGTTCGGCCAGATCCGCTCGGCCCGCATCCAATCGAGCTTTTCCAGCACATAGCCGATGTCCCGCAGCATCGGGCTACAAGCCGAATGGATAAGTGTCGGGCACGCCGGCCTTGGCGTGCTCCGGTCCTAGCGGCGTAACCGCCGAGGTCTCATCGAACCAGACGAAGGCGTCGAATTGCTGCGGTAGCGAGGCATTGGCGTAGTGGCTCATTAGTTCGGTATCCGGCCTGTAGATGACGCCGATGAACCGCTCCAGCCGCGGCTCCAGAAGACGGCGCCGGACTGCCTGATCGCGGCCAAGATCGAGTAGGCAGCGTGGAACATTGGCATCGTGGCAGGCGCGCTCGTAGCTGTCGCGATGCGACGGTCGCACGCGCTTGATTTCCATATCGCCGCCCCAGTCAGAAGCCGCTGCCACGGTGCCCGTGTGCGTGCCGAAGCCGATCAGTGCAGCCTCCCCGCCAAATCGCTCTCGGCAGAGCTGGCCAATGTTCAGTTCATCGCGGACGGCGCCCATTTCGGTGTGACGGGCATCGCAGATGTGAGAGTTATGTGCCCAGACCACGGCCTTGGATTGTGGCCCGTGCGCGTCAAGCAGATGTCCAAGCGTCTCGAACATGTGCGTGTCGCGCAAGTTCCAGGATTCAGCGCCACCATAATACATGATCCGATAGTAGCGCTCGGCGGAAGCGATCAGACGTGCGTTCTGCGCGGCATCCAGAAAGTCTTCACCGTTCTCAGCAATGTATTCGATCCGCCGTTGCAGCAGCTCCCGACATTGATCGACCACCGCCTTTTCGCACTTGCGGTAGCCTGCTGTGAGCACCGCTCGGCCGTAAGTGGAGGGTTCTTTCTGCCAGGGCGTGAGGCAAGCATAGCGCTCACGGGCCACGGCCGCAGCTTCAGGATCGACTTTGTCGAGATATTCGAGAATGGCGGCGATGGAACCGCTCATGTTGTAGAGGTCGAGACCAAAAAAGCCGGCGCGCTGCTCCGGCTTGAGATTGTCATTGTGCTCCCTCATCCAACCGAGGAACGCATCCACATCGGTGTTGCGCCACATCCAGGTCGGAAAGCGCTGAAATGGCGGCTCCTCTCCAAGACGTGCTCGCCGATGGCGTACATAGCGGTCGGCGGCGGCCGCATCGGGCCAATCCGCTTCGACGGCAACGATCGTGAAACCATGCTCCTCGACCAGACGCATGGTGATGGCCGCCCGCGCGCGATAGAACTCGGATGTTCCGTGGCTCGCCTCCCCCAGCAAAACGACGCGGCGATCGGCGAAGCGATCGAAAAATTGTCCGAAAGCGGGGTCGTCGAGCTTGGGCAGCGGTTCGGCCAGGCCGGCGATCATTTCAGACAAAGTTTGTCCACGTGATTGGTCCTGCGCGCCGCTCGTGGCCGCGCTTCGACCATCCTCCGCCCAGCCCTGTTCGCCGATCAATGGCACGAACGCGACGGCGCCAAGATTCTCTTCTTCGAATTCAGACCCGCTCTTCCGGGTGAGCTTTATCAGAGTCTGATAGCGCTCTTCCTCGCCTACCGGAATCACCAGACGGCCACCGATTGCGAGCTGCTCCTTCAGCGCCGAAGGCACCTCGGGTCCGCCAGCCGCGACCACGATTGCATCGAACGGCGCGGCCTCGGGCCAACCGCGCGTGCCATCGCCGACGCGCAGTTCGACATTGTCATAACCGAGCTTCTTCAACCGTTGCTGGGCGGATTTGCCTAACGAAGGGTGGCGCTCAATGGCGCAGACCCGGTTGGCAATCTGACTCAGGACAGCTGCCGCGTAGCCGGAGCCAGCGCCTACTTCGAGAACGCTGTCGCCGGGCTTTACCTCGGCCGCCTCGATCATCAGCGCGACGATGTAAGGTTGCGAGACGGTCTGACCTTCGCAGATCGGCAGTGGGCAGTCTTCGTAGGCGAATTCTTCGAAACCGGGTTCGACGAAAACCTCGCGTGGCACACGCCGCAGCGCCTCCAAGACGTGGGTATCCCGCACCCCGCGTCTGGCAATCTGAATATCAACCATCTGGTCTCGGGCGCGCGCGAGATCAAGCATTGGCTTTACCTCGTCATCCGGCATGGGTGTGCTCTCCACCCGGACGAAATTCTGCGCAGAGCATCGCCGGCGTCCTTGCGGTCGCGGCTGAGTGCAGCGACAATTTCGTCGAGCCAAATATTGGTCGTCTGCAGTGTCTGTGGACGACATCAAGGCCAGTTGCGCTCATCGCAGCCTCGATCTTTAGCGTCGGTCAAACTCCGTCATGACGGAACGCGTCCTTCAAAACTTCGTTCCAGAGCCTCGATCTATTGGCGGATCCCGGTGCGACGCGGAAAACGACTTATCCAAAAAACTGGTGTGAACCGGAACTACCACGCCGGCTAGAGGGTTCGTTTTGAAGGTCGCAACAAGCAGCAAAGGAGTTGCAGAATGGCAAGAGTGAGCAAGCTCTCAATTGCCGGCTTGGCGATGGTCGGCTTGTTTGGCCTCGGCGCCACCAGCGCGTCCGCGCAGGCCATCTATGTGGATCCTTATATCCAGCCCTATCCTGTCGTCGTAGCCCCCGGCAGCGCTTACGTCGCACCGGCGCCGATCGTGCGCGAGCGCACCGTCGTGGTGGGCCGCCCTGGGTACACGCGGCTTCCAGCATATTCGTATCGCGCGCCGATAGTGCCGTACGGCTATGCAGGCTACCACCCGGGATACAGCTACGCGGGATATGACTACGCGACGGATGTGATCGCCTCCGATTGGTGAACCGGATCCGCGGCTGCATACAGCATGGCCCCGCCGAGGCGGGGCCATTTCACCAGGCGGTTTCTTTGCTCGCTGCTGCAGATGCACGAGCGCACCTTCTCCCGAAACAAGACGCTGACGATTCGTTGCCGACGTTTCAGCGGTACGGCGCGATCGGATTGCTATCATCTGGCTTGGCCAAGAGCGTGCAGGTTCCGAGCCAAGCCAAAAATGTGGCAGAGGCTTGAAGCGCTAAATCGCGAGGCTACTTTTTGGATCAGCAAATCAACTTCCGCGTTGGTATGCGGAGGAAGTAGCGTGGTTGAGGGAGGATCATCATGTCCATCAAGGATCTCGTTCCATGGAATAATAGGAGTCGCGAGGTTGGTCTCCCGCGCGGTACGGACGTGCATCCATTCTATACGTTGCAGCGCGAAATCAATCATATGTTCGACGATGCGTTTCGCGGGTTCGATCTAGCGCCGTTCGGACTAACCTCCTGGTCAGCGGATGGGCCGGGTTGGCCTCAGATCGACATTGACGAAACGGACAAAGAGCTGCGTATCACTGCTGAACTGCCTGGTCTCGAGGAGAAGGACGTCAGTCTGCAAATTGCAAATGGCGTTCTCTCGATCTCCGGTGAGAAGAAATCGGAGCAGGTAGATAAGGATCGGCGTTTCAGTGAACGGTACTACCGCCGCTTCGAGCGGCGCATTCCGCTACAGGACGTCAATGAGGATGAAGTCTCAGCCGCGTTCAAGAATGGCGTACTGACAATTACGGCGCCAAAATCCGCGGAAGCGAAGCGCAACGTTCGCCGCATCGCTATAAATCGCAACGGCTGACGTACTCGTTCGCCTGCGAGAGTCTCGCCGAGTTGGGGGCTCGGCGTGACGATGGGAATTTGCGCCGGCCGCGGGTGACGAGCCATTAGTATCGCGCCTGACTTTATCGCTGAAAGAAGCCGGGCAGGTCGGAGAAGAAGCGGTCAAGATGTGGATCGTAGGGCGCGCCGTCGCGCACGATGTTCGGCGCCTTGGCTTGCCGGCTCCAGCCCCTCGATGCTCGCGCCGCGTCGTCAACCATGCGCGGTGCTCCAAGCCTGGGACGCGCGAGGTTATCTTTCCCTGGGTTGCGTCTCGGTTGCTGTAGATTCAAGGAAAACGACAGCAATGAGCGGCCCGAGACATAGGTGACATTTCGTACCGGACACATGGGTTACACTTTTCGCTTTTTTGCAAGCGGGAGGTGTGGATGCCGTGGAAAGCGAGTTCGGTCATGGAAGAACGCCTGCGCTTTGTCGCCCGCCTGTTGGACGGGGAGGCCATGACGGACGTGTGCCGGGATTTCGGCGTCTCGCGCAAGACCGGCTACAAGATGTTCGATCGCTACAAGGAGCACGGTCTTGAGGCCCTGAGCGATCGCTCGCGGCGGCCGGTGCGCTACGCCAACCAGCTGCCGGAGCAGCTCGAGAGCCTGATTGTCCGGCTCAAGGGCGAGAAGCCGCACTGGGGCGCGCGCAAGATCCGGGAACTGCTGGTCCGACGGCTGGACGGCGATATCCGGGTTCCGGCCAAAAGTACCATCCATGCGGTGCTCGACCGCCATGACCTGGTCAAGCGCGCCGGCGGGCCGCGCCATCGCGCGCGCGGCACGCCGCTCTCCGCGGGCACGGGACCCAACGAGCTGTGGTGCGCCGACTTCAAGGGCGAGTTCAAGCTCGGCAATGGGCGGTACTGCTATCCGCTGACCGTCACCGATCATGCCTCGCGCTTCCTGCTGTTGTGCGAAGCACTCGATTCCACGCGTGAAGAGCCTGCCATTACCGCCTTTGAACGGCTGTTCCGCGAGCGCGGCTTGCCGCTCGCCATCCGCTCCGACAACGGCGTGCCCTTTGCCAGTCCCAATGCCCTGTTCAATCTCTCAAAGCTCGCGGTCTGGTGGCTGAGGCTCGGCATCGTCATCGAACGCATCAAGCCCGGCCATCCACAGCAGAACGGCCGCCACGAGCGCATGCACCTCACCCTCAAGAAGGAGACGACCCGTCCGCCGGGCGCCAACAGCCTGCAGCAGCAGGAACGCTTCGACGCCTTCGTCCGCGAGTTCAATACCGAACGGCCGCATGAGGCGCTGCAGATGAAATGCCCCGCCGAACTCTATCGCGCCTCACCACGCCGTTACGATGGCTTGCCCGAGTTGATCTATCCGTTCCACGATCGCGAGGTGCTGGTCACCGCCTGCGGGCGCCTTTGCCTGCATCGCAAGCGAATCAACATCTCGACCGTGCTGGCCGGCCAGAAACTCGGCATCAAGGAGGTCGACGACGGCATTTGGCTCGCCAGCTTCATGCACTATGATTTGGGATACTTCGACCTGGAGCAGAAAACCCGGCAACCCCTCGACAACCCGTTCGGCACGAGGTTGTCACCCATGTCTTAGGTACGACCTGTTACCGATGTCTCCGGGCTGGACACACAAGGCCGTTGGTAGCGGGAGACCGCTACATGGCTAAACCCACTATTGTGGAGGCGCTGTTCTCTTACAGGAGGGCAGCTTAACTCCCGACGTCGCGCCTTCATAGCCCGCCAGGAGCCGCCGTTCTTACGCGGTCCTCGCACGCCCGTGCGTCGACATAAAATTTACGATTTGGACGGAGCCGCTGATTAAGAGGCGTGTGATTTCGCAGCAAGATCAATCGTCATTCCGACAAACGTTTCGTCCCACCTGCATTGAACCCGCAATAGGTTTTCTCGTCTCGTACACCGAGGGCAATAACCTCGCGATCCACCTGGCCTGCGCAGGTTCAATTCCCGGAGACGCAAACACCGATACCAACACGCTTCAAGTCCCGATCTGAGCGAGGCACCTCCCTACGCTACGTCCCGAACGTAAGTAGCGATCAAAAGATCAACGAAAGCGGTGAGCTTTGCGCGGGATTGACCACCTTTATCGCCGTTTGTTCACGGGGTTTCGGTGGTCAATCGGTGGTCGAGTGCATCGACTAACTGTCGGAGCCCGCCTGAGGAAGCGGCAGAGACCATAGCGGATCCGCCGCACCCACCATTCGTTGCCAAAGGACGGCGGAGCTGGATTTCAGGAAGCTCATCTGCTCGAGGTGCCCAGGGGCGGATCTGGACATCAATCCATCAAACTACAGCCGAGCCACTCCTGCCCACTCGTCACGCCGCACCGCCGGGCGGCACAACGTCGCTACCCAATACGGGTTCTGTCTGCAGGAAGGCGGTACAGGCCAAACGGACGAACGGCGGGTGGCCCCGTCTTGGCGAAGGCGAACTTTCTGCGCGCCTCGACTTCTTTAGAGATGCGCGGTCCAGGCGCCCCATCTCGTGAACGAACTTAGAGCGTTCGCCCAATTGAATGAGCTCCTTGGGACCAGCGATCGAGCGCGTGCCATTGAGGTATCCAGAGGTGTGCGCATTGGCAATGTCCAAAAACTAGTCGAGAATTTGAATGAAGACGGATCACGATCATCAGTCTCTGCGGCATCAGAAGGCGCGCGAGGTCGGGCGTACCATGGCGCGATCTGCTGGAGAGCTTTGGGCCTTACTCCTCTTTCGAGCCCACCGAACAATGCAACAACGACCACTCCGAATGATCGAGA
The DNA here is from genome assembly GCF_040548035.1 of Bradyrhizobium sp. LB8.2. Taxonomy (NCBI): domain Bacteria; kingdom Pseudomonadati; phylum Pseudomonadota; class Alphaproteobacteria; order Hyphomicrobiales; family Nitrobacteraceae; genus Bradyrhizobium; species Bradyrhizobium sp. LB8.2. Next base: position 20,535 of record NZ_JBEPQV010000015.1, on the reverse strand, counting down.
ACGTACCGCGCTGAATCCAACGCCGCTATGCGCCCGAGAGCAAACGTCAATCGCCACAACAGCTACGTCCGTTAACCCCGGCAGAAGCTCCACTTATCCAAGCGGAGATTCTGTTCAGACAAAACGGGACCAGCTCTGAGAGCGGTTTTTGCTATGTTCATGCCTCGATAATTTGGAGCTTCTCAACCACTCTCGCCCGAGTGCTGGCGGCCCACTATTACGTGGCGACACCGGACCCGGACAGAGCGGTCTCCAGACAGTGAATCAGAGCCGGCGTCGAAAACGGCTTCGCGAGAAAGCAGATGGCGCCGGCCTTCAGCGCGCGCTCGCGCACCGCGGCGTCGTCTGGAAAGGCCGTCACGAAAATGAAAGGCGTGTGGTGGCCCAGGCCGCGAATATGCACCAACAGATCGACACCACTGATGGCCGACATCTGCACATCCGCGATGACGCAGGACGTCGTCTTCAGTTCTGCCGACTGGAGAAATTCGCGAGCGGAGCCAAAGATGGAGACCGCGTATCCCCGCGACGTCAGGAGATTATTCGTCGCAAGGCGGACTGATGGATCGTCGTCAATGACGGAAATGACCGAGGGGGTTGACAAGATGATCGCTCCTGATCGGGGGCTGCCGATCATGGTGCAGCGCCCACCGGAAACTGGGCCCTCGTAGCAAGCTTGAAAAGCATACTTAGGTTTGCACGTTTCCCCCTGGGCGTGGGATTCCGAGCGCCTCGGTCATTCTGACGAGATCGGCCAATGACTTGGCGCCCATTTTCCGCATGATCTGTCCGCGATAGATCTTGACGGTAATCTCTGCCAATCCAAGCTCGGCGGCGACTTGCTTGTTCATCAGGCCGGACGCAACCAGGGCGAGGATGTCGCGCTGGCGCGCGGTCAGACCCTCGAAACGGGACCGCACTCCTGCGACCGACTTCTCGGCATTGCGCCGCCTGCGATCTCGATCAATGGCAGCCTGAACCGCATCCAGCATGTCCTGGTCGCGCACCGGCTTGGTCAGAAAATCGATGGCGCCACTCTTCATGGCCCTGACGGTCATGGGAATATCGCCATGGCCCGTGATGAAGATAATGGGCGTGCGAATGTTGGCCTTCGCGAGGTCCGTCTGGAGGTCGAAGCCGCTCGAGCCCGGCAGCCGGATGTCGAGCACAAGGCAACTGGGGACCGCCGGCGGCTTGGCTTCCATGACCTCCGCCGCTGAGCCGAAGGCCTCGACCCTGAGGCCGACCGATTGAAAAAGATTGGTGAGCGCACGCCGCATCGACGGATCGTCATCGACGATCAGGACGATCGGATCGTCGGCACTCGCCTGTGCCTGCATCGGCTTGGCGTGGTCCGTCACGACGTGTCCTTGTGTGGGAAGGGCAGGGCAATCTGGAACGTTGCGCCGCTCCCCTCATTGGGAAGGGCCGAAAGCCGGCCGGCGTGAGCCTCGATGATCGATCGGCAGATCGATAGTCCCATGCCCAGGCCGCTCGACTTTGTGGTGAAGAACGGTGTGAAGATGCGGTCTGTCACGTCGCAGCCAAGGCCGACACCGCGATCTCTCACGGTGAGGAGCAGGTGGCGGTCGCCGTCCTCGCCAGCCTGACTGGAGCGGATCGCCAGCTCGCGCGGACGGTCAACATTGGCTTGCATGGCTTCGATCCCGTTCACGACAAGGTTGATCAGCACCTGCTGGAGTTGGATCCGATCGCCGCAGATCTTGGGCAGGCCGGACGACAACTCCATTCGCACCGACACGGCATTTGTAGCGAGCTCGCGCCGAACGAAGGCTATCACCTCCCTGACAACCTGATTGATGTCGAGCGCAACCATCTCGATTTCGGTCTTCTTCGCGAGCGCCCGAATCCGGCGGATCACCTCGCTAGCCCGATTTGCGTCTTCGACAATCCATTCCACGGAACGTCGCGCAGCGTCCAGATTGGCCGGGTCGCGACCGAGCCAGCTGATACAGGCGTCCGCATTGGAGATCACGGCGGCAAGAGGCTGGTTGATTTCGTGGGCTATCGAGGCGGTGAGTTCGCCGAGCGTCGTGACGCGCGTGACATGGGCGAGCTCGGCTTGCGCTTTGCGTAGCGCTTCTTCAGCCTGCTCGGCGCGGATAGCCGCCGTCACATCGCTGCTGATGCCCCGATATCCGAGAAAATGGCCGTCCGCATCATGTAAGGGCTTGCCGCTGGTGCGCACGTAAATTGGAGATCCATTGCGATCCCTGCCACGGTAAACCAGATCGCGGAACGGGAGGTGGGCGTCGAGCGTCGCGCGATGCTGCTCCCACTTTCCCGGCTCAAGCTCAGCGTCGGGCGGAATGTCCCAACGGCTCAGGCCAATCAAGCCCGTCGGCGTAGCACTGGCCGTATCGGCGTGTTCCGATATCTGCGTGATACGGTGATCCGACCCGGTCTCCCAAAACCAGTCAGATGCCGTTTCAGCATAGTCCCGGAACCGCTGCTCGGATGTCTTGAGTTCATCAAATGCCCTTTGCAGCGCTTCTTTTGCAGCGATCTGCTCGGTGACATCCACGTGGGTACCGATGATCTCCATCACTTCGCCGTCGCTGTTGACGATGGGATGTCCCTCGGTATGGACTCGTCGTATCGAGCCGTCCGGGCGCGCAATGCGAAAGTCAACTTCAAAGGGTTCCTTTCGCCGGACGGCCCGACGTTCCACCTCGACGATCCGTTGGAAATCCTCAGGGAGGATGCGTTGCTGGAAAGCCCGCGCCGGTACTTCGATCTGGCCTGGGTCAAATCCGAACAGGCGGTAGAGTTCAGCCGATCGGTAGGCAAACTCCTGACGACGCACATCCCAGGCCCAGCTGCTTGTATGGCTGAGCCGCTGTGCCTCGGCCAAATAGGCCTCGCTGCGGCGCAGCCTCTGTTCCGTCTCTTTTGCAACCGTGACATCGGTGACAGCCCCGACAAATTCGATGAGCCCGGATCCATGTCTGACCGCGCGGGCTACGGAATGGAGATATTTGACTGATCCGTCAGGCATCAGCAGGCGATATTCATGGTCGAAATCCGCTGCTCGGCGGGCGGCTCGATCGAGGGTCTTGCTGACCGCAGCGCGATCTTCCGGATGGATGCGCTGGACAACAAAATCCAAGGTCGGCTTCACCGCCAGGTCGCATTGGAAGATGCGAAAGGTTTCCATTGACCAGACGATCGCGCCTGTTACGATGTTGAGGCCGAAGCTGCCGGTTCGGCTCAGTTCCTGGGCTTGGGCGAGGTAGGCCTCGCTCTGGCGTAGCGCATCCTCCGCCTCCTTGCGCTGGGTAATGTTTTCGCAGGCGACCAGCACGATCGGCGTGCCGTCGCCGCGCAGCATCGCCTTGGCGTTTTCACGGACCCAAAGGACCGATCCGTCCTTCCGGAACTTGCGAATCTCCCAAGTATGCGACTGGTGCAGGGTTTCCAGGGACAATGCTACACATCGGCGAACAAAGTCGTGGTCCTCCTCGAAGAAGACGTTGAGCACGGACTGGCCAATCAGCTCGGCCGCGGTGTAGCCCAGCTGTGCGGCGCCGAATGTATTGACGTTGAGCACCGTTCCGGCCCGATCGACCATGAAGTACATGACCGGATTGTGCTCGAACACCTCGCGCCACTGCTTCACGGCGTCGCGTAGATCGAGGATGTCTTGCCGCGAGTCATCTCCGACAGCGGGCCTGTCCTTCTCGCCGTTGCCGAAAGATCGAAGTGCCGCGAGGCCGCCGAGCAGCAATTGTGCGGCCGAATTCCCGAATTTCGCGATTTGGCCAGGCATCATCGCAGGCGTCCCGGCTCGCTGGGGCCGCAGCAAGTAGAGCACTTTGCAGCAAGGGGAGCAATTCCCTCCGACCAAGTTAGAACTCCGCGCCGAAATTCGCGGTGACCGTGCAGCCTGCCGGCCTTGCGCCGTCTCGTTGCGAAGGTGCGGCGGGGTCCGAAACTACGGGACAAACTTACGTATAGCTCGCGCATCCCAAGTCATAGCGCACATTTACCTCCGTACAGTTGAGCGGTCCGTTGCGGGCGGATTAGTCTCATAACCAATCGAGGGGACGCGATGTGCAAGGCACAAGCCGGCAATTAGCTCGATGTGCTGCTACAGCTCTGCGACCGTTGCCCGACTTGCCGCATGAATGGCTGATCACGATTAATAGGCTGCATTTCACGAACGGAGCGTGGATGGCTCTGCGTCAGCGTACGAGCGAATCCACGGCCATGAAGCCGGGAGAGTATGATGTGCGATACGCCTGAACACTCCGAGCGCGGTCCTGCTGTAAAAGGTTGCGCTGTCTGTAGCGGCAAGTTTGGCCTGATCCGATATTATTCCTGGCGAACGCCACTGTGCTCCAGAAAATGTCTCGACCGCTTCAGGGCGCGTCGCGAACGCGACCGCCGATGGTTGTTCCGATTTCAGGCGGCATGAGGATTTGTCCTTCGATCCGCTCCATCCGCCAATTCTGAACAGGAGGCTGCGTGCTGAACCGTGCTTGCAAGCTCCTCTTGATGATCGCGCTGCCGCTTCCGTTGATAACGGGAGTGGAGGCCGACGAGGTTGGACCGGATAGTGCACATCGTCATCATCCGCTCCAGGATCAGCTCCTGCACGAGAAGTTCTATTCCAGCTGGCGTATGCCCGACAATCCGGTGCTCAGCTGCTGCAACAATGCGGATTGCTATCCGACCGAGGTACGATACGTCGACGGCAGGGTCTACGCGCGACGCCGGGAAGACGGGAAATACATCCTGATCCCGTCCCAGAAGGTCGAGCGAAACAGAGACAATCCCGACGGCCGCAACCATTTCTGCGCGCCGCCGCCGTCCGCCTCTCCGGTCGACACGGCCTACTGCTTCGCGCTGGGAGGTGCCACGTGAGATTCATATTGGTGAACGACAGAACCCCTTTCCGCACGACGTTCTGTCTATGGTGCTGCGAGCAGATCAGCACTGGTTATCTGCGCGACGCCAGGACGCAACTGCCTTACTGCGACTATGAGTGCTACGCGCTTCATGGCGAAGCTGCGCCGTTGATCGAGGGGCGTACGCGAGCGGCGTCTTGAGCGGACACGTGCTCGAGACGATCGGCGATGCGCCTGTCGGCAGGAGAGGACACGACCTTGAGATTCATGCTCATCAATCATGGACGACCCAGCTACGGCGCCACCTGCAGCGCGTGCGCCCAGCCATTGGGCGCGAGTTACGTCCGGCATTTGTCTACGCGACGGCGTTATTGCGATACGGATTGCTACCGTCGCTATCAACAGTCGGCCATGGGAATGCTCTGGCCTTACCACAGTTCGCTCGAGACGATCACGGTGTTGGCGGCCACTTCGAGCTGGAGCTGGCTGATGCAGATGAGCGCGCTCTCGCGCTCGCTGACGGACGCGTTTCTGCGCGCGCACGAACCTTCTGACCACGGAAGGAGGTGACGGCTAGCCGATGAGGGCCGCGCAGAGTGGTCGGCCGCAGTCACTGCATCCAGCTTCGCGCCGCGTCCAGCCCCGGCGTTGCGAAGCTACGGCGCGGAGGCTGCGGCCGCTGCCGGCGTGTGCGGACGGTATCGCGCAACTTATCTCTGAAGTGCGGGTCTCCTAAATTTGCCAGAGAGTATACCTTCCCAGAACCACGTGCGGCTGATCATTGCTGTTGCGACACCAGGACATCTTCGCTCCGCACGGGAGGATTACAAGCCGGTCGTCCCGTCTCGTGCCGTTCACGGCATCGCTCAAAGAACTGCCTAGCGCGCCCAATTTGGCGATGGTCCGAGTTTGCATCAGTTCGTTCCAGATCCGGAACGCGGTGAAGCAAAAGTCGCGGGTGCTGCAGATTTCCAACCCGCACAGCCGTTCGAGATCCTAAGCTCGTCCATTGAGACGACAAAACATGTTTGTTGCTTTGTTCAAGATGATCAGCGGGGTCGAAAAGTGTTTGATGTCTATCGCAATGACAAGCGTGACATGCTCGTTCTAAGCACAGGCTCTGCCGTACCCGTGCTTTACTCTGCACATAACTGGCGCAACAGCAGAAGAAGAGTTCTCAAGGTCAGCGACGAAATTAAGTCAGCCGTTCAGGACCTCCAGTTTTCCTTGACATCACGGCGGCATGGGGCCTCAGCTACCTTGAATGCGACTGAACTTGCGCTGATCGATCAGGTGCGGAGCGGTGATGTCCTGCAGCTGCAACGGCATGATGAGCCAGATGTGGATTAGGGAGAACCGTACAAGAACTACGTGAACAGGGCGGTGAGCCTAAACCGCGCTTGGTCTCATTGGGAGTAACGCACCATGGCAGGTCCTTTGACCCAGAAGGACGTCGAGCGCCGCGCATATCAGCTGTGGGAGCAAGCGGGAATGCCTAAGGGGCGGGATCAAGAGTTCTATTTGGAAGCGGAGCGACAGCTGAAGGAAGAGCTGATCCACCACGAACTCAAAACGCCGGATACGCTGTAGAAAACAAGGAAGAGAGGTCCGCGCGCCTTCTATGGCGTCGAGATCAATCCACTGGCTGTTGCAACGATCCAGCGGTTGCCCAACGCACGATGGAGTCGATTCGTCCGATGCCGGGAACGGTGTCACCCCGTGTTGCCATCCGAACCCCGTCGGGCCCTCCAAGAACCGCCATCCCGCCTCTAACATCAAGAACGGTCCAACCCTCAATGGTTGTCGGTCTTGTCTCCGGCGTGGGCAATCCAAGCGCGCTGTAATACCGTGTCGATCGATATGGTCGAAGCGCCGCACGCATAAAGGAAAGCCTTGAGAGCACTCGTCGCTCCTGCTCGACCCACCCGGTGATGGCAGGTGAGGCGACCCAAGGAACATGCGTCGAAACGCCGACGGTGATGGAACGCCTACTGCTCCGCCTGATCGCCGTGACGCCGCGTTACCCCACGTGGGTGCGGTACCTTCTGACCCGCGGCCTGGTCGGAATCACGTTCACGGCAAAGCTCCTGCTCTTCGACGCTCTGGATTCCCTTCCTCTGCTGCTGTTCATCCCGGCAGTATTCCTTGCATCGAGTGATCTCCGACCATGGGTCCGGCGTGTTGGCCACCGCGGCGAGCGCAGTGATGGCCGCGGCTTATTTCATGTCCCCGCCGGTCACCTCTGCAATCGTCCCGCTGATCGACTTTCTAGTGATGGGCCTGTTGATTGCCGCTGTCACCGAAACCTTGCGGAAGACTCTGGACAGGCTTTCGCAAGCCAAGTCATATGGCGATGTCCTCTTGCAGGAGCTCGCGCATCGCACCAGAAACGAACTCGCGATCTTCATCTCAATCCTTCGACTGCAGGCGCGTTCCGATCCCAATCCTGTGCCGCAGGCCGCGATCGCCTCGGCCGTCGCACGGATGGACGCGGTGGCGAAGGTGCACGACAGGTTGCGCGTCGCCGACAGCGACCTCGTCGATCTTGCGCCCTACGCGGACCGGCTGTGCGCAAGCCTGGCGGACTTTCATCGTGGAGTGCGTCCGATCTCGATACAGGTGCACTGCGACTCGGCTCGGTGAAGAGCTCTCAGGCCGGATCCATCGGGCTGATCGTCGAGCCGGTGACAAACGCGTTCAAGTACGCCTTTCCGGAAGGACAGACGGCACGGTGGAAGTGAACATCAGGGCTTTGAGCGGTCGGATCACGGTCACCGTGCGGGACGACGGCGTCGGCTGCCCCAGCGAGGTCAAGAGCGGCCTAGGGACCCGCCTCATCAGCCTGCTGACCTCACAGATGAATGGAAATATGGCCAGGGTCCCCTTGCCTCGCTTCTGCGAGGTCCAAGTCATGGTGTCGGTGCTTCCCACCTAGTTTCGCGCCCGCCGCAGCGCGCTTTCGAGTTTTCTCCCTCTGCTTCTGCCAGCGCGCCTCATCGGCTTGCGACCGTTTCTCGACGGGGGCCCGGTCGGCCTCCAACTCGGCCGCCCTCCCGTCCTGCTGGCGCCTGCCTTTCGTTCGGGGGGTGAAGGCGCCTTTAGCGGGATCGCCGGATTGTCGGGTGCCAGTGACTCTAGATGGAAGAGAGAGTAGCTTCGCGGGGAACAAGCCCTGATCTCAGCCGAACGAGGGCCGATGGGGACGCATCTCGAGGACAGCGCCATGGGATAGTGCTCGTAAGTGCGCTGAGCCGTGCCAACCGCGAGCAGACGGTTCGGGTTCAAAACCGTCTGCTGGCCGGTCTTGCGCCGGCGTCCTTTGAGCGCCTTCGTCCTTTCCTGCAGCCCGTTGCGCTCAAACGCCGGGCGATCCTTCAGGACTACCACCATCCCATCGAGCACATCTACTTCATCGAACGCGGCGTCGCATCGCTGCTGGCGCGAACGCAGCGCGATGGTCCGGTGGAGATCGCGATGGTCGGACGGCTCGGCTTTGTCGGTGTGACCGCGGCGCTCGGCATCCAGCGGTCGCCCAATCGCTGCCTGATGTCGGTCCCGGGTTATGCGTTGCGCATCGCGGTGCCCGACCTGCGCCGGGCCGCACACAGATACCCGGACATCCAGCAGCAGCTGTTCAGCTACGTCCACGCGCTGTTGGTCCAGAACACCCAGACAACTCTTTGCAGCGCCCGCCACGGCCTCGAGGAACGGCTGAGCCGCTGGCTGCTGCTTGCAGCCGACCGTCTGGATGACCGGGTCATTCCCGTGACGCACGACGTGCTGTCCGTCACCCTGGGCGTGCGACGCGCCAGCATCACGACGACGCTTGCGGAACTGGAGCAGTCCGGCGGGCTCATCAGGCAGCGAGGCGGCATCGACGTGTGCAATCACGCGGCCCTCGAGCTTCGAACATGCGAATGCTATCAGATCATAGCGTCGGAATACGGGCGCCTAACTCGCAGCGGCCTGCATGAGCACCGCATTTCCGCGGCCGCCGACCTTATGCGCAGCTGTCTTTGCTGCGTCTGACAGTCATTCAAATAGCCTGCTTCGGCCAGCGCCGCGCGACTTCGTCGGCTGTCAATCCTTGTACGGCAGCGTACTGAGTGACCGTCTTTAGTAGAAAGGCCGATCGGGACCTCAAAGCTATAGTGACGTTGAAAATAGCAAGATCCAGGACCGAGCTAGACTGATCCCTCATCTGGATGAGCCTTCTCCAACTGGCCACATCCACAGGAGGAATCCAGATGAGCACGGGCAAATATTTGCGCGTCACGCGACGCCGCTTCTTGAAACAAGCCAGTCTTACGCTTGCCGCCGTTTCGGCGCCTTCCCTTGCTGCGCCATTCGTCTCCCGCGCGCTTGCCGACACCAAATCGCTCTCCATCGTGCAATGGAGCCATTTCGTCCCGGAGTACGACAAGTGGTTCGATACGTTCGCAAAGGACTGGGGACAGAAGAACCGTATCGAGGTCACCGTCGACCACATCCCGGTCGCTAACGTCGCCGCGCGTGCGGCCGCCGAAGCCTCGGCACAATCAGGTCACGATCTGTTCGGCTGGAACGGCGCAGGCGGGGCGCACCTCTACCGCAAATTCCTCGTTGACGTGACAAGCCTCGTCCAGGCGACCGAGAAGAAGTACGGCAAGATCAGCACGATCGGCCGCCAGATCGGATATAACCAGGACGACAAGACCTGGTCGGCTTTCCCCGATTTCTACATCAACTTCCCCGCCATGTATCGCAAGGGCATGTGGGATGAGATCGGGATGAAGCCGGACACCTGGGACAATGTTCGCATTGGCGGCGCCAAGCTGAAAGCCAAGGGTCATCCGGTCGGCATTTCACTCGGGCACAGCAACGATCCGAACACGACTTGGCGCGGCCTGCTGTGGAGCTTTGGCAGTGCGCTTCAGGACGCCGAAGGCAAGGAAGTCGTGCTCAACAGCAAGGAGACGGTCGAAGCCGTCAAGTTCGTCGCCGCGCTATACAAGGAGGCAATGACGTCGGAAGTGCTGTCGTGGGATGACTCCAGCAACAACCGCTATCTCGTTTCGGGCATCGGCTCGATGATCGTCAACCCGATCTCGGCCTATCGGACGTTCCAGAAGGCAAACAAGAAAGGCGCCGACGACACGTTCGTGATGGCTCCGCCGAAGGGACCGGTGCGCCAGATCATGGGCGGCGCCTCCGAGTTCTACGGTATCTGGAAGTTCGCCAAGAACAAGGATGGCGCAATCGATTTCCTCAAATACTACGCCGACCATTGGCCGGAAGCGTTTAAGGCGAGTGAAGGGTACAACAATCCCTGCTTCGCCAACCTTGTGCCGAAGCCCATGCCGATCCTCTCGAACGATCCGACGTCGACGCCGGCCAACAAACTAGCGGTGCTGCAGGACTCCGACCAGTGGTCCGCCTCTCCGGGATATCCCGGTCCGTCCTGGCCCGCCGTCGACGAGGTCTACAACGACTTCGTCATCTGCGACATGATGGCGAAGGCGGCGACCGGCGAGATGTCCGCCGAGGATTCGGTCAAATGGGCGCACCAACAGTCGGAAGCCATCTTCAAGAAGTGGCACGAGAAAGCCTGAGGCCGTGCCTGGACCGGACCCCCTTTTTGGTCGGTCCGGATGCTGCCGTTGCCGCCAATTGGCAAACAAGATTGGCGCTCCGTCGAACGATTGGCGGCAGAGCGCCATCCATTAGTTCTCGGGAGGTTCGATGGCAGCGGTATTGACCAGGGATATCGTCAAGAAGTTCGGCGAGGTCGCCGCCGTCAACGGCATTTCGCTTACGGTGCCGAACGGCGAGTTCATGGTATTGCTCGGCCCCTCGGGCTGCGGCAAGACGACCTTTCTGCGCATCATTTGCGGCCTCGAGCAACAGACGAGCGGCGATCTCCTGATCGGCGGCAACGTCGTCAACGACATCCCTCCACGCGCTCGCGGCGTCGCGATGATGTTTCAGAGCTATGGCCTTTATCCACACTACACAGTACGCAACAACATTGCCTTTCCGCTGCGCACGCAGCGCGTGCCCCGCGAGGAAATCGAAAAGAAGGTCGAGTGGGCCTCGCAGCTGCTCGGCATCGGCCATCTTCTCGACCGGCGGCCGCGCCAGCTCTCCGGCGGCGAGCGCCAGCGTGTTGCGCTTGCGCGCGCGCTCGTCCGCGAACCGACCGCGCTTCTGCTCGACGAGCCGCTGTCCAATCTCGACGCCAAGCTGCGCACCTCGGCTCGCCAGGAGATCAAAAACTTTCAGCAGCGCGTTGGCCTCACCACCATCTACGTGACCCACGACCAGGTCGAAGCGATGGGCATGGGCGACCGTATCGCGGTCATCGACCATGGACGGGTTCGGCAAGTGGGAACGCCAACTGATATTTATGAAGATCCTGCCGACCTTTTTGTCGCGACCTTTGTCGGCGCGCCGCCGATGAACATCGTCACCCGCAACGGCGGCGGCTATCTCGGATTCCGGCCAGAGAATTTCTTGCCCAGGGATATGATCGAAGACGGGGGCGCGACCCAGTTTTTATTTCGCGTCGATCGCTCCGAGTATCTCGGATCCGAGCGCATTGTTTACGGTGTGATGGATGGCTTTGATTCAAAGCAGCCGATCACGGCGAAGTTGCCACCGGCCCACGTAGCCAAAGAAAGCATTCGTCCCGGCGAATGGCATCCGTTTGCGGTGAGGAACAGCGCATTGCGCCACTTCGACGCCAACGGCAATCGTAGCAGTCGCCACTGAGCGGGGAATTCACCGATGGCCGTCATCGCCGAACCTATTGCCAAGCCGATTTCACGATTTCGCTTTGTCCTCGACCGGCGCGAGGCGCTTGAAACGATTCTGGTCGCACCGGCGATCCTTTACGTCCTGCTATTGGTAGGCCTGCCACTTCTGCTCGCGGTCTACTACTCGCTCAGCGCCTATACAATCTACAACCCGACCTGGAAGTTTGTCGGTCTGGCCAACTTCGAGCAGATACTGCAAAATCCCACTTTCCTTGACACGCTGCGGAACACCTTCATCTTTACATTTGGGTCGCAACTGCTCGGCCTCGTACTCGGAAAGTTCGGCGCCTTCCTGCTGTTGCAGCCCTTCCCCGGCCGGAAGATTGTGCGGGCGCTGATCATCCTGCCATTTGCTGTACCGGTCGCGCTCGCCACGATCGCCTGGCAATGGATGTTCGATTCGCTCTACAGCGTGATCAACTGGACCATGATTGCAGCTGGTATCCTTACTCGCGACGAGGCGCCGAACTGGCTCGGCAATCCCTACCTCGCGATGCTGTGCATTGTCATTATCAACGCCTGGCGCTTCTTTCCATTTGCCATCGTGATCTTTCTCGCCGGCATCACTGCGGTTCCACAGGACGTGATCGACGCTGCGACGATCGATGGCGCGGGTTTCTGGCGCCGCAACTACCAGATCGTCCTGCCGATGATCCTGCCAATCATGGCTATCGGCCTGATATTCGGCATCGTGTTCACGTTCACGGATCTTTCCATCGTCTTTTTGCTGACAATGGGAGGCCCCGGTGGCGCGACGTCAGTCCTGGGCTTTGCGGGTTTTCAGACCGGCATCGTTTCCGGCGACGTGTCGCACGGCGCGGCCATCTCGCTGTTCATGCTGCCGGTGCTGCTTGTCGTGGTGATTTTCATGCTGCGCTTTATTCGTCGCCGGGAGATTTGACATGTCGCGGTCTTTTGTTCGCTCGCTCCGCGGAACCGGGTTTTTCCTCGGCGTCGCATTCTTCGTTATCCTGGCGGCCTTTCCGTTCTATTGGATGGTGATCACGGCGTTCAAACAGAACAGTGATCTTTACGATGTCACCAACATCCCATTCTGGTTCAATGAGCCGCCGACGCTCGAGCACGTCAAGTACCTCTTCCAGGAGACCCTGTTCGCGCGCTGGCTGTTGAATTCGCTGATTATTGGCGTCTGCGTCACCGCGATCACGCTGGTCACCGCGGTTCCGGCCGGTTACAGCCTGGCCCGCATGACCAGCCGCAAGGGCGAAGCGCTCGGGATTATGATCTTCCTGACCTACCTGGTGCCGCCGACCCTGTTGTTCCTGCCGTTGTCCCGGATCATCGCCGAACTCGGTCTGCAAAACTCGATGTGGTCGCTGGTGTTGATCTACCCGACCTTTACGATCCCGTTCTGCTCCTGGTTGCTGATGGGATTCTTCAAGGCCCTGCCGGTCGAGATCGAGGAAGCCGCAATCGTCGACGGCTGCAGTCTGTTTGGAGCCTTCATCAAGATGGCGGTCCCACTGTCGGTGCCTGCAATCCTGACGGTGGTGATCTTTACGTTCACCCTGACCTTGCAGGAGTTCGTCTACGCGCTGACATTCATTTCGTCGTCCGACCAAAAGCCGATCACGCTGGGCGTGTCGACCGACCTGATCCGGGGCGACGTGTTCTTCTGGGGCGAGATCATGGCCGGCGCCTTGATCGCCGCCTTCCCCGTGGCGATCGCCTACAATCTCTTCCTAGATCGCTTCATCGCGGGCATTACCGGGGGCGCCGTCAAATAGTGAACAAGCGCCCAACATTGACCCTTCACCCCTCACTGTATCGATAGCTTAGCTCGCCGATCGGCGTCGGGAACCCGCGCCGATCAACAGCTCGATCGGTTAGAACGCGACATCTATCTTGTACTCGAAGATTTCGGCGCCGCGCCGGCTGCGCATGGCGCGAGACCGACGAACGAGACACCGCTCTCGATGATATCCGGCACCGTCTTCTGTCAGGCGAATATACCTATCCGGTGCGGATCGTCGCCTTCAATTCGATCGAGAGATGGCCACGGGACACAACATCGGAAGTCGCCGATGCGGTCGCTCAGCGCGCGGCTGACACCGATATCGAGATTTCTCCTGCGCTACTTGCCTTTGTCGCCGCGAACGCAACTCGCCGCTCTGGCGTTCAGCTGGCGCTACGGCTTCCGGGCGGTACCGCTTGAACTGAGTTCGCTTTGGAAGCGCGATCTTGAACTGGCCTTCCATCAATGCCAGGTCTTCTTGGGGCCGCCTTAGACTTCCTCGATTATCCCCTCGATGTCGGGTAAGTCGATGCCGTCGGTCCTGTTGCACTCACAGGGCATGCCGGCACCACACTCGCAACCGCCCGCAGTCTCACTCCAAGCGCGATCGGGATGGTTCTCGCAGACCCAGCCCAGCGAGTGGCAGATGGGACAATTCGGATCAGTCAAACAATAGTCCCCCGATCACGTGGGCGAAGGTCACGAGGAGACCGGACATGCAGGGAGCGATGGCTACATCGATCAAGAACAACAGACTCTCACGCTCCTCATCCCGCATCGTCTGCTTTGCCCAACTCCTTGCGAACGATTGCCGCCGAGTTGCCAACCTTATCGATCGCCTTCTGAAGCTCCTCCTTGGTGACACCCAAGGCATGGGTCCAGTGCTTAACCTCATAGGCTTCGTGCATGTTGACCTTGCTGCGGTCGGGCTGCTCTCTCTTGGTGAGATTGTCGGTCACGTTCCTCCTCCCTATTTTGAGGGGAAACGCGGTTATCAGCCGCGCGTTCCTTTGCTCAGCCCCTTGAAAGAGCTCGCCCTGAGTAAGCCCTCCAATGTGATGTCGCGGTATTCGACGTCGGCGAAGAACTTCGGCTTGACCCACGTAGCCTTGGGCTTCTTAATGGGCTTCGTCAGCTTGACCTTCGGGCTCACGACGGCATCGAGAGCCTTCCTAATCTTTTCCGACTTTGTGCGGCTCCAGCCCGTGCCGACCTTGCCCATGTAGACCAGTTCTTTCCCTTCCTGCTTGCCGAGATAGAGAGCGGCAACGCCCGACGAGTCCTTGATGAACCCATCGGAATGTTCCGGTGTGTACGGTTTTGACCTTTGCCAAAGCTTCTGTTCGCTCCGAACGGTACAGCGCATCTGCCCACTTCGAGACGATGCCTTCGTAGTTGAGCTTGCTGGCATGTTCGAAGAGCACCTGCCCGTCGCCAACCAAGTCTTCGCTATACAGAACCGGATGAAACGCCCCGGGATTGCCGGGGGCTCCAACTCTTGAGAAGGCGGAGCCATGACGAGCAAGACGACGAACAAATTTTCACCCGAGGTCCGGGCGCGTGCGGTTCGGATGGTTTTGGATCACGCCAGTGAGCACCCTTCGCGGTGGGCGGCGGTGACATCGATTGCCGCCAAGATTGGCTGCAAACCGCAGACGCTGCATGACTGGGGTAAGAAGGCCGAGATCGACAGCGGGCAGCGGGTCGGCGTTCCGACGGAGATGGCCGAGAAGCTGAAGGCCCTGGAGCGGGAGAACCGTGAGCTTCGACAGGCCAACGAAATCCTGCGCAAGGCAAGCGCTTATTTTGCGATGGCCCCTTTCGGCGAATGAAGACATTCGCCTTTCGGGCGAGGGGAGCTCGACCGCCGGTCCAAGCCATGATCGCGTTCATCGACGATCATCGTGAGGCGCATGGGGTCGAGCCGATCTGCAAGGTGTTGCCGATCGCCCCCCTCGACCTACCACGCCCAGGTGACCAAACGGCACGATCCCGCCAGGCTGTCGGCGCGCGCCAGGCAGGACGCCGCGCTGAAGATCGAGGTCCGGTGCGTCTTCGATCAGAACTTCCGGGTCTATGGCGTGCGCAAGGTCTGGCGCCAGCTCAAGCGCGGCCGTGATCGTTGTCAATACGCAAGGCCGCCAACAACATGGCGTCCATCGAAGCGCTTGCGGCGCTGAATCTCCATGCAGTGCAGCAGATAGGATTCAGGATCGACCTTCTCCACGTCGGCAATCAAGTCAAAGCTTGCGTCTCGAAACTCCTCACGCGATGGCGGCGGCATCGCCGAGCGACGCAAAGCCGCCCACAGTCGGATTCAAATTGGCTAATGATCGTTCAATGCGATCAATTGCTGCATCCGCCATATCGCCAGCTTGATTCATATCGCTGGGCGAATTGGTCCAGTTTTGCGCCGAGTTGGACTACGAGGTCGTTGGCATTTGTATCCTAAATTGAGACGTGAGGTTAAATCTGAAGTCGCGCGGATTTGCGTACCGCGCGCCGTCTGGCAAACGTCGCTCATACGTTTGAGGGCGCGCCAGGCTGCCCGAGAAGAAAGAAACTGTTCGTCGCGACGGAGGGATTGGGACCGGCTTCGCGTCTCTGAGGTAGGCCATTGCCGGATTCGAAAAAAGCAGGCTGAATTGGACAAGTCCAAGACTTGACTTGGAATTTTCCTACATCGTCGGTTGCACTCCGCCCGCCCTCATGCGTTAATATGCCATCACTGGCCAAGGCTTTGTCCGTAGGCGTCGGTGGCTGAGAGACCAACTGGGCTCCCGCCTGCATCGCACGGGAGCATGAATGCCGCATCAGAAGCTAATAGCGCGCCTACAGGCGGTCGGCGGTTTATCTGAACGAGATAAGGTTAGACTCACGCGCATACCATACAGGGTGAAATCCCTGGCTGATGGCGAATACGCGGTTCGCGAAGGAGACAAGCCCAGCAGCTGCATCGTTGTGATCGACGGCTTTCTAGCTCGGCAAAGAGTGGTGAATGATCGAAATCAGATCTCCTCGTTCTACATGGCTGGGGACATGCCCGACTTGCCTACCCTGCATTTGCCGATCGCGGATTGTGATCTTTGCAGCATAGGCAATTCGACGATAGCCGCTGTGCTTCATTCATCTCTCAGAGAGATGATGACCGACTCTCTCGGACTTGCACACGCTTTTTGGCGCGAAACGCTGATACAGGCTTCCATCTATCGCGAATGGGTTGAGAATCTCGGAGCCCGCCAAGCCTTAGGTCGACTCGCGCATCTTCTTTGCGAGCTTACCACTCGCATGGAATTCGTTGGGCTGGCGGACAACGGCAGCTTCCGGATTCCGCTCACGCAGCAAGATGTTGCCGATGCATGTGGACTTTCGATAGTTCACGTGAACAGGACGATCCAGGAACTCAGGGGTTTGGGCCTCATTGAATGGGAAAACCAAACCGTTACTCTGCTCCGCCCGCAGGAACTGCAAGCTGTAGCCGAGTTCAGCCCTGAATATCTTCATGAGCTGAGCCCAAGCGAAAGATCAAAACTCAGCAATGTTTTTGGAACGTCCCCACCCGGAGTGATTTAGCCGGCATGGTTCGATATCATTTCGACTACCATGAAGCGGACCTCGTTACCGTAGACAGCGCGGGTGAGGAATTCGCCAGCGTTGACGCCGCCCGAAAAATGGCGCTGATCGCCCTTGGCGAGGCCGTGCGCGACTTCACCTTTGCCGGCCGGCCTGGACGGATAGCTATTTGGGTTAGGGACGACACCGGCGGTGTTTTGAGTGTCTCTGCCATTATTGAGCATACTTGAGCCGGCGATGGGTAGGCAGACGTCACTATCGCCGCTAACGGCACGATCGAACCGACGCGCGCTCCATCGGGTCGCTAAGCGTAGGAGCAAGAGGATCGACGAACTGGTGATTTGGAGCCCTGACGGAAAACAGGCAGCCTCGGGTTGCGCCTCGCCCACGGGAAAAGCCGCAGCGTGGTTCCAGCCCCACTGCGGCATTCCCGGACAACTTGAAATCAGTTTTGGTACTTAAATCTCGCCGGTGTTCTCACAGTAGAACACCCCGTTCCGAAAATGGAGTCGGTACAACTACCGGAGTCCGCCGATCTACCCATTGTCGTTAAAGGGGGAACATGGCACGGCTCGCTTTCCAGCCCCAATGCTCCCGGCTGCCGATCCAATTGCGGATCAGAGCGCCGGGAGTGCTGGGCCCACCAGCGTGATTCGGCTCGGCTGGTCAACCCATCCGTAGATTTCCCGCTGAATCTTTGCCGCGATTGTTCACGACGTCGAAGCTGACTTTGGCTCCCTCGTTGAGGCTGCTCAGGCCGGCCTTCTCAACGGCGGAGATATGGACAAATACATCCTTGCCGCCGTTGTCAGGTTGGATGAACCCGTACCCCTTCGGGGGTTGAACCACTTCACTGTCCCCATAGCCGCTTAGCTGCTCCATTTTTCAAAAATCAGAACTAGTGCCCGAATTCCGACAAAGAAACGCTGGTCACGCGCGCTATCTGGGTGGAGGTTGTTGAATCCGACTTTCATTTTGAACCTCACAAATCCATCAGGGCATATCCGGCCACCGTTCGATCACCTTCGTTGTGATCGCCTCGCGCGTTACGACCGTATGTTGGCAAAATCCGTGGACAGCCCGGCGCATCCATTTCGACTTGATGAAGCCATCTTGGTTTGGGTCCTCGACCGCGAAATCCGTGTCGCGCTGCTTGCGCATGAGCGACAAGCCTGAGCTCTCAATCTCCTGCGAGTCCAAAGTGAGCCCCGGAATCGACGGGCGAATGAACTGCGCTACAGGCTTTGCGACAAATCCACCTTGCGACGCGAAAACGACGGCAGCCGGCGCATCCTGGCCCAGTAACCAACCAGCAAGAACAACTTCACAACTCGGCCAATGAGACGGCGCGCCGTAACCCGTTCCGTGATCGGTCCCACGCCTGATTACTTCAGGAAACCCGACACTAACGCATCGAAATCGTCGAACCGGACCTATGCGAGCACCGCACGAAGAAGCTGTTCAATGAAGACCATGCCGTTCGCCGCGAAGACGGCGTGATACTCAGGTAGCAGCGCGGCCTTACTGGCAACCGCTTCAAGTTTCGTGCACCCGGAGTCCATCAGCCCGGCGTCGGTAAAGAGATGAACCGCGTCGGACGTTACAAAATTATTGATCGATGTCATCTCGACAATTCCTCGATGTAGGCCTCGCCCGCGAAGGGCGTTGCGAAGAACGCTGGCAACGCGAGCGCTGTTGCTATCGGTGAAGATCGCCATTTCAGTCTCCTTGATAATTTCACCGATTCGATCGCGCCGTTGCGCATCAAATGTCGGGCACGTGCCTCATCCGCCGGCGGTTCTGAGAGGTGGGCTGGGAATTGTGGGCCTGGATCATCTTGAAACTCGGTGCTGCGGCCTTGCATCACTCCCCTCGCGTGATAGAACGCGACCACGAAAAGTGAATGCAGGGAAGTTGCTTTGGCCAAAACGAAAAAGACTGTTCGTCGCGAATGGACGAAAGATGATGTGAAGACGCTCAAGTCACTCGCGAAACAGAAGGCCGGTGTTAAGAAAATTTCGAAGACGCTGAAGCGAACACCGGGCGCTACAATGGTCAAGGCGTCGTTATTGGGCGTTTCGCTCGACACGAGGGGTTAGGCTCCCGCTCTGGTCTACGATGCGGCTGGATAAGTCTCATCCCTTGCGCTCAACTTGCACGCCGGCACCTTCGCTTCAGCCAATCCTCCGCCAGCCTCAACCAGGCTTCTTTGTCCGGCTGTCTAATTGCCCTATCGGCCAAGCGGCGGCATTCCTCAGCTTCCGAGCTTCGGTTCGAAAGCGATCCGCCTCCTCCTCGCTCATCATTCGACCCCCCGCGAACAAGAGAGGATGGCCGAAGAGGAAATCGAGGGAAATTCGACGATAGGCCATACGGGCTGGCCGGAGAATTGTAACCGTCGCAGCGATGTCACAAGTGCGCACCGGGCTGACGGCAATCGAGTTAAGGCGCCACCACCCCCCTCAACATTTGATTGGCAGACGCGCGTGAAACTGGGGGCGAGCGGTCGCTAAGAAACGATTGGTTCTGAAGCTGCGGACACCCCTCCCCATCCCCTTACAGCAGACACGCATTTCTTCACGCCTTCCCGCTGTGCGGCGTTTCGTTGCGGTGTCGTTGCCGAGCGCGATGCATGGAAACGTCATCTACCTGGTAAGCATCGTCCTCTCTGACATCGCTGCTGCCACATGGATAGCACCCGTGTCCTGATAAGCAGACCGGTGACCACGGACACTTCTTTTGACTTTGCCTGCCGCAATCACGCGCGGTGGCGTATCTTCAGCGCGCCCACGATCACGTCTGCTCACGAGGCAAAAGCTCAAAGGCCTTCGATCTTGGCCTGCATCCGGCTCAACAAGGATTCCGCCGAGACCGTCCCAATCCCCGCCCTCTGAAGCTGGAGGATCTCCGAATAGACACGGGCTCAAACTAGCTCTGTGCTTGGGGCCGTGAACCAGCGACCCCACGGAACCAATCCCGACAAGTCGGAGTTGAAGGCAGAAGAGGCGAGTAGAGTAGTGCCGGCAGTGTCCCCCCTCACCGAGTCGGCATCAAAGGCCCCGCGGCGCCGCCGTCTCGGGGTCTTTCTTTCAAGAGGAGACCCGCATGAGTGACCGCACAGGAAATGAACCTGCACCCTTGATGCTTTTAGGCGTAGCAGTCATTCCCCTAATAGCGGTGCTGGCCTGGTTCGCTTTCTAATTAACGAGGTTCGGAGAGCGGCGCAGGAGTTCAGACCTGTTGCCCACTAAGCAGTGAGCCTCACGGCAAAAACCTGATGAGCAGCCGCAAGGCTGGCAGCAAGTCCAGAGCAGCCGCTTGTGGTGCAGGTTCGATTCCTGCCCCGAAGGCCAATTGATGGAGCGCCGCGCCTTACAGCGGCACTTCTAAATCCTTCAGCAAGCCACCTAGCACTCTGCTGAAAAACCCCCTCGCCAGGGAGGGGGCTTGATGATTCACTTTATCATCTCGAATCGGCGGAGACGATCATGCGCGGCAGGTTTACGGATCAGGGCGGCCTGTTTTCGTACATCGCGCCGGA
>NZ_JBEPQV010000014.1:0-179718 GCF_040548035.1 Bradyrhizobium sp. LB8.2 | reverse complement strand
CTTCCTGCTTAATCTGATCGCCTATAACCTGATCCGAATTCCAAAACTGCTCGCCGCATAGCCACCCCGCGCCGGGGCACACTCAATAACAAGCTAGAAATTACATCCAACTCTACCGCGCCGTTCCAAAAACGACCGGCGGAAATATGAAAATTCTCCATTTCAGGGTTTTTCAGCAGACTGCTAGGTGGGAGACTTCCACTTTGCGCTGGCAAGCCGACGTTTGTGAGTACGCGTCCTAGCTAGCCTGCCTGCCCTTGCGCATCGTCGCCAGCACGATGTCGGCTGCGAGCACGCTTGGCGACTTGTTGCCGGTCGACATGATCGTATCGAGCTGGGCGAACGCTTCCACCTGCTGCCGGCGCAGCGGTGAATCGGCCAGAAGCTCCGTGAGCGCGGGCGCCAGCTTCTCTGGCGTGCAGTCTTCCTGCAGGAACTCCGGGATGACATCCTTGCCGATCACGAGATTGGCGAGGATCACCGAGGAGACGCGGATCGCGCGGCGCAGGATGAAGGCTTCGATCGCGCCGACGCGATAGGCCGTCACCATCGGAATGCCCGATAGCGCGAGCTCCAGCGTCACAGTGCCGGATTTTGCCAATGCCGCGCGCGCGATGCGGAAGGCGGCGCGCTTCTCGTTCTCGCCGACCACAATTTGAGGCTTGACCGGCCAGTTCGCGATGCCTTCACGAATGGTGGCTTCGAGATGCGTCATGGTCGGCAGCATCAGTTCGAACGCGCGGCCGTCCGTCCGCAATCGGTCGAGCGTCGCCCCGAACACGTCGAGATGGTGCCTGATCTCGCTGCGGCGGCTGCCGGGCAATACCAGCAAGACCGGCGGCTCGCCGTCGCGGCGCGCCTGCTCCTCCGCGTTCGGCCGCAGCGAGGGCAATTGCTCGATCAGGGGATGGCCGACATAGCTGCATGGCGGCCCGCCGAGCTTGCGATATTCCTCCGGCTCGAACGGCAACAGGCCGAGCACATGGTCGACATAGCCGAGCATGGTCCGCGCCCGTCCCGGCCGCCAGGCCCAGAGCTGCGGCGACACGTAGTCGACGATCGGGATCGCCGGATTGCGCGCCCGCACGCGGCGGGCGACACGGTGGGTGAAATCGGGACTGTCGATGATGACGAGCGCGTCCGGCGCGGACTCGGTCACGGCCTCCACGGTCTCGCGGATCAGCCGCAGGATCTTTGGCAATTGCTGCACGACCGCGGCGAAACCGACGATCGAGAGCTGCTCGATCGGAAACAGCGTCTCGAGCCCCTCGCGGGCCATGGTGCGGCCGCCGATGCCTACGAACTGCACGCCGTCGCCGAGCCGCTGGCGCAGCACCTTCATCAGGGCGCTGCCGAGCCGGTCGCCGGATTCCTCCGTGGCGATCAGGAAGATCTTGCGCGTGGGATCGCGGCCTTGCATCACGCCGGCAGGCCGATGACAAAGAGATATTTTGTGTCGGCGAACGCGATCATCGCCTGCGGCTCGGCGGCGATGGTATTGCCGGCGACGACGGCAATGCCGGCGAGCCCCGCGACGGCGACGCCCTCGAGGGTGCGCGGGCCGATCGTCGGCAGGTCGAAGCGCAAATCCTGCCCGCTCTTGGGGACCTTCACCAGCACGCCCCGCCCGGTGGCGGCGCGGATGCGGCCCTCTTCGCGCAGGCGCGCCACGCGCGCGAGCAGCGCATCGGTGCCCTCGATATCCTCGACCGCCACGACATGGCCGTCGATCACGACCGCGGCCTGGCCGATGTCGAACGGACCGAGCGCGGTCAGCACCGCGCGTCCGCGCTCGATGTCGGTCTTGCCGGTGTCGCTCGGCCAGGCGCGGCTGATGCAGCCCTCGGGCATCAGCAGGTCGGGCGCGACATCCCGGATCCCGACCATGCGAAAGCCGCCCTGCTCGAGAATGCGCCCGACGCCGGACAACAAATGATCGTCGCCACCGCGGAAGGCGCGGATGACATTGCCGAGCAGCCGGAGCGTTGTGAAGTCGACCCGGACCTCCGAGAGCGAAGGCCGTACCAGCGTGCCGATGAAGATCAGGTCCCGGCAGCCTTCTTCGCGAAACAGCCGCATGGCGCGGCCAAGCTGGCCAACCGAAATCCAGCGGTGACGGAATTTCTCCACTCGCGCCGGATCGCAGGCCCCCCGAAGGGGAAACAGCACCGGTGTGATGCCGCGGGCGGCGAGCGAGTCGGCAACCGCGAACGGCATCGCGCCGCCGCCTGCGACCACGCCGACCGGTGACGAAATCTCCGAAGCCGCCGATGTCATGCCCGCGGCCATCCCAGAACTCACTTCGCGATGGCGGGAAGACAGAGCGGGCGATGCTTGCCCTTGCCGATGAAGTCGAGGATTTCGGCGATCGCCGGATCTTCACCGGCGAGCGGCCGCGCCGTCTCCAAGCGTTCGGCAAAGGTGCCGGGGCCATGGAAGAGTTTCTGGTAAAACGCGCGCACGGTCGCAAGCCGCTGCTTGGTAAACTTGCGCCGCTTCATGCCGATTAGGTTGAGGCCTTCCAGCGCCGCATACTGGCCGTTGGCCAGCCCGAACGGAATGACGTCGTCGCGCACGCCGCACACGCCGCCGACCATCACCTGCGGGCCGATGCGCGTGAACTGATGCACCGCGGACAGACCGCCGATGAAGACGAAATCACCAATCTCGCAATGACCGCCGAGCGTCGCCGAGGTGGCGAAGATCACGTCGTTGCCGACATGGCAGTCGTGGCCGACATGGCTGCAATTCATGAAATAGTTGCGGTCGCCGACCTCTGTGATTCCGCCGCCTGTGACGGTGCCGGCGTTCATGGTCACGGATTCGCGGATGGTGCAGCCCGAGCCAATCTTGAGCTTCGTCAATTCGCCGCGATAGCTGAGCGATTGCGGCGGCGTGCCGAGCGAGGCGAAGGGATAGATGGTGCAATCGTCGCCGATCGTGGTTTGCGCGGTGATATGCACATGTCCGATCAGCTTGCAGTTCGCGCCGATCAGGACATTGGCGCCGATGATGCAATAAGGTCCGATCTCGGTGCCCTCGCCGATCACGGCGCCGTCCTCGACCCGTGCGGTGGGATCAATCTTGCTCATCAAGCAATCTAACTCGTCAAGAAGGGCTGGTTATGCGTTGAAGTCATTCGATTTTCCGGTGGTTAGCGCGACTATGCCCGATCTGTCCAGTGACGTATCATCTCGCCGTGTTTCAAGTGCCGGATGAAGCAACCTTCTCGGCTCGTCAACAAGTTCACACGGAGCTTCAGCTATCGTGGTCAGGGCCCTGGCACTTCTGCTCGCACAGCTCGCGGCCGCACCGATCGTCTCCGAGACCGTCGAGACCGGCGAACTTCGCCCCATCGACCTCGCGACGTTCGAATGCCGCGACATCAGCCGCAGCACCGTGCTTCAGCGCGTCTGCTACGACCGGGCGCAGCAGAACCTCGTAGTCGCGGTCGACGGCAGGTATGACCGCTATTGCGCCGTCGCGGCCGAGACGGTCGACAGCGTCCTGGGCGCTCCGTCCATGGGACAGTTCTTCAACCGGAATATCAAGCGCGAGGCAGCCGGCAGCCGCTACGACTGCCGCGCATGAACCGGACCGTTCAGTCGGTCAGCATGGCGCCGACGTCGGCTTCCGCGACCACCTGGCCGTTGACCTTGGCATCGCCGTGAAACCACCACATCGCCTTGCGGCGTCCGACCGAGCGCATGTGATACTCGATGGTGTCGCCGGGCAGCACGGGCTTGCGAAACTTGCACTTATCGATGGTGAGGAAATAAACCGCCCGCGGCTTCTCGGTGCCCTCGACCGACTTGATGCCGATCACGCCCGCGGTCTGCGCCATCGCCTCGATCATCATCACGCCGGGATAGACCGGACGATCCGGGAAATGGCCCTGGAACTGCGGCTCGTTGAAGGTGACGTTCTTGATGCCGATGCCGCTGTAATCGGTGCGGATGTTGATCACGCGATCAATCAGCAACATCGGAAAACGGTGCGGGAGCGTTTGCAGAATCATATTGATGTCCACAAGCTCGAACCTGACCGGTGCTTCGTCCGTCACTCCCGTTCCTCCTGCTTCGGCTCGGCCTTGCCGTCGCGCGCCAAGCGCTCCACCGCCAAGATTTCCTTGAACCACTGCCTGGTCGGCTTAGCAAAAAAACCACCCCAACGTCCGTTGGGAGGAACGTCGTCCTTGACGCCACTCATGGCAGTCACCTGAGCTCCATCCCCGATCTTGACGTGATTGTTGATACCCACCTTCGCGCCCAGCGCCACGTTGTCGCCGAGGGTCAGGCTGCCGGCGAGACCGATCTGGGCCGCCAGCAGGCAGTGCCGGCCAACGGTCACATTGTGGCCGATCTGGACCTGATTGTCGATTTTGGTGCCCTCCCCGATCACGGTGTCGCGCAAGCTGCCCCGGTCGATCGTGGTGTTGGCGCCGACCTCCACATTGTTCTGGATCAGCACGCGGCCGGTCTGGGGCACCTTCAGATGGCCCTCGGGACCGAAGAAGATGAAGCCGTAGCCGTCCTGGCCGATCGAGCAGCCGGGGTGGATCAGCACGTCATTGCCGATCAGGGCGCACTGGATGGCGGTGCGCGCGCCGACATTGCAGTCCCGGCCGATCTTGACGCCGGGGCCAATCACGGCCCCTACACCGATCACCGTGCCACTGCCGATTTCCACGTCCGGGCCGATCACGGCCAGGGGATCGACGATCACGCCGTCCTCGAGCCGGGCCGTGGGGTCGATGATCGCCGACGGCGCGATGCCGTCGTTGCCGGTCCAGGACTGCGGCCGGAGCGCGTCACCATGCCACTCCCGCGCGATCCTGACGAAGGCGCGGAACGGCTGCGTCGCCCGCAGCACGGCCACATGCGCGGGCACCTTGGCCTCGAAACGCGGACTCACCAGGCAAGCTCCGGCCTTGGTCGCCTTGAGCTCGTCGGCATATTTGAGATTGTCGAAGAATGTCAGGTGCATCGGGCCGGCTTCGTCGAGCGAAGCCAGACCCGTGATGATTTGGCCGCCCTTGGCGGGATCGACCAGCTCCGCCTTGGTCAGCGTGGCAATGTCAGCCAGCGCTGAGGCAGGCGGTTTTGTGAAGAAGGTCGGCTGCGCCATTCCACCCCATCGCGGTCCGGCTTCGGCATGAAGCGGCAAGACCGCATCATGCCTCATCTCTTAAATTGGCACGATCCCTTTCGGAAACCGGCTCCTGTGATCCGGATCGTGCCGTGCTGATCGAATTAGAACGAGGTGCCGCCGCCGAACCGGAACTCCTGCGTACGGTCGTACTTACCCTTGCTGAGCGGCAAGGCGTAGTCGAAGCGCAGCGGACCGAACGGCGACTGCCAGATCAGGCCGACACCGACCGACGATCGGATCACCTTGCTGTCGTCGTAGATCAGGCCGGTACAGGTTCCCGGCGTCGCCGGATTGGTGGTCGAAGCCGTGCAGCCGGAGTTAAACGGCGTGGTCGTTTCGCCAGTCACTCCCCACGTCGTCGGTCCCTTATAGTCATACAGGCCGCCGGCGTCGGCATAGACCGCGCCCTTCAGACCAACTTCCTTCGGCAGGAACCAGAACGGCATCTGCAATTCGACCGAAGCGCCCCAATACTTGGTGCCGCCAAGGGCGTCCTGCGTGTCGTACGGGTTGATATCGCGCGGGCCGATGCCGTTCGGGGCGAAACCGCGGACGAGGTTCGGGCCCATCTGGAAATGATCGAGCATGCGCAGGTCGTTGGAGCCGATCTTGTTCAGCATGCCGCTCTGCAAATGGACGAGGCCGACGACGTCAGACACCAGCGGAGCGTAGTACTTAGCGTCGATGACGGACTTCAGGTAGGAGACGTCGCCGCCGACGCCGGCGAAATCCTGCCGGAAATCGACGAGCAGACCGTCGGTGGGGTTCTTGTTGTTGTCCAGCGTGTTGTAGGTCAGCGTGTAGCCGAGCGCCGAGGTCAGGGTCTTGCCGCCCGCAAGCTCCTTGCGCACCGGCAGCGAAGCTTCACCGTCGCTGTAGCAGCCGAGGCCGTTGGTCGAGGCAAGGCTCATGCCAATGGAGTTGGCAAAGGCCGGACTCGGATTGAAGGCAGGATTCGGAGTACCATCAGGCAGCGTCTGCACGTTGTTACAGTTCGCGAGGTAGGACGGCAGCGTGATTTCCTGCTGGTAGATCGAGTAGCGCAGCTGCAGCGACAGATCTTCACGCAAGGCGAAACCGAGGCGCGGCGAGAAGCCCAGCGTCTTGGTGCCGTAGGAGATGTAGCTGTTGGACAGCTGCTGGCGCTGATAGAAGTCGAGACCCAGCGCAACACGATAGTCGAGCAGATAGGGCTCGACGAACGACAGCGAATAGCCGCGGGCGTACTGGCCATAGGTCACCGACGCCTTGGCGAACAGGCCGCGGCCGAGCAAATTGCGTTCGGAAACCGAGACTTCGGCCAGCGCGCCGTCGGTGGTGGAATAACCGCCCGAGACCGAGAAGTCGCCGGTTGATTTCTCTTCCATGTCGACGAGCAGGATCACGCGGTCGCTCGACGAACCGGGCTCCGTCGTGATCTTCACGCTCTTGAAATAGTCGAGGTTCTTCAAGCGCCGCTCGGCACGGTCGACCAGCGCGCGGTTGTAGGCATCACCCTCAGAGACGTCGAACTCACGACGGATCACGTAGTCGCGCGTGCGGGTGTTGCCGCGAAGGTTGATGCGCTCGATATAGGTGCGCGGGCCCTCGTCGATGTTGAACACGACCGACACGGTGTGCGCCTCGAAGTTGCGGTCGCCGCCGGGACGGACCACGGCGAAGGCATAACCGCGGCGCGAGGCCTCGATCTGCATCTCCTCGACCGACTTCTCGACCGATTCGACGTTGTAGAGCGAGCCGACATTGATGCGCGAATAGTTGCGCATCGAGGTGGGATCGAAGTTCGGAATGCTGGAGCGGAAGTCGATCGCGCCGACGCGGTATTGCGAGCCTTCCTCGATCTTGAAGGTGACGTTGAAGCCCTTCTTCTCCGGATCGTATTCGGTGAGCGCGGCCACGACCTGGACGTCGGCGAAGCCATTCTTGAGATAGAAGCGGCGGATCAGGTCGCGATCGGCTTCGACGCGATCGGGATCGTAGATGTCGCTGCTGGCGAGGAAGCTCAGCAGGTTCGATTCGTGCGTCTTGATGACGTCGCGCAGGCGGTAGGACGAGAACGCGCTGTTGCCGACGAATTCGATCGACTTGACGCCGGTCTTGGAGCCCTCCTCGACCGTGAAGATGAGATCGACGCGGTTGTTGGGCTGCTCGATGATCTCAGGGGTGACGCGAACGTCGTAGCGGCCGGAGCGGCGATAGATTTCAGCGATTCGCAGCGTGTCGGACTGCACCATGGCCCGGGAAAAGGTGCCGCGGGCCTTGGACTGGACTTCGGCAGTGAGCTGCTCGTCCTTGATCTTCTTGTTGCCCTCGAAGGCAATGCGGCCAATCACCGGGTTTTCCACCACGGAGACGACGATCTGGCCGCCGGCACCGCGGTTGATCCTGACGTCCTGGAACAGACCGGTCTCGATCAACGCCTTGAGGCCGTCGTCGATGGCACCTTGATCCAGGCGACCGCCGGGACCCGCCTTGAAATAGGAGCGGATCGTCTCCACCTCGACACGGCGATTTCCTTCAACGGAAATCGACTGCACGGTCTGAGCGAGCGCAGACGAAGACACAAAAGCAGCCCCAACCGGGGCAAGCACCGGCGCGCCGAACATGATCAGGGTTGCGAGCAAGCCCCCCCGGAGTCGCAGTCCAAACTTCATTGCGCAGCGCGCCCTTATCATTCCGCACCAGACCCAACCCCAACGCCGGTCTGGAGATTCCCCAAGTTCAAGCCGCTTGTAGCCAATTTAAACGACGCCGCAAACGGCCGAGCGCGCCGTAATTTCATTTTCATTCCAAGACGTTGCCCAAGAGCAACGCCCAGCAACGCCACAAAAAAACCCCTATCAGGATGCGGCCATCCGCAGGATGTCGTTGTAGGTGGCAAACACCATCAGCATCAGCACCAAACCCAGCCCGATTCGGAATCCCATCTCCTGAGTCCGCTCGGACAGGGGCCGGCCGCGGGCCACCTCCGCCGCATAGAACATGAGGTGACCGCCATCGAGCAGCGGGATCGGGAACAGGTTCAACAGGCCGATCGACACCGACAGCACCGCGCACAGGTTGATCACGAATTGGAACCCGGCGCTGGCCGCCTGCCCCGACATCTTCGCAATGCCGAGCACACCGCTCACCTCGTTCGGATTGCCGTTTCCGACGAACAGCGCGCCCAGGAACTTGAAGGTGCTGGTGATGATGAACCAGACCTGCTCAACCCCGATCTTGAGCGCTTCGCCGACGCCGACCGGCGAAGTCGAGGCTTCGCCCGCCTGAGACTTGTGCTCGATGCCGAGCACGCCCAGGCGATGGCTGTTGCCGAAGGGATCCTTGCGCTCCAGCAGTGCCGGCGTTGCGGTCAGCGACACGATGCTGCCGTCCCGCTTGACCTCGAAGGCAAGCGCCGAACCTGCGTTCATCGCAACGATTCGCTGCATGTCGGCAAAGCTCTCGATCGGCTTGCCGTCGATCTGGACGACGACGTCGCCGATCTTGAAGCCGGCTGTCGCCGCAGCGCCGTCGGCGACGACACCGTCGACACGCGCGATCGTGCTCGGCTTGCCGTAATACAACGCCATGCCGGCGAAGATCAGCGCGCCCAGAATGAAATTGGCGATCGGTCCGGCGGCAACGATGGCGGAGCGCGGGCCGACCTTCTTGTGATGGAAGCTGCCGGCCCGCTCCTCGGCCGTCATGGCCGCTAGCTTCTCGGACGACGGCGTCGAAGCCTCGCTCTCGTCCCCGAAGAACTTGACGTAGCCGCCGAGCGGGATCGCCGAGATCTTCCAGCGGGTGCCATGGCGGTCGTTGAAACCGACCAGCTCAGGTCCGAAGCCGAGCGAAAAAGTTAACACGCGAACGCCCGCCCAGCGCGCGACCAGAAAATGGCCGAGTTCATGGAAGAACACGACGATGGTCAGGACGAACAGGAAGGGAACCGCATAGCCAAGGAGTCCATGGCTCAACGTATTGAAACTATGGACGAAAAAGTCGATCATCGAATTCCCTCATCCAGCGCCGCAAGGCCCTGGTCGCGAACCATCTAGGATGCCTTTAAGGCAATTTGAGGCAATAGGGCGGCAGCTCTATTTCGCGCAACATGGTCAACAGAGATTGCGTCGTCGGCTGACGTCAGCGGGGCCTGGTTCCCGCTCCGGATCCAGTCGTCCAGCGTCGCTTCCACCAGCCTGGCAATCGCGCCGAACCGGATCTTGCCGGCGATGAAGGCGGCGACCGCGACCTCGTTGGCGGCGTTGTAGACGGTGGTGGCGCCCTTCCCGGTCCGAAGCGAATCGAAGGCCAGGCGCAGCCCGGGGAAGCGCTCGAAATCCGGCGCCTCGAAGGTCAGCTGGCCGATCTTGGCCAGATCGAGCTTGGCAGCAGGCCCCTTGATGCGGTCGGGCCAGCCGAGACAATGCGCGATCGGCGTGCGCATGTCGGGTGCACCGAGCTGGGCCACGACCGAACGATCGGAAAACTCGACCATGCCGTGGATGATCGACTGCGGATGCACGAGGACGTCGATCTCGTCCGGACTCAGCGCGAACAGATAGGAGGCCTCGATCACCTCGAGCCCCTTGTTCATCATCGAGGCGGAATCGATCGTGATCTTCTGGCCCATGCTCCAGTTCGGATGCTTCAGGGCTTGCTCGAGGGTTGCCTGCTCGATGTCGGCCGGCTTCCAAGTCCGGAACGGGCCGCCAGAGGCCGTGATGATGACACGGACGAGCTCGTCGCGATTGCCTGAGCCAAGCGCCTGGAACAGCGCGTTGTGCTCGGAATCGGCCGGCAGGATGCAGGCGCCCGCTTTCGCCGCGCGCTGCATGAAGAAATCGCCGGCGCAGACGAGACATTCCTTGTTGGCGAGCGCGACATGCGCGCCGCGATCGACCGCCGCCAGTGCCGGCTTCAATCCGGCGGCGCCGCTCACGGCGGCCATCACCCAATCGGCCGGACGCGCGCCGGCCTCGATCACAGCGCTTTCGCCGGCGCCGCATTCGGTGCCGGTGCCCGCGAGCGCAGCCTTGAGCTCGGCAAACTTTGAGGTGTCGGCGATCGCGACGAAGCGCGCGGAAAACTCCTTCGCGAGCTTTGCCAGCGCTGCGACGTTGCTGTTCGCCGTCAGCGCCTCGACCCGGTAGCGCTCGGGAGAGGCGCGCAGCAGATCCATCGTGCTGTCGCCGATCGAGCCGGTGGCGCCGAGAACCGTGACGCTGCGGACGGTCGATGCCGCAGTCTTGTTGTTACGCAATGGAACCGCGCTCATATCCTCACCAAACCATAAGACCGCTTCCGGCGCTATGCACACCATGGCGGAGGAAACCGATAATCCATGCCACCAGGATGGCAGCGACAAAACCGTCCAGACGGTCCAATAGCCCGCCATGGCCGGGAATTAAGTGACTGGAATCCTTGACATCGAAGCGTCGCTTCACCGCGGATTCGAAGAGGTCCCCGCAGGCCGACACGACCGACAGGATGGCGCTGACGAGCAGCAATGGAACCATCTTTCCGAGCCCGCAAGCGGCAAAGCCGGCCGCAACCAGAAGGCTCGCGGCAAAGCCGCCGAGCGCCCCTGACCAGGTCTTCTTCGGGCTCACCCGCGGCCACAGCTTCGGTCCGCCGATGCTTCGGCCGGCGAAATAGCCGCCGATATCGGTCGCCCACACCACCAGCAGCACGAACATCAGCGCGGCGAAGCCGTTCACGAGATCCTGCCGCAGCAGGATCGAGGCCAACAGCGCCGCCGATGCATAGGCGAATCCAGAGGCCGCCCAGACGAACTTGCCCCGCGCGATCACCGTCACGATCGCACCGCCAATGAGGCCGGTGATGATTGCGGTCTTCAGCGCGCCGAAGGCCACGCAGGATCCCATCAAGGCGATGACGATGGTCCCTGCCCCGGTCAGCGCGACCGATCCCGCGCCCACCACCATCAGCCATTCCGCGAACAGTCCGATCGATACCAGGGTGACGAGAAGCGCCCACAACCAACCGCCGGCATAAGCGAGTGCAATGGCGAGCGGCGCCAGCACCAGCGCTGCGAGGACCCGCATCACGAGATTGCTCGGGGCAGGCTGAGAGCCGGCCGGTGCGGCGTCGGGTTCACTCACGAGGCGGTTTTCGCGACCAGGCCGCCGAAACGGCGTTCCCGCCTGGCAAATTCGGCGATGGCGCCTTCCAGCGTCGCCTTGTCGAAATCGGGCCAGTGAATCGGCACGAAGACAAGCTCGCTATAGGCGGCCTGCCACATCAGGAAGTTGGACAGCCGCTGCTCGCCGCTGGTGCGGATGATGAGATCGGGATCGGGAATGTCGGGCGCGTCGAGATGCGCTCCCAGTGTCTCGGCATCGATCGTCGCGGGATCGCGCCGCCCCTCGGCGACTTCGCGCGCGAGCTTCTGTGCCGCCTTCGCAATCTCCTGCCGCGAGCCGTAGTTGAAGGCGACGACGAGCGTGAGGCGCGTGTTGTCGCGCGTCAGTTCCTCGGCCTCGTTGAGGAGTGCGCATATGTCGCCCTCCAGCCCGTCCCGCTCGCCGATGATGCGGACCTTGACGCCGTCGCGATGCAGGCTCGCCAGATCGTTGCGGATGAAGCGGCGCAACAAGCCGAAGAGATCGCCGATCTCGCTCGCCGGACGGGACCAGTTTTCCGAGCTGAAGGAGAAGATGGTGAGATAGCGGATGCCGAGTTCATGCGACGCGCGAACCACGCGGCGCAGGGCCTCCACGCCGCGGCGATGGCCTTCCGCCCTCGGCAAGCCGCGCGCGGCCGCCCAACGCCCGTTGCCATCCATGATGATGGCGACATGCGCAGGCGCCTCGGACCGATCGGGTCCTTCCGTTGCTGGCGCGGCGGCGTTGGACATGAGGCTGCCTTAAAGCATGATCCGGAAGAGTGCGAAGCAGTTTTCCGAAATGATCATGCGCGAACAATAACCTAAAGCGCGATCCATCGCGCTTTAGACGGTGAGGATTTCTTTTTCCTTGGCAGCCAGCAACTGGTCGATCTCGGAGATCGTGCCGTCGGTCGCCTTCTGCACCTCGTCCGAGTGACGCTTCTGATCGTCCTCGGACATCTCGTGATTCTTCTCGAGCTTCTTGAGAACGTCGAGGCCGTCGCGGCGGACATGGCGCGCAGCGACCTTGGCGGCTTCCGCGTATTTGTGCGCGACCTTGACGAGCTCCTTGCGGCGCTCCTCGTTGAGCTCGGGAATGCGCAGGCGCAGCACCTGGCCTTCGGTCGCGGGCGACAGGCCGAGATTGGAATCGACGATCGCCTTTTCCACCGCCTTGACCATCGACTTGTCCCAGACCTGCACCGAGATCAGGCGCGGCTCCGGCACGCTGACGGTGGCGAGCTGGTTCAGCGGCATGTGGGTGCCATAGGCGTCGACCTGCACCGGGTCGAGCATCGAGGCGGAGGCGCGGCCGGTGCGCAGGCCGCCAAGTTCGTGCTTGAGCGACTGGACGGCGCCCTGCATGCGGCGCTTCACTTCGTTGAGGTCGAAATTATCCGTGGCCATCACGTTTCTCCTTCAAAATCCCGGCGACCTCTCCGCACCCTTCTCTCAGGGCGCAACGACGAGCCGTCAGCCGGCGACAATGGTTCCGTGGCCGCCGCCACGCAGTATAGCGCCGATCGAACCCGGCTCCGCGATCGAGAACACAATGATAGGCAGCGACGTCTCGCGGGCAAGCGCGAAGGCGGTCGCATCCATCACCTTGTAGCCGCCCTCGATCGCCTGCGAATGCGTCAGACGGTCGAATCGCGTCGCCGTCGGATCCTTCTTCGGGTCGGCCGAGTAGACGCCGTCGACATTGGTTGCCTTCAGCACCGCCTCGGCGCCGATTTCGGCGGCGCGCAGCACTGCGGTCGTGTCGGTGGTGAAGAACGGATTGCCGGTTCCGCCGCCGAGCAGCACGATCCGGCCCTCGGCGAGGTATTTGTGCGCCACGGTGCGGGTGAAAAGCTCGGAAATCTCGGGCATGACGAAGGCCGACAGCGTGCGCGCCGGCGTTCCCTTGCGCTCGATCGTCGCCTCCAGCGCGAGGCAGTTCATCATGGTGGCGAGCATGCCCATGGTGTCGCCTGTCGGGCGCGACACGCCGCGCGAGGACACCTCGACGCCGCGAAAGATGTTGCCGCCGCCGATCACGACCGCAACCTCGGTGCCCAGTTGGCGGGCGGCGATCAGATCGTCCGCGACCCGGTCGATGGTCGGCTGGTCGATGCCAAAACCCTGCTGTCCCGCGAGATATTCGCCGGACAGCTTGATCACGACGCGACGATAGACCGGATCAGTCATGAGCACTTTCCTTGTCCGGGCGCCGCTTCCGGCGGCACGCCGGAAGGAACGTTCCGGCGCTTACTTCTTGCCGCTGACCGCGGCGACCTCGGCCGCGAAGTCGCTTTCCTGCTTCTCGATTCCCTCACCGAGAGCATAGCGCACAAAGCCCGCGATCTTCACCGCGCCGCCGACCTTGCCTTCGGCTTCCTTCACCGCCTGCGCCACCGACTTGCCGGTGTCGTGGATGAAGGCCTGCTCGAGCAGGCAGACTTCCTTGTAGTAGGTCTTGAGACCGGACTCGACGATCTTCTCGATCACGTTCTCGGGCTTGCCCTGCTGGCGATATTTGTCGGCGAGCACGTCCTTCTCGCGCTTGACGACCGCCGGGTCGAGACCGGACGGTTCGAG
Organism: Bradyrhizobium sp. LB8.2; assembly: GCF_040548035.1. Classification (NCBI taxonomy): domain Bacteria; kingdom Pseudomonadati; phylum Pseudomonadota; class Alphaproteobacteria; order Hyphomicrobiales; family Nitrobacteraceae; genus Bradyrhizobium; species Bradyrhizobium sp. LB8.2. Next base: position 165,875 of record NZ_JBEPQV010000014.1, on the reverse strand, counting down.
CGCCAGCGGATTGGCGGCCGCGACATGCATCGCGATCTGGCGACCGAGCGTTGCGAGCTCGTCGGCCTTGCCCGGCGATTCCAGCGCCACGATCACGCCCATCTTGCCGGCGCCCTCGACGACCGAGCCGTGGACGTAGCTTGATACCACGCCCTGGCTCACTTCGAGCGAAGCTGCGCGGCGCAGCGTCATGTTCTCGCCGATGGTGGCAATCGCGTCATTGATCGCGGCTTCGATCGTGACGTCGCCGACCTTGGCGGCCTTGATCTTCTCGACATCGGCGCCGACGTCGAATGCGACCTGGGCGATCATCTTGACGAGGCCCTGGAACTGGCCGTTGCGCGCGACGAAGTCGGTCTCGGAGTTGACCTCGACCACGACGCCCTTGGTGCCCTTGGTGAGCGCACCGATCAGGCCTTCGGCGGCGACACGGCCCGACTTCTTGGCGGCCTTCGACAGGCCCTTCTTGCGCAGCCAATCCTGCGCCGCTTCCATGTTGCCGTCGTTTTCGGTCAGCGCGGCCTTGCAGTCCATCATGCCCGCGCCGGTCGACTCGCGCAGCTCCTTGACCATCGCAGCTGTGATCGTTGCCATCGTTGAAAATCCTTTTTGCCTGCCGGTTCGACGCGGCGTGGCATTCAATTGCCCCGCCGCGGTCCATCTCAGGAATTCGCGTCAACTGAAATGGTGGCCGGAGCTTATCCGGCCAATCCATCGCTCTTTTGACTATTCCGCTTCCGCGGTCAGCGCCTTGGCCTTGGCCACCCAGGCATCGGCCCGGCTCGGCAGACCGACTTCTTCGCCGATCTTGTGCGCGGTGTCGTGATCGAGCTCGGCGAGCTGCCAGAAATGGAAGATGCCGAGGTCGTTGAACTTCTTCTCGATCGCACCCGACACGCCCGGGAGCTTCTTGAGGTCGTCGGAGGTGCCGCGCGGACCGGCGAGGCCCTGGAAGCCGCTCGTGACCGGCAGCTCTTCGGCGGCCGGCCGAACCGAAGCGCCGACGTCGACGCCGGAATCGCCCTGGGCACGCGAGATGCCGTCAATCGCCGCACGCGCGATCAGATCGCAATAAAGCGCGATGGCGCGGCCGGCGTCGTCATTGCCCGGCACCACATAGGTGATGCCCTTCGGATCCGAATTGGTATCGACAATCGCGGCGACCGGGATGTTGAGCCGCTGGGCTTCCTGGATCGCGATGTCTTCCTTGTTGGTGTCGATCACGAAGATCAGGTCGGGCAGACCGCCCATGTCCTTGATGCCGCCGAGCGAACGGTCGAGCTTGTCGCGCTCGCGCTGAAGCGTCAGGCGCTCCTTCTTGGTGTAGGAGGAGGCATCGCCACCGGCGAGCACGTCGTCGAGATGACGCAGGCGCTTGATCGAGCCCGAGATCGTCTTCCAGTTGGTCAGCGTGCCGCCGAGCCAGCGCGAATTGACGAAGTACTGCGCGCAGCGCTTGGCAGCGTCGGCGACGCCGTCCTGCGCCTGGCGCTTGGTGCCGACGAACAGGATGCGGCCGCCCTTGGCGACAGTGTCGCTGACCGCCTGCAAGGCGTTATGCAGCAACGGCACGGTCTGCGCGAGGTCGACGATGTGGATGTTGTTGCGAGCGCCGAAAATGAAAGGAGCCATTTTCGGATTCCAGCGGTGAGACTGGTGACCAAAGTGCACGCCGGCTTCGAGGAGCTGACGCATAGTGAAATCGGGTAGTGCCATCGTTCTAATTCTCCGGTTGGTTCCTCCGGAAGCGTGTGAGCAAAACGGAGCGTTGTCGCCCCGGCTGCCACCGGACGGCCTTGTGAGCCATGCTTCCGTGTGAGATGGCGCGCTGTATAGCGCGATTCCGGCCAGAAGCAAGGAAATAAGGGCCATTCTGCGGCGGTTTTCGCCCGCGAGAGGCCCTCTTCCGTAAAGACCACGCTGCGCCCTGGCCCGCGACTAGCATCTGGGCTGGTTCGGCGGGCATTTCTTTGCCGCCGGCGGCGGGGCCGCGGGACGCGGCGGAGGTGCTGCCGGGCGCGGCGGTGGCGCGACGGCCATCCGGGGCGGCGGCGGTGGCGCCGGCCGGGCTACCGGTGGCGGCGGCGCGGGTCGGGCCATTGGCGGCGGCGCTGGCCGAGCGGCCGCGACGGGGGGAGCCACCCGGGCCGGCGGCGGCGCTGCAACACGCGGCGGAGGCGGCGGTGCCGGACGCGCCACGGCCGGCGGTGGAGTCGGCCTCGCCACGGCCTGAGGCCGCGGTGGTGATGCCGACGGCCGGGCGGCCTGCGCGGGAGTAGCCGACGGCTGATTCTGGGGCCTGATCGGCTCGCGCGCGGCAGAGGGCGGCGGGGTGACCGGTCGTCCAGCTGCGCCGGGAAGCGTGCGGGCAGCAGGCGGCGTGCCAGCCGGGTTGCGGGTCGCGGACTTGCCATGCTCCCCGGGCCCGGTCCCGGGCGCGGGCTGGGCCACCGGCGGCTTCGGCGATTGGCCGGCCGCAGCGGCCGGATTTGCAGTGATGGGCTTAGCCGTCGGCGGCGCCGCGGCGGTTGGCGCACCGGGATGAGCCGGCAGAGCGGTACCGGGACCAGCAGTCGTCGGCGCCCCCGGATGCGTCGGCAGCGGCGCGCCGGGTGCAGTCGCCGTCGGAGGTACAGGTCTGCCGCCAGGCAGAGGCCCTGCCCCCGCTGGTGGCGTCGGCGGCCCGCCATGGCTCCCTGGAACCGGCAGTGTATTGGCCTGGGGCAGCCTGGCCGATGGAGCAGCGGTTGGCGCTCCGATCGGTGCCGCGGTCGGCGCGACATTGGCCGGCGTCGCCGGAGCTAGCCCTGGCCTTGCCGTCGGCTGCATCGTCGCGCTCGGCGGCATCGGCGCCTTGCCCTGCTGAATCAGGGCGGCGCGCTGCGCGACCGCCTGCGGCACGGCTGGACCGGCCGGGCTGGCGCGGCCGGCAACGGCTGGTGCGAGATTGCCCGGTCCGGGCCCCGGCCCCACACCCGCCGGCAATGCCTGCGGCCGGTTGATGACGGTGTTGATGACCGTGGTGTTGTGAATGTTCTGGTAGATGATGTTGTTCGGCGGCGGCGCGACATAGATCGGCGGTCTGACGAACACCGGGATCGGCACGAAAACCGGCTGCGGCAGCACGAACAGGCCGAGCACCGGCATTGGCGGCGACAGCACGACGAAATCCGGCGGCGGCGGCGGCAGATAGTAGATCGGCGGCGGCGGAGGCGGCGCGAAGCCAAAATCGGGATCGCTGAAATACAGCACCGGACGGTCGACATAGACGATCTCCTCCGGCGGCGGAGGCGGTACGTCATAGTCGATCATCGCAAAGCTCGGCGGCGGCTCGACCGGCGCGGTCAGGATCGCCAGGCGACGGCGCGCGTCGGCCGCATGCGGCCCTCGCGAATAGCGATGCAGATACGACCAATAAGCTTCCGGCGTATCGGTCCGATAGGTCCGCCGCCAGGTGATCGCCTCGCGGCGCGCCGCGACGATCGCCATCACGCGCTTGGACATCGGATCATTCGGATAGGCGCCGAGAAACTCCTCATAGGCCGGCAGTGTGTCGCGCGCGAGCGCGGCGGCATAGGCATCCTGGACGCCGAGGTCGCGGATCGGCTTGTTACGCATCGCGGCGACCTGGTCGGGCGCGGCCTCCGGCGGCGGCGCGTCGGGCCCGCGCTCGAAGAACGAGAACTGCGCCGATATCTTCTGCTCGTTCCAGGGTACCTGCGCGCCCTTGCTGGCCTCGTTGACGCGCAGGCGAACGCGATCGAACACATCAGGCAGCGGCAGGCCGCCGGTGCGGATCATCTCCGCCAGCGACTGTGCGTAGATGCCGTATGGCCCCGGCTCCTCCGGCGCCACCGTGCCGGGCGCGGCATTGAAGGCGATCAGCATGTTCGGATCGGGCTCGACCAACGCAAGCCCGCTCGCGATCGGCTGGCCGCCCTCGACGAAGGGCTGCGCCCGGGCTGCGTCGAGCACAACGATGTTGGCCTTGAGCGGAACGGAAGCGAGCTGCCGCGCATAATCGCTGATGCGCAGGCCTTCGGTCGGAATGTCGGTGTCACGGGTGATGTTGGAATCGACCGGGATGAAATAGTTCTCACCCGCAAGCTGCACGCCGTAGCCGGCGAGATAGATCATCGCGACGGTGCCGGGGCCGGAGGCCTGCGCCTTCTGGATGAAGTCGCGAAAACTCTTGCGCAGCGTGTCGCCGTCGAGATCGCGGGCGCCGACAACGTCGAAGCCCGCCGCTTGCAGCGTCTGCGCGATCAGGCCGGCATCGTTCGCGGTCGTCGCCAGCGGCGACTTGGCATAGGCGCCGTTGCCGACCACGAGCGCGATGCGCTTTTCCTGCTGCTGAGCGCGCGCCGGATCCGGCGCGCCCGCGGCAAAAACCGCGATCGGCAGGAGAAGGCAGATGAAGGCTCTGAGCGTCCCACGCATGGCTTGCTGCCCGTTATTGTTGTTGAGGTGCCGCCACGCATCAGACGCGCGGCCAGCTGAATGGCACTTGAACGAAGGGCTAAATAACGAAAGGCCCAAATAACGAAAGGCTTGGATTGAGGCGGAGGCATGGCGCCCGTTGCCGGCGCCAAGCTCCTGCGTCAGAGTCGCATCAGCCTCGCGACGGTGGACCGGCGCGAGGCGATCAGCGCGTCAGCCCTGCGCGATCAGTTCGACCGTTCCCGTCGTGAGCCGGTAGATGCCGCCCACGACCTTGAGCTTGCCCTGCTCCACGGCCGCATTGAGGATCGGCGCCGCCGATTTCAGCTTCGCGACGTTGTCGATCACGTTCTGCCGGATCGCATTGTCGAGGACGTTCCCGCCTTGCTGCATCGCAGCCTTGGCGGCAGGCGCGATCGCATCGACCAGCGAGGGGATGTGGCCCGGCGGCGGCTTGTTGTCCTTGATCGCCTTCAGCGTCGCATCGACGGCGCCGCAAGCGTCATGGCCGAGAACGAGGATCAGCGGCGCGTTGAGCACGGCGACCGCATATTCCATGCTGGCAATGGTTTCGGTGCCGGCAAAATTTCCGGCGACGCGGCAGACGAACAGATCGCCGCGGCCGGTGTCGAAGGCATATTCCGGCGCGATGCGCGAATCGGCACAGCTCAGCACGGCCGCGAACGGGTTCTGCCCGCCTGCCAGCGCCTCGCGCTCGTGCTTGAAATCATGACGCCGCGCCACGCCGTCGACATAGCGCGCATTGCCTTCCATCAAGCGTTTCAATGATGCGTCGGGCGACAGCACGTTCTGCGGCTTGGGCGGCGTTTTCGTCTCCTTGGCGAAGGCTCTGCCGGTCAAGGCGAGGCCGAGGGCCGAGGCACCAAACAACATCGCGGACCGCCGCGATGGTACGATCTTCTCCTGTAGGGATTCATTGCATTTGTCGCACATGTTACGTTTCCTCCCGGCGCGATGGACCAACGGCATCGGTGCAATCATAGACGCAACGATGTGACGAAACCACAAATGACGGTGCGGGCCGGCGCCCGAGTTTCGCGCGGGCCTATTCCGCCAAGCGAAGCTCTGCGATTGTCGTCATGGCGGCCGTTTCATCCAGGGGCAGGAAATCCAGCGGGCCCTGATTTTTATAGCCGGACGTCATCGCAAGTGTGAGACCCCAGCCCAGCAGCCCAGTGCTCGCGTTCGCGATCATGGCGCTCTTGCGCTGACTGAAGCGCGCAACGAAGAACACGGTCTGGCCGGACTGAGCCGAGAAGTCCACGCGCGTCACGCCGAGCGCCGCCTCCTCTGCTACGAACTGGTGTTGGCCCGCCGGGCGATCGACATAGACATATGTCCCGGTCTTCAGGCCCTTGATCGGCGTACCGTCGAGGGAAAATGCCCAGTCCGGATCGCCGATGCCGCCGAAGCCCTTCTCGCGAAACACGACGACCCGTGCCTGCCCGGCTTTCGGCGGACCCAGCTTTCGCACCGCCTCCGAATACCCGAGCCCACTTCTCGCCGTCTCACAGCCGCACAGCAATGCCGCAGCCACGAGCAACACCAGCCCACGCAATAGCATCACGCCCCCAGATTTTCCCCGGGAGCATGCTAACCGGAATCAGCGACAGGTTGCAACGGGACCGCAGCATCACCCGCGCAAAACATGCAACCGGCTGCAACTTCGTGCGTGTTGCTAGAGCTGCTGCACGTCCACGACACCCGCCACCGCCTTGATGGCGCCAGCGATCTGCGGCGAGACCTTGAAACGGCCGGGCAGCTTCATCTCGACCTCGGTCTCGAGGTCGAGCATCATCACCAGCGAGACCTCACCGTCGCCGTTGGAGCGCGGCGCGGTGCCGGGGCTGCCGACTTTCGGTGCGGCGCCGTTCGATGCCGCCATGTCGGGTCCGGCGAGACGCTTGGCGATCGAGTCCAGCGGCTTGGTGTCGCGCACGAAAATGCGCAGGCCCTTCTGGGTCTTGGCCGCGGCGTCGTCCAGCGGCTCGGCATGCAGCACGCGGGCGCGCACGTCCTCGCCCTGGAGCTCGGCACCGAGCTGGAGCAGCACGGCAGCGCCCGGCTCCAGCACGTCGCGATATTGCGCGAGGCCTTCCGAGAACAGCACCGCCTCGAAATGTCCGGTCGGATCGGACAGGCCCATAATGCCCATCTTGTTGCCGGTCTTGGTGCGCCGCTCCATGCGCGACACCACGGTGGCCGCGACCTTGCCAGCGGTGGCGCCGGTCTTCACCGCGCGCGAGAACTCGGCCCAGGACTGTACGCGCAGCCGCTTCAGCACGGTGGCGTAATCGTCGAGCGGATGTCCCGACAGGAAGAAGCCGATCGCGTCATATTCGCGGCGCAGCCGCTCGGCCGGCAACCATGGCTCGATCTGCGGCAGCATGACGGTCGGCGCATCGGCCGAGCTGCCGAACATGTCGTTCTGGCCGATCGTCTCGGCCTGATGCGCGCGCTGGCAGGCGGCGAGGATCGCGTCCGCACCGGCGAAGACGCGCGCCCGGCTCGGCTCCAGCATGTCGAAGGCGCCGGCCGCGGCAAGACTTTCGATGACGCGTTTGTTGATCGCGCGCGGATTGACCCGCGCGGCGAAATCGGCGAGCGAGGTGAACAGTCCCTTCTTCGTCCGCTCCTCGATGATCTGCTCGACAGCGGCAATGCCGACGCCCTTCAGCGCGGCGAGCGCGTAGTAGATCGTCTTGTCGCCGACCTCGAAGGTCGCGCCTGAGCGATTGATGTTCGGCGGCTCGACCTTGATGCCGAGGCGCTGCGCCTCCGAGCGGAATTCGGAAAGCTTGTCGGTGTTGTTGAGATCGAGCGTCATCGACGCCGCGATGAACTCCACCGGGTAATGCGCCTTCATGTACGCGGTGTGGTAGGACACCAGCGCATAGGCCGCCGCGTGGCTCTTGTTGAAGCCGTAATCGGCGAATTTCGCCAGGAGCTCGAAGATGGTGTCGGCCTGTGCCTTCGGCACGCCGTTCTTCACCGCACCGGCGACGAAGATCTCGCGCTGCTTCTCCATTTCGGCGCGGATCTTCTTGCCCATGGCGCGGCGCAGCAGGTCGGCGTCGCCGAGCGAATAGCCCGACATCACCTGCGCGATCTGCATCACCTGTTCCTGGTAGATGATGACGCCGAACGTCTCTTTGAGAATCGGCTCCAGCACGGGGTGCAGATATTCCGGCTCCTCGTCGCCGTGCTTGCGCAAACAATAGGTCGGGATGTTCGCCATCGGACCCGGGCGGTAGAGCGCGACCAGCGCAATGATGTCCTCGAACCGGTCGGGGCGCATGTCGACCAGCGCGCGCCGCATGCCCTGGCTTTCAACCTGGAACACGCCGACCACCTCGCCGCGCGCCAGCATCTGGTAGCTTTCGGCATCGTCGATCGGCAGCGTGGCGAGATCGACATGGATGTCGCGCGGCTTGAGCAGCTTGATCGCGACGTCGAGCACGGTCAGCGTCTTCAGGCCGAGGAAGTCGAACTTCACGAGGCCCGCGGGCTCGACCCATTTCATGTTGAACTGGGTGACCGGCATGTCCGACTTGGGATCGCGGTACATCGGCACCAGCTCGCTCAACGGGCGATCGCCGATCACGATGCCGGCGGCATGCGTCGAGGCGTGGCGGGTCAGGCCTTCGAGGCGCTGGGCGATGTCGAAGGCGCGCGCCACCACCGGGTCTTCGTCGCGGAACGCCTGGAGTTTTGGTTCGCTCTCGATCGCGGCAGCCAGCGTGACGGGCGCGGCCGGATTCTGCGGCACGAGTTTTGTGAGCTTGTCGACCTGACCGTAAGGCATCTGCAGAACGCGGCCGACGTCGCGCAGCACGCCGCGCGCCTGCAGCGTTCCGAAGGTGATGATCTGCGCGACCTGGTCGCGACCATAGCGCTCCTGGACGTACTTGATCACCTCGCCGCGGCGGTCCTGGCAGAAGTCGATGTCGAAATCCGGCATCGAGACGCGTTCGGGATTGAGGAAGCGCTCGAACAGCAGGCCGAACTTGATCGGGTCGAGGTCGGTGATGGTCAGCGCCCAGGCGACCAGCGAGCCTGCGCCGGAGCCGCGGCCCGGCCCGACCGGAATGCCCTGGCCCTTTGCCCATTTGATAAAGTCGGCCACGATCAGGAAGTAGCCCGCGTATTTCATGCGCATGATGACGTCGAGCTCGAACGCCAGGCGCTTTTTGTAGTCCTCGTCAGTGGTGCCCGGCGACAGGCCGTGCACTTGCAGACGGTTGCCGAGCCCCTCCTCGGCCTGCCGCTTCAATTCGGCCGCCTCGACCGCGGCGGCATCGGAGCTTGCGGCGGCGCCGACCGTGAAGAACGGCAGGATCGGCTTGCGCGTCATCGGGCGGAACGAGCAGCGCTCGGCGATCTCCACCGTCGAGGCCAGCGCCTCCGGAATATCGGCGAACAGCACCGCCATCTCGGCGCGGGTCTTGAAGCGGTGGTCGGGCGTGAGCTGCTCGCGCTCGGTCTCTGCGATCAGCCGCCCGCCGGCGATGCAGAGCAGCGCGTCATGCGCTTCGTAATCGTCGGTCGCGGCGAAATACGGCTCGTTGGTCGCAACGAGCGGCAGGCCCTTGACGTAAGCGATGTCGATCAGGCTGCTTTCGACTCTCCGCTCCTTCTCGGTATTGTGGCGCTGCAGCTCGACGTAGAGGCGGTCGCCAAACAGGCTGGCCAGACGCTCGCAGCGCGAGGCGGCAATTTCGGGCTGCCCCGCGGCAAGCGCCAGCGAGATCGGCCCGTCCGGACCGCCCGTCAGCACAATCAGGCCTTCGGTCTCGCCCTCCAGCCAGTCAAACTTGATGTGGGAGGCATGGGTGTCGGGGGGCGTCTCCAGGAACGCGCGCGAGTTCAGCCGCATCAGGCTGCGGTAGCCGCGCTCCTGCGCGGCCAGCAACACCACGCGCGAGGGCAGAAGCGCGTTGCGCGCACTGGGATCCTGGTCGCCGAAATCGATCGCGATCTCGCAGCCGACGATCGGCTGGATGCCGGAGCCCGCCATCTTGTCGGAGAACTCCAGCGCACCGAACATGTTGTCGGTATCGGTCAGCGCCAAGGCCGGCTGATGGTCTTTCTTCGCAAGCTCGGCGAGCTTGGCGATCTTGATCGAGCCCTTGAGCAGCGAATAGGCCGAGTGAACGTGAAGGTGGACAAATCCGGCGCTCGGCATGGTCGCGTGACGGCCTCTTGCAGATGGATGGAGCGGTCGCCGGCACCAAGGGGATCATGGAGGCATCCTGCACCCTCCCGGCCGACTCGCCTCACAATGGTGGGGTCTCACCGCTTCAGAGTCCACGCCGGAGCGGCCGATCGGCCGCGTCGTCCCGCTTTTCCCCAATGGGCGCCCGTGAGCGGAGCACCGGTTTACAAAACCGCGGGTCTAGAGCTGCGGAATCACCTGCGCCCAGATTGCGATCATCCCGACGAACAGCGCGATCGAGGCGAGTGCGGCGGCTTCTTCGACGAAAATCCTGAACATGGCTTGCTCCATGGCGAGAACGTATGAAGAACATTGTTCTCATTTTGTTCCTGGGAGTCAAGCCGTCTGCGCCGTCTTGAAAAGCGATGGTTAACTCGCTGAATTCAAATAATAAAAAAGCCCCGGCACAAGGCCGGGGCTTTCATCAACCGCTCGATGGAGTGATCAAGCTCAGTAACGGCCGAGCATCTGGCCGGGGCCGAACTTGTAGTTCAGGCGGACGAGGCCCATGTCGACGTCCTGCTTGACGTGGACCGGCAGAACACCGAAGCCGCCGGTCAGGTTCTGATCGTTGCCACCCAGGAAGATGTGGTTGTATTCGGCGCCAACCGACCAGTTCGGAGCGAACCCGAACTCGAGGCCCGCGCCGACCGTGCCGCCCCAACGAGTGTCGTTGGCCGATGCAAGCGACACGCCGCCGAGAGAGGCGTCGTACTTGGTGCCAACCACCGCCGCACCACCCTTTACGTAGAGCAGCACGTTGTTCCAGGCGTAGCCGACCTGACCGGTGATCAGACCGAACGAGTCGATCTTTGCGTTGTTGGTGAAGCCGGAGATCGCTCCAACGTGGCTGCCGGAGAAGTCAGCCCAGTTGCCCTGGCCTTCCACGCCGAACACCCACTGGCCCGACTGCATGCGGTAGCCGATCTGGCCACCGACCGTGCCCCCGGTCGCGTCATGCGAACCATCGCGGCCGAAGCCCACCAGATCCCACGTCGCGTGCGAGGAACCGCCGCCGCCGTTGACGCCGATGTAGAAGCCGCTCCAGTCGTAGATCGCGGCAACCATCGCGGGCGCCTTGGTGTAAGGCCGCGCAGCGAGGTCAGCAGCCACCGCCGGCGCAGCCGCGCCGAGCGCGATAAGGCTCACAGCAGCAAGCAACAGATTCTTGTTCATTTGATTCCCGTTCCAGTTTCGTCGTTAGGCCCCCGGGCCGTGTCGTCGTTCATACCAGCGCTCGACGGAATTGCTGTAACCTCGACGCCACAGTCCGCCCCAAAGGGCTGCGCTTCATTAATGAAGATTTATCAGGGCGCGCTGGAAACCCTTTGAAACAAGAGTTTTCACGAGTTCCAATGTCGGTTACACGACATATACGGCATGCACGCGTAACAATATCGCGCGCACATTCGCGTGATTGGAGAATTGAAATGCGCAGACGAATTGTTCTCCCCATTTTTGCCATATTTTCGCTCGCGCTCGCCACATTTGCGCTTGCGCCCGGCGGAAGCACGCCGGCGCATGCGTTCGGAACTCACCATGCCTTCTGTCTCACCGGCGATGAATGGCCGGGGCTCAGCAATTGCACGTTCGACAGTTACGCGCAGTGCCAGGCGAGTTCGTCGGGCCGCGCCCTCACCTGTATCGCGAACCCGTATTTCGCAGGCCAGAGCGATGATCCCTACGCCTACCAGAACAGGCCGCACGCGCAGACGCCTGGTTATCCGCCGGGCTATTTCCTGCGCTAAGCTGCGTCGCGCTCGCTTCGCGCTCCTTGATTGCCGCTACGCCTCGCACGAGCAGTGCAGGTATTTGGCCGTGGGTCGGTCGGCGATGCGCATTGCGAACCCGTATTTTGCGCAGAAGATGCCCCCTCGCCGCGCAAGGCGCCTCAATTAAATCGGGACGCTGATATGCGGCCTGCCCAGCATTGAGCTTCCAGTGTTGACGCCGACTGATCCGGGTTTAAGTACGACAGAGAAATCTTGCAGGGGTGGCGACGTTCGCTGGGCTGGTTCCCGTTGACGCCACCATTGCAGGACACATGACGACATCGCACCGAGCGACCTCGCCCCGCGCGACCGCGGCCTCAGCACCCCCTCATCTCGCCATCGTCCTGTTCTCGCTCGCGATGGGCGGCTTTGCGATCGGAACCACCGAATTCGCATCGATGAGCCTGCTGCCGTTTTTCGCCGCCGACCTCGGGATCGACGAGCCGACCGCGGGACACGCAATCAGCGCCTACGCGCTCGGCGTCGTGCTCGGCGCGCCACTGATCGCCGTGCTCGGCGCGCGATTGGCGCGGCGCGCGCAGCTACTGGTCCTGATGGTCGTATTCGCGCTCGGCAATGCCCTCACCGCACTGGCGCCGGGCTTTGGCTGGATGATCGCAGCGCGTTTCCTCTCGGGATTGCCCCACGGGGCCTATTTCGGCATCGCCGCGCTGGTCGCGGCCTCCCTCGTTCCGCAACATCGCCGCTCGCAGGCGATCGGCCAGGTGATGCTCGGACTGACCACTGCCACCATCATTGGCGTGCCGCTGGCCAATCTGATTGGGCAGGCCGTCGGCTGGCGCGCGAGCTTCGGTCTCGTGTCGGTGCTGGCGTTGCTCACGGTCCTGCTGTGCGCCCTGTTCGCGCCACGCGACCAGGCAGGCCGGTCCGATCCGCTGCGAGAGCTGGGAGCGCTGCGAAGCGGCCGCGTCTGGATCACGCTGGCGATCGGCGCCATAGGCTTCGGCGGCATGTTCGCCGTCTACACTTACCTGGCGACCACGCTGATCGAGGTGACCAAGGTCAGCCCCGCGGTCATTCCGCTTTTTCTGGCCGTGTTCGGCATCGGCGCCACGCTCGGCAATCTGTTCGTGCCGCGCTTTGCCGACCGCGCGCTGATGCCGACCGCGGGCGTCATCCTGTTATTCTCGGCAGTTGCGCTGCTGGTGTTTCCGCTTGCCGCTGGCAATCCCTGGCTGCTGGCGGCAGACGTCTTCGCGATCGGCGCCAGCGTCTCGCTCGGCGCCATTCTCCAGACGCGGCTGATGGACGTCGCCGGAGACGCGCAGGCACTTGCGGCCGCCCTCAACCATTCGGCATTCAACACCGCCAATGCGCTCGGCCCGTTTCTCGGCGGCATCGCCATTCGCGAGGGGCTGGGCTGGACCTCCACCGGCCCAGTCGGCGCCGCGCTGGCGGTTCTGGGTTTCCTGATCTGGATCGTCGCCTATCGCGACGCCAGATCTGCTGAAGCCGAATCTGCTCCGGTCGATGTCAGCTCAGGAAGCAACGCGGCCGCACCGGAGAATCCTCCGGCGAGACTGGCGCCACCGTTGGCGCCGGATGATCGAAGCCGTTCGGATGCCGCCAGTGATCCGGTGGCTTGAGGACGCCTCCTCAATCAGCCATCGTAACGATCAAAGGTCCGCTTCGGGTGGCGATCACGGTGTGCTCGTATTGAACAGTCGCCGCTTCGGGGCTGCTGTAGAGCGTCCACGGATCATCGCCATCCTGTGCCCACTCGGCGCCCAGGGACAGGAATGGCTCGACCGTGAACACCAGGCCGTCGCTCATGATACGGCGCTCGGAGCGGTCGGGCCATGTCGCGATCTCCGTCGGCTCCTCGTGGAGCGACAGGCCGACACCGTGGCTAGCAAGGTTCCTGACCAGGCTGTAACCGTTCTTCCGCGCGAAGGTCCCGATGGCCTGACCGATGCCGGCAATCGGTTTGCCGGCTCCAACCTGCCGCAGGCCCGTCCACATCGCGCGCCTTCCATCCCTGCAAAGACGTTCGACCACGCGGGTTACTGGCGGAACGGCGAATGACGCTCCCGTATCCGCAAAGAAGCCGTTCTTCTCGGCAGACACGTCGATGTTCACAAGATCGCCGCGCGCGATCCGTCGCTCACCCGGAATGCCGTGAGCGATCTCCTCGTTCACGCTGATGCAGGTCGCCCCGGGAAAGTCGTAGGCCAGCTCCGGAGCCGAACGTGCGCCGGCAGCCTCCAGCAGTGTTCGTCCGATCTGGTCGAGCTCGGAGGTGGTCATGCCCGGCTCGAGCGCCTTGCCCATCGCCTCGAGAGTGTTGGCGACGATGCGCCCGATCTCTTTCAGGCTGGTGAGGTCGTTGTCGTCCGAGATTGTCATATCAGGCTCTTCCGAAAGCCGGGGCATAGCGCTTGTGAAGGCGGCTTGCAAACGGAAGGACCCATGCCAAATCGCGTCGGCGCAATTGCTTCTTGCCGGGAGGGCCCGGCATTTCGAAAACGCACGACGTGACGCACCGGACCTCGCAATCGCCGTTCATATGATATTTCAGCGATGCTATTCCCCTGTCGCTCTCGACAACACAGACGAGAGAACTGGAGAATGTTCATGTCTGTCACGAACAACGGAATCGGCCGGCGAGACTTCATTGCATCGTCGCTGGTCGGTACCATTGGCCTCACCTTTCCGCTCACTTCGATCGCGTCATCCGCTCAGGCCGCAGAAAGCACCGCAAGCCCCGCCGGCGACGCCAGCATCCGCAAATTCAATATCAGCATCCCCGACTCGGCGCTCGATGACCTGCGCCGGCGCATCGAAGCAACGCGCTGGCCCGACCGGGAGACGGTGCCCGACACCTCGCAAGGCGTGCAACTCGCGCGGCTGCAATCTCTTTGCGGCTACTGGGCCAAGTCCTATGACTGGCGCAAGATCGAAAAGCAGCTCAACGCACTGCCGCAGTTCATCACCGAGATCGATGGCCTCGACATCCATTTCATCCATGTCCGGTCACGCAATCCCGACGCGCTGCCCATCATCATCACGCACGGCTGGCCGGGCTCGATCCTCGAAATGCTCAAGACCATCGGACCGCTGACCGATCCCGTAGCGCACGGTGGGCGCGCCGAGGACGCCTTCCACGTCGTCATCCCCTCGATTCCCGGTTACGGCTTCTCGGCGAAACCACGCGAACTCGGATGGGGCCCGGACCGCGTAGCGCGCGCCTGGGATGTGCTCATGAAGCGGCTGGGATATGTCAGATACGTCTCCCAAGGCGGCGACCATGGATCGGTGATCTCCGACGCGCTCGCCCGTCAGAAACCTGCTGGCCTTCTGGGTATCCACGTCAACATGCCGCCGACTGTGCCTGCCGAATACGTCAGAGGCATCAATGCCGGCGATCCGCCGCCTGCAGGCCTTCCTGAGCCGGAACGCGTGGCCTTCGAGACCCTGAGCAAGTTCTTCGCGCGAAGCGCGGCCTACGGCGCGATGATGGTGACGCGCCCGCAGACGATCGGTTACGGGCTTTGCGACTCGCCCGCGACACTCGCTGCCTTCATGTACGAGAAGATTGCCGAGTGGACGGACAGCGGCGGCGAGCCCGAGCGCGTGCTGACCAAGGACGAAATCCTGGATGCCATCTCGCTCTACTGGCTCACGGATACCGGAGCGTCGGCCAGCCGGTTCTACTGGGAAAACAACAACAACAACTTCAGCTCCGCCGCGCAGAAGACCACGGAGATCACGGTGCCGGTCGCGGTGACCGTATTCCCTGCCGAGATCTATCGCGCGCCGAAGACATGGACGCAGCGCGCCTATCCGACGCTCCATTACTTCAACGAGGTCGACAAGGGCGGCCACTTCGCGGCGTGGGAGCAGCCGCAGCTCTTCGCCGCCGAGATGCGGGCAGCGTTCAGATCGCTACGCTAGGCAGTTCAATCCATGAACCGGGACATGAACCGGGGCGGCGGCACGTTGCCAATGCTCTCGATGCGCCCGGTCGAGCGATGGCCAACGGTTTCGGATCGATCGCCAAAAGTTGCTCCAGGCGCTGTGCGACGGGCAAGGTGGTGCGGCTTTGACCGGAAAAGCAGGTGGGTCCAACCGCACCTGCTCAATTGACAAGAGCATCGTACGCGCGACACACGCGAAATTGTAGGCATGTAAGCTGCGCGTAAGCAAAGCGGAGGAGACCGCAGGGTTTCCGCTGCAGGCCGGCAAGTACGGGGTCTGGCGCGGCCGCATCGCCCCTGACATGGTCATGGCGATGCTGGCGCCCCGCTCCCTGCATGTCCGCGAAATCACACCGATGCCGGACGGAAAGCCAGACACAACAAGGTTCGGCATCGACATGGCGGGCTTAGTTCGTCTTGACGAACTTGTAAGTCCCCTTCTTGTGGCCAATGACCTGACTGATGCCATCGAAGTTGCTCTTGAGAGGGTCGATGGTGACGACGAGCGCGGCTTGAAGACCTTCGAATTTGCCGGTCCCCCCGGTTATGTTGCAATTGTTGGGGGATGCGGGCATCCAGTCGCATTGCTCGAACACTTGATCGCCGTCCTTGTCCACGTAAGCACAGAACCCATGAATTTCGGCGGTCTTCGCCGATGGATCCGTTAGGCGGCTGAGCTGACAACGTCCACCCATGTTGTTGAGTACAGGATTTCCCGCCTCGTTTGAGGCTGCCATGGCTTGGTTCATGAGAACAAACTCTCTGCCGCCGCCGATCGGCATCGGCTTGGGAGCAGGAATCGGCGTGGCGGTAAATATGACCGAGACGGCGCCTTCCGGTGGCATACTCTGAGCGTGGACACCCGTAGTTATCAGAACGACCGCGACTGAAAGCAATGCGACGTTTGCGTGTAAAATGACCATCGTTAGCTCCCTTTAAGTTAAGGTGGTGCAGAGAACTATTGCGAGCAAAGCAGGCTATGTCTTGAGTTACTTTGCTGCCTGCTGCGGCTGGGGCGGCGGCGGCTTGGGAATCGACGTGAGCATGCGAATCTTCCATTGCCCGTCCTCACGAACATCGAGAGCGGTCCAAATAACGGTGAAGTCTATGGGAGCACCTGTCTCGCTCTTGCCAGTAACGCGAGATTCGCCGGTTACCAGAGCCGTGCTTTCTGACAATGACTCAACCTCGGTCATCTTTACCTCGAGACGACTAACTCCCGCTCTGAAGGCGTTCTCATAGTACTTGGTATTATCCACGACTCCGTCTTCAGTAACACGCATATAGCTCTTCGTATAAAGTGAAGTAATCCCGGCGGTGTCCTTGTTGTTGAAGTACTGCTCGTAGGCAGAACCTATCTTTCCAATTTCTTCTTTGAGATTTTGATCTGACGCAGTCGCAGGAATTGCTGATAGTAACAGCGAGATAAATACAAATCCAAATCTGCGCATGATGCTACTCCCTACTGTTGATGCCTCTCCAGACGAGAGGCAGTCGCGGACACCCACTGTTTGCTCGAATTTTGTTGGTTCGTCCTCATGGTGGCAGGAGAGCGGCCGCTGTATCGAGCCCGCCGATGAGTTCGGGCGACCGCACGAAAAGAAAACGAGAGGTCGCCGGTATTTCAGCGTCGTCCTTGCCGTCCTGGCCGATCAGGATCAATCCGGCTCCGCCATTTGCCACGTTGAGAACCACCGGCTCTCCACTCCACGTCTTGATTGGCTGCATTCCCACGATGAGAAATTCGCCCATTGGCTGATCAAAATATTGAAGGCGCAATTGCGGACCGATCTCCGCTGCCGCAAGTTCAAAGCCAAGTTGCCGGGCCCGCGCGTAAATGACGGCCAGCGGCACGCTATCGGTTTTGAAGCCAAGCTCGATAGCAGACACCACTACAAGCTCCACGTCTGTCTTGTTGGAACTGACGGTGAAGGCCGGTCGAGCGAGAACTTCCGCGGCCAACCCGCCAATACTGCAACCTACGGAATCCAATGCATTGCGCAACGCAATGGAATTGGCAAAGGTGCCGACCGCTATCGTCTTCCATGTCGGAACATCGCGGGCGGCCCCGATGAGTTTTTGCGGCAAATCAACTGCACGAACTTTGCCGAGCTTCAGTTGATTCTGTAAGACGTCGCGCGCCGAGCATTGTCCCCATGCCTGCAGCGTGGACTGAAACAAGGGGGCGGCACAGAGAAATGCAACAATCAGGCAATGCCTGCTCCGCCCCGCGTTCGGATGATGATCTAGTGCGGCGCGATCCGCGTGGCTTATCGGAATGCACATGTCGAAGATCGACTTTGTTGCAAAATTCGACTGAAAGAACCCGCCTCCGAGTCAATGGGAAGAACGGAGGTCAATGAAAAAACATTGTCCGACCGCACTCAAAAGGGGGGCCGGAGGCGGGGCGCTATTGGCTCAAGTATTCCAATTTCAAATGAACGGGCGGCAGTCCGTAAGCCCGATAGCCCGTCGCATCAAACCGAAAACGGAATGACGTGGCTGAAACGTAGCACCACGGGTCCGACGGTTCAATCTGCAACTCCGCCCACCAGCGTGCATAACGCGCTTCGCCGCGATCGCGACGTTCGAACAGCCCCTCTGGCACTCGAAGGCGTTAAGTCAATTAAACTCGGCAATTCTCAGGTTCGCCGCGAACACCACTCCGCGCGAAAAATTGCCTGCCAGTAACGATGCGAGTCCATCCGCCGAGAAAGGGCAGAGTTGCTTCCGCTTACGAAGCCTGAACCAGAATCAAGCCGCTGAAGACGAACCTTTATCGAGATTGAACTGGAGGTTCGCTCCTCACACGTTGCTCGATACATGCCTCTTGGAAATTTTACACAACTATGGAGGTAGCCTCATGCCGATCGTTCAATTTACTCGCTTCAAGACCGACAAGGCCGAGGAAATGGTCCAGCTTATCAGGCAGGCGAAGAAAATCTTTGAAAAACATGGTGCCGAATTTCTTCGGCTCTCCCGTTTCCACACTGGTCCCTGGTCAGGAGAGTTGCTGGTTGCGACGCGCTACTCCAGTTGGGAGGTTTACGGCAAAGTGCAGGAGGCCGTGGCAAAGGACCCGGAGTTTGCGCAGGTGCAGGCTGACGGAATGAAGATTGCCGAACTACAGAGCCGTAACATTGCCGTTAGCATCGATCTCTAGTCGGGGCGCCGCCCCGCAAACCACATTAAGCGCGGAGGCCGCTGGACATATGCCGGCGGTCTCCCCAATCTGCTGCCCGGTGGTGCAGGCCGGCTGATTCAGGCTCTCGATCATCCGCCGAATGGGCGGCGGTACGATCTCGGGCGTGAACGCGCGCCAGTGCCTTCAGATGCCTATGCTGGGTCTTGCTGAGACGCAGCGCGCGAGCCAGCGCGTTGAAGGTCTTGGCCTTTGCGTTCTACGCCCTAGCCCGGACAAGTTCCCGGACCTTCCGCAGCGGATGGTTCGCTGGCACGCGCTTATCCGGCGCGATGTACGAAAACAGGCCGCCCTGATCCGTAAACCTGCCGCGCATGATCGTCTCCGCCGATTCGAGATGATAAAGTGAATCATCAAGTCCCCTCCCTGGCGAGGGGGTTTTTCAGCAGACTGCTAGAGCATGATCCAGAAAAGTGTGCAGCGGTTGTCCGAAAAGATCATGTTCAAACAATAACCTAAAGCGCGATGACGATTCATCCCAATCTCATCGCGCTTTGGACTGGTGTGTAGATCACCAGCTTCAGCGCCGGATCGTCATTGGCCTGAAAGCTCGTGTGTTCGAACTGGAGCACGCCCCTGGTCGGGTGGTTCATGGTCTTGAGGCCCGCGGCGGTGCTGCGGATGTCGTGCGCTTCCCACCATTTGACGAATTCCGGACTGCCCTCACGCAACCGCGTGAGCAACTCCGTGAAGGCGGGATCGCCCGCCCAGACGTCGTGGGTGGCGCGAAACATCGCGACCATGCTCTTGGCGACGTCGTTCCAGCCGGCACCATAGAACTTTCGCGTCTGCTTGTTCGTCATCACCAGCAGCAGCGTGTTGCGGTCCTGCTCGGGCAATTGTCCGAACCCGAAGACCTCCTCGGCCGCCTCGTTCCAGGCCAGCACGTCCCAGCGCCGTCCCGTGACATAGGCGGGCTGCGTCAGGCTCTCGATCATCCGCCGAACGGGCGCCGGCACGATCTCGCGCGTGAACGCGCGCTTGTCACCGTCGCGCGCCAGCGCCTTGAGATGGGCATGCTCGGTCTTGCTGAGGCGCAGCGCGCGGGCAAGCGCGTCGACGGTGGTCACTGACGGACTGACGGTGCGGCCCTGCTCGAGGCGGATGTACCAGTCGACGCCGATGCCGGCGAGCTGCGCGACCTCTTCGCGCCGGAGCCCTGCGGTGCGGCGCCGCCGGCCAGCGGGAAGCCCGACGGTCTTCGGCGACAGCTTTTCGCGGCGGGACCTGAGGAAGTCGCCGAATTCGACGCGGCGTGGATCGGCCATGATGACATGCCTCGATGGAGGGCCTAGACAATACTAGGATAATACCAGGCCTTCCTGCGCCTGGAAAGGCGGCGCATATCGGCTTCACCCACTTTAAGGTGAGATCATGAAAGCTGCCGTACTGAAATCCTTTGGATCCCCGCTTGCGATCGAGAAAGCCCCGGACCCTGTGCTCGGGACCGGCGAGGTGATCGTCGACGTCGTCGCCACGCGCGTGCTGTCCTACATGAACGAGGTCTTCAGCGGGATGCGCAACTATGCGCTCGACCTGCCGATCATCCCGGGTCCTGGCGGCATCGGACGGGTGCGTGCGATCGGCCCGGACGCGACGAAGCTCAGCGTTGGCGACTGGGTGTTCTGCGATCCGACGGTGCGTTCGCGCGATGACGCCGCAGCGCCCGACATCGCCCTGCAGGGGCTGACTGCCCCCGGTGCCGGCGCCATGCGCCTGCAAAAGCATTTTCGCCACGGCTCGTTTGCCGAGCAGATGCGCGTGCCGACGGAGAACGTGAAGCGCCTTGGCCAAATCACGTCCGACGAAGCCACGCAATGGTGCGCGCTGGGGACGCTGCTGGTGCCCTATGGCGGCTTCCTTGCCGCCAACCTTCAACCCGGCGAGACCGTGCTGGTGAGCGGGGCCACCGGAAATTTCGGTAGCGCAGCGGTCTCGGTCGCGCTCGCGATGGGCGCGGCCTGCGTGGTCGCCCCCGGCCGCAACGACAATATTTTGGCCGATCTCGTCGGGCGCTTTGGCGACCGCGTGAGGCCGGTCAAACTCACCGGCAATGAGGACGACGACCGCGAGAGCATGAAGCGAGCGGCTCCCGGGCCGATCGATTGCGTGTTCGACATCATGCCGCCCTCGGTGAGCACGACCGTCGTGCGCGCGGCGATCATGACGGTGCGCGCTTACGGCCGCGTCGTGCTGATGGGTGGCGTCGGCATGGCGGGCGGCGCGGGCCTCGAGCTGCCCTACCCCTGGATCATGCGCAACTGCATCAGCATCCTCGGCGTCTGGATGTACCCGCCTGATGCAGCAAGCCGCCTGATGGCGCTGGTGCGCGCCGGACTGCTGCGGCTCGACGAATACGAGACCACGGCCTTCGATCTCGACCATGCCAACGAGGCGGTCGAACACGCCGCAGCCAATGGCGGTCCGTTCAAATTAACAGTGATCCGGCCGTAAATCGCCTTCCGCGGCGGCGATGCGCCGCCGCGGCTGATATGCCCAACATGTCAAATGGCTGGAGGAAGTCATCCCTGACGTAGCCGGCCACGCCCAGCTACTGTGCATGGGGTTGTTTTCGCGTTTTTCATTCGAGCTCGATGACGTTACTCGAGCTCGATGGTTTTATTCGAGTTCGATCACTTGTCCGTTCGACAGCGACACGCGCCGGTCCATGCGGCCGGCCAGCTCCATGTTGTGGGTCGCGATCAGCATCGAAACCTTGGTCGCCTTGACGAGTTGCATCAGGGCCTGGAAGACGTGGTCCGCGGTGTGCGGATCGAGATTGCCGGTCGGCTCGTCCGCGAACAGCACCCGCGGCGCGTTGGCCACCGCGCGCGCGATCGCAACGCGCTGCTGCTCGCCGCCCGACAGCTCGGACGGACGGTGCGTGATGCGTTCGCCGAGGCCGAGATAGCCAAGAATCTCCTTGGCGCGCTTGACGCTCTCGGACTTCTTCAGGCCGCGGATCATCTGCGGCATCATGACGTTCTCCAGCGCGGAAAACTCCGGCAGCAGCCGGTGGGACTGGTAGACGAAGCCGATATCGGTGCGGCGGAGCTGGGTGCGCTCGATGTCGGGCAGTTGTGAGGTCGGCGCGCCATTGACATAGACCTCGCCGGAATCGGGAGCTTCCAACAGCCCCGCAATGTGCAGCAGCGTCGACTTGCCCGAGCCCGACGGCGCCACCAGCGCGACGGATTGCCCCGCCCACAGCGCGAGCTTGGCGCCGTCCAGGATCGTCAGCGGCACCTCGCCCTGCAAGTACTGCCGCTTTATCTCGTGGAGATAAATGACCGGTACATCTTCCGCCCCCTGCTGCTCCATCAGCCCCTCACTCGTACCGCAGCGCTTCGACGGGATCGAGGCGTGCGGCCCGCCAGGACGGATACAGCGTCGCCAGGAACGACAGCGTCAGCGCCATGATGACGACGGCCGAGGTCTCGCCGATGTCGATCTCGGCGGGCAGCTTCGACAGGAAATAGAGCTCTGGCGAAAACAGCTCGGTGCTGGTCAGCCAGGACAGGAATTGCCTGATCGACTCGATGTTGAGGCAGATCACCAGCCCGACGAAGAAGCCGACCATCGTACCGACCACGCCGATCGAGGCGCCCGTGATCAGGAAGATGCGCATGATCGAGCCTTGCGAGGCTCCCATCGTGCGCAGGATCGCGATGTCGCTGCCTTTGTCCTTCACCAGCATGATCAGGCCGGAGACGATGTTGAGCGCCGCGACCAGCACGATCATGGTGAGGATCAGGAACATCACGTTGCGCTCGACCTGGAGCGCGTTGAAGAAGGTCGAGTTGCGCTGGCGCCAGTCGACTAGGAACACCGGCCGGCCCGCGGCCTCCGTCACGGCTTGGCGAAACGCTACGATCTGATCCGGATTGGTGGTGAAGACCTCGATCGAGGTGACGTCGTTGCTGCGGTTGAAATAGGCCTGCGCCTCCGCGAGCGGCATGAACACGAAGCCGAGATCATACTCGGACATGCCGATCTCGAACACCGCGGCGATCTTGTACGGTTTTATGCGCGGCGTCGTGCCCATCGGGGTGACCGCGCCCTTCGGCGCCACCAGCGTGATGCTGTCGCCGGCGTGCAGCGACAACTGGTCAGCGAGGCGCCGGCCGATCGCGACCCCCTGCCCGTCGTCAAAACCCTCGAGCGAGCCTTGCTTGATGTTCTTGGCGATCGAGGTGAGGTTGTTGAGGTCGTCGGAGCGGATGCCGCGCACCAGGACGCCGGAGGCGTTCCACGGCGATGACGCCAACGCCTGGCCGTCCACCACGGGCGCGGCGAGCCGGATGCCCTGGACCTGGCTGAGACGGTCGGCGACGTCCTTCCAGTCGGTCAGCGGCGATTCCAGCGGCTGGACCAGGATGTGGCCGTTGAGCCCCAGGATCTTGTCGAGCAGTTCCTTGCGGAAGCCGTTCATGACGGCCATGACGATGATCAGCGTCGCCACCCCCAGCATGATCCCGAGAAAGGAGAACCCGGCTATGACCGAGATGAATCCCTCCTTGCGGCGCGCCCGCAAATAGCGCGCCGACAGCATCCACTCGAATGGCGCAAAAGGCGCGGTCTGTACAGTCTTGGTCATGGGTTCATCCATCGGTTGATAATCCCATGATTCGGGGTCAATTGTGGCCGGATTGCCGGCCCATTACCGCGCGGTGAACACTATTCAGCCGGCCAGGCGCGCAACCACGTCCGCAGGCGACATATTCTCGCGCGAGCCGTCGGCACGCCGCTTCAACTCGATCTTGCCGTCGGCGAGCCCCTTCGGCCCGATCATGATCTGCCAGGGGATCCCGATCAGGTCGGCGGCGGCGAATTTGGCCCCGGCGCGCTGGTCGGTGTCGTCGTAGAGCACGTCGACGCCCTTGGCGGAAAGCTCCGCATAGAGCTTCTCGCAGGCCGCATCGACCGCGGCGTCGCCCTGCTTGAGGTTGAGAATCGACACCCGGAACGGGGCCACGGCCTCGGGCCATTTGATGCCGGCATCGTCATGGCAGGCCTCGATGATGGCGCCGAGCAGGCGCGAGACGCCGACGCCGTAGGAGCCGCCGTGGATCGGCACATCGACACCGTCGGGACCCGCAACCAGCGCCTTCATTGCGTCGGAATACTTCGTGCCGAAATAGAAGATCTGCCCGACCTCGATACCGCGGGTGTTCACCCGCTTGTCCGCGGGCACTTCCTGCTCGAAGCGGGCGGCGTCGTGAACGTCTTCCGTCGCCGCATAGACCGAGGTCCATTGCTTGATGATCGGCGTCAAATCGCTCTCATAGTCGACGTCCTCGCCCGGCACCGGCAGGTCAAGCACGTCGCGATTGATGAAAACGCCGGATTCGCCGGTCTCGGCCAGCACGATGAACTCGTGGCTGAGATCGCCGCCGATCGGGCCGGTCTCGGCCCGCATCGGGATTGCCTTCAGCCCCATCCGCGCGAAGGTGCGCAAATAGGCGACGAACATCTTGTTGTAGGCGACCCGCGCCGCGGCCTCGTTGAGGTCGAACGAATAAGCATCCTTCATCAGAAACTCGCGGCCGCGCATCACGCCGAAGCGCGGGCGCTGCTCGTCGCGGAATTTCCATTGGATATGATAGAGATTGAGCGGCAGGCTCTTATAGGACTTCACGTAGGCGCGGAAGATCTCGGTGATCATTTCCTCGTTGGTCGGCCCGTACAGCAGCTCACGCTTGTGGCGGTCGGCGATGCGCAGCATCTCCGGACCGTAGGCATCGTAGCGGCCGCTCTCGCGCCAGAGGTCGGCGAGTTGGAGCGTCGGCATCAACAGCTCCAGCGCACCGGAGCGGTCCTGCTCCTCGCGCACGATCTGCTCGATCTTCTTCAGCACACGAAAGCCGAGCGGCAGCCAGGCATAGATGCCGGCGGCCTCCTGCCGGATCATGCCGGCGCGCAGCATCAGCCGATGCGAAACAATTTCCGCCTCTTTCGGATTTTCCTTCAGGATCGGCAGAAAGAACCGCGACAACCGCATGGCAATACTCGAGGAATCAGGTGACGGCTTGCAGTGAAACCGGATTGGGAGCCAAAACACAAGAGCGGGAATGAGGAAAAGCCGCTAAGGCAACGGAATTCCTGTCATTTTTCCGTCGACTTCAGGTTCAGCTTGAACTGTCGAAGAGCCGGATTCAGGGCGCCCCCACCTCGAGTTCGTCCTCCAGCGTGATCATCTCGAAATCGGTCACCAGCGCGTCGATCCGCATATGCCAGCGGCCGGCAAAGGGAAGCTCGACCTTGCGCACGTGCCAGTAGCCATCGGGTCCTAGCGAAGCGTTCCGCTCCATCGGCTCGATGCCCCGTTCAGGCAGGCTCAGGGTCAACGTCGCTTCCTTGGCGGTCAGCGGCGTCGCGTCGCCGGTCATGAGCTGGAGCACGAAATCGTCGAGCCCGGCCTTACCCGGCGAGACCAGGACTTGGAACATCGCCTTGTCGGTGTGAATGTGGATGGCGAGCGGCGTCTCCGGAACGATCGTCCGCGGCGGCGGCGTGAAGCGCCAGCCCGCGACGACGGCAAAGATGCCGAGCGCGATCGCGCATTCGAGCAGGATCGAGCGCTTGAGGGCCGGCGCGGACTTGTGATTCCCGGGGAGCGCCGGGGTCAGGCGAAAGCGGTTGAGCGCGGCAAGCGCCAGCAGCACCAGGACCAGCGCCAGCTTGATCGAGAGGATCAATCCGTAGCGGGTCTCGACCAATGCAGACAGCTTTTCAAGCTGGACGAAGGCGAGCGCGAGGCCGGTCAATGCGAGAACGCCAACAACCGGGACGGCGATGTGGGAAAAGCGGTTCACGACAGGCAATGCCGCGGCTGGCGACTTCGACACAAGTGCACCGAGCGGGGCGAGCGCGCCAATCCAAAAGGCAACGGCGAGGCCATGCAGGAAGATAGCAGGCCGCGTGAGCGCCTCGGGCGGTGCCGTAGCAGCGTGCCCGGTCATGGCGAGCGACAGACCGACGCCGACGAAGGCGATGAGAGCAAGAGCGCGTGCATACCCCGTACCGCGCAGCGCCATTAACGCGAACAGCATCGCAGCGATGGCAACAAGCAGCGCGGGGCCGGCGCTAGTCTCAAATGCGACTTTCCAAGGAGCAATCGTTGCGAGAGCCGCCAGCGGCAGCCCAAGAAGATCGAGACCCAGCGCACCAAGGGACGCAACCGCGCTCGGAAGGCCGATCGCGAGCGCTATGCGCGGCACGGTCATGCCGGTCATCGACCACGCAACCCAGCGCGCAAAGAACACGCCGCCGGCGCCGACGAACAGGCCAAGATAAAGACCGACCCGCGCCAGCCAGATCAGCACGTTCAATCCGCTATCCGCGTTTGCCGGAGGTTGCGTCCCCGTCGGCCGGCCGATCGAGAAGATCACCGATCCCGCGACGGGATGGCCATCCTGCGAGATCACGCGATAGCTGACGACCGCCGTGCCCTGCGGCAGGTCCGCCGGCATCGCAACCGAGATCGTCTCGCCCGATGCGCTGACGCGCACATCATCCCGCGCCCTGCCCGCGCCGTCGATCATTTGGATCGCGCCCGGCGTCACCGCCTCGTTGAAGCGCAGTTCCACCGCCTTCGGCGCGCTCGCAAGCATGCTGCCGCTTGGCGGCTCGACCGCGACGAGCGCCGCGTGCGCCGAGGCGCCGGTCGCGAAGCCGACAAAGAGGAGCAGCGTCGCGAGCGCGGTGAGCAGGCGCATCAGGGTTTTGGCAGGAGTTTTACGCCCGGCGCCGGTGACTTGCCCTCGCGCGAATGCCCCGCTCCCTCCGTTGGAATCTCGATCCAGCGGCTGACGCCGGTCTCGCATTCCTGGACGACGGGGAAGTACAGAATCGTGTTCGGCTTGAGCGTCTCGGTCAGGGCCGTGTGCATGACGAACTCGTCATAGTTCTTGTCCGGCAGCTTGCCGCCGGACCAAGTCACCTCCTTGACTCCGGAGGAGACCTTGGTGCCGTGATAGTCGTATTCGCCGGCATATTTGCCCTCGACGACATCGACGTTCCAGCCGGCCTTCGGCATCGGCTTCACCGCGATCACGCCCTCGGGGATCTGCACCCGGATCTTCACCGTCGGCGAGCCCGCGCAACCGTGCGGCACGGCGAAGACGGCTTTGTACGATCCCCCCACAGTCGCCTGCTTGGCTTCGAGGAAGACGTGCGCGGTCGCCGGCGTTGCCGCAAATGCGCTCAGAAAAATCAGCCAGATTCGCGTCGACATGTTCGGTCTCCCGAAGGTCCGGATCATGCTCGTCACATCTTCATTCCCGAATGATCAGGCATTTTCTTCATCATCTGCCCGCTATCGCCGGGCGCCTGGGCGCCGACGCCCTGGACGTCGAGGGAGACGGCAACTTTGCCGGCCTTCTCGAACTGAAGCGTCACCGGCACCTTGTCGCCCTGCTTGAAGGGGCCCTTCAGCTCCTGAAGCATGAGGTGGTAGCCGCCGGGGGCGAACTTCACCGTCTTGCCGGGATCGATCACGAGGCCCTTGTTGAGCAGGCGCATCTTCATCACGCCGTTATCCATCGCCATTTCATGGACCTCAGCC
The DNA here is from genome assembly GCF_040548035.1 of Bradyrhizobium sp. LB8.2. Classification (NCBI taxonomy): domain Bacteria; kingdom Pseudomonadati; phylum Pseudomonadota; class Alphaproteobacteria; order Hyphomicrobiales; family Nitrobacteraceae; genus Bradyrhizobium; species Bradyrhizobium sp. LB8.2. Next base: position 138,721 of record NZ_JBEPQV010000014.1, on the reverse strand, counting down.
TTCCCCGCGATATCGGCGGAAATGCTGACCAGCTTGTCGGCGGTCGTGCCCTTGTTCTCGATGGTCAGATAACCGCCGGCGACCTTGGCGCCGCCCGGTGTCGCCCGGCTCCACGCCTGCGAGATGACGAGATCGCCCGCCTTGACGTCGTCGGCCACCGCTGGCGCGGCGCAGAGCGCGAGAGCGAACGCCGCGAACAGCACATCTTTCAACATGGTCTTCATATTGGTCTTCCCGTTTGCAGATTGAATTTCAGTGTGTGGAGAGCTGTTGCGCCGACCATTTTTCGAGGTCGGTCATCTCGGCCGAGCCTTCGATCGTCGTAATGGTTCCATCCCGAGAGATGAGCATTGTCCGGGGAATGTCGCCCTGCCAAGCAGGATCGATCTCGAACCGCAAACGCTCGACAAAGCCGTCGTTGAAGATGAAGTTTTCGGTCGACGACAGCCCCGCTCTGTCGAGCATCGATTGCGTCGCCGCCGGCAGGTTCGGCACGAGATCCGCGCTGATCGTCACGACATCGATCCCGGGATAATCCTTCGCAAACTGCCCGAGCAGCGGCAGCTCGACCTTGCAGGGCCCGCAGGTTACGCCCCAGAAATGCACGAGCGCAGGGCGGCCCGCATGCCCCTTAAGCAAGCTTTGCCACGTGCCGCGCTCGAACGGTTTCAGAACCGGTGCCGCCTCTAGCGCAGACGCTGACGCCATCAGGATACCCAGACCCAGTAGGCCGGCAAATCGACGTCTCATGGCTGGTCCTCGATTGCTGTGAGACGATAGCCATCCGCCTTCGTCATCCATGACAGGTAGGTCTGCCGGCCGTTGGAAACGAGCAAGGGGTGGTCGGAGGTGTCGGTGGTACTCGATATCGTTCTCGGTGCCGACCACGTCTCGCCATCGTCGTGCGAGATCGTCATCTGCACCGAGGTCTTCTCGCCATCGAACTCTTTCCAGACCATCACCGTTCCCGCCGGGCCCGCAAGCACGAACGGGCGCGTCGGACTGCGATCAGGCCGCCCCAGCGCCAAGGGCGCAGAGAACGTCCGGCCTTCGTCGCGCGAGTGGGCGTAGAACAATCCCTTTCGCACCTTCCCGTTGGTGTACCAGGCGACGTGATAGGTCCCGTTCGGTGCAACCGTGAGGCTCGGCCCGTGATGCGGGCAAGCATTGATCTGCCAGTCGTCATTGCTGACCCGATGGATTTCACCTGGCGTCGAGACGTCGGTGAAGGTCATGACCGCATGATCGCGCACGCCGCCCTCGAAGATGTTCCTGAAGATCACGACCGGCCGCCTTGGTGCTGCGAACGCCAACCCCAATCGGCAGCATTCGCAGGTGTTGTCATGCGCGAGACCGGCCTCTGCGTAGGTGGCGCCGCCATCGCGCGACGACGCAAAGAACAGCCCTGCGCCCTCGTACTTCCGTCCCGCCTCCTTCGCCGGGACGCGATTGCGCTTGTCAAGCCAGGCCGCGAAGACAGTGCCATCCTGATCGAGCGCCAGCGCCTCAAAACGCTGGCTCTCATTGTTTGCGGTGATCGGCTTCAGCTCCGCAAAACTCCTCCCGCCATCGGCCGAGCGCGTGTAGAGCACCTGACCGTTGAATGCCTCGTCCCTGAAGATCGAGAATGCGAGGGCGATGCCGCCCTTGCGATCGACCACGATCTTCGGCCGGGCATCCGGCCCCCAGTCGAGGTTGAGCCGCGTCGTCGTGACCTGGGTGGGAGGCGAAAAACTCCGCCCTGCATCCTGCGAACTCGCAACCGAAACCTGCCCGCCCGCCATCCAGGCGAGCCACAGCGTTCCGTCCGGGCCGAATGCAGGCGTCGCCTTCGTTGCGCAACGCAACGTGGGCTCCTCACAGGCCGCTTCGGAGGCATGCTGAGTATGCATCTGCGCGAGCGCCGTACCTTGCAAGAACGCAAGGGCGACTATGCCGAGGAGGCCACTTCGGATCATGGCCCTACTCCCTTCAAGAGTCCGGATCATCTAAACGCCACCTTCATACCTGCAACGAACGTGCGCGGCGAGCCCGCGTAGATCGATCCCGTTGTGTTTGCGAGCACGCTCGCAGGATTTTGAAGGCCGGCCCCGGTCACCGTGTTGGCGATGTTGTTTGCCGACGCAACGTAGGTGCGATCGAACACGTTCCTGACTTCGAGAAACAAGTTGAGGGATCTGAAGGTATCCGACACCAGATCGGTCTTGTAGTGGACGTTCACATTGACCAGCTCATAACCTGGCGCTTTCAGCAGATTTGCATTGTCCATGTAGAAGGAGTCCTTCCACTGGACTTCGACAAAACCTCCCAGCCCCGTCAGTGGCCCCGCAAATTCGTCGTAGCCGATCCTGGCCGTCAGCTCGTTAGGCGAGATTCCGGGGATCTTGTTGCCTGCCCGGTTGAAGCTGAACACCGCGACATTGGTGAAGTTCTCCACATACTCGGTGTAGACCTCGTCGAGATAGGTGTACGCCGCCATGAACCGCCAGCCCGGATAGAACTTCCAGTCGGCGGCGAGCTCGATGCCGCGATGTTCGGAGCGCGGCGCGTTGAATGTATAGCTTGTGTTGGCTGAATTGGCTGGAGTTGCCTGCGATACAAGTTCGTCGCGGAAAAATTCGTAGAACCCAGTCGCGCTGACCTTGAGCGTGTTGCTCGGTGTCCAGTCGAAACCGAGATCGTAGCCCAGGTTTTTCTGGGTCTGGAGTTGGGTATTGTTGCCCGACAGCCCGCTCGCCAAAACGAACAGGTTCGAAACCTGCGGAGTGCCGTACCCCGTCGCGACCCGTCCCCGGAGCAGCCATTCGCTGTTGACTGTATAAAGCAACGCCAGCTCGGGCGACGTATTCTGGAACTGCCTGTCCGCGGCCGTAATCTTCAGAGAATCCAGGACGCCTGTCGGACCAGTGTAGCTGTAGGCCGTGTTTATGCCCTTCAGGACGGTTTGCTCCCAGCCGATGCCGGCAACGGCGAGCAGCGATGGTGTCAGCCTCAGCTCCTCTCGCGCGCGCACGCCGTAGTTCGACGTTTCGCTGTAGAGATTGTTCGTGATCCTGCCAAGCGTGGCATTGCCCCCCGGCATCACGCTTCGGGTGTCGCTCGACGCCGTCAGGGTGTTGTAGAAAGCGCCAAAGAACGCGGTCGACTCCAGGCCGAGAATTTCGCCCCGCTTGGTGAGATCGCTCATGTAATTATACGACGGGAAGTCGCCGATCGCGCTGGTCGTGCCGGTGGGCTGACTGATGTTCCTGTCGTCGAACACGAACTGGTTGCGCCAGGTCGTGGTGTTGTCAAAATCGTGCTCCCACCGGCCGCCGACGATGGTGCGGCGGTCGTTGCGGCCGAGCCCGGCCTGCACGGCCGTCTCCTTGTCGGTTCCGGCGGTCGCGTTGAAGCCGTTGTTGTTCAGCGTGACCGTACCGCATCCGGCCGCGGCCGCGGCGCCGGTCGCGCAGCCTTGCTGGAAGGGATTTTGATAGTACTGGTTCAGCGACTGTCGGATTGGCAGCCGCGCGCTGAGGTCGTTGTTGATGATCTTGACCGTGAAGCGATCGTCCGGCGTCGCCTTCAGCGTTCCGAGGAAATTGACGGTCTGCGTGTTGAACCAGCTATTGCCGATGTAGCCGTCGCCCCGCGTGTCGCTTGCAAACAGCGAGCCCTCGAAATTCCCGACCTTCTTGCCGGCTGCCAGGTAGTTGTTGCGATAACCGTAGCTGCCGCCGTCGACGCCATATTCGACGCCGTCGATCGTGCCGCCCCGCCGCGTTCGAAAATTGAGCGCGCCGCCGGTCGCATAGTTGCCGTAGAGCGCCGACGAAGGGCCGCGGATCACGTCGATCGCACCATAGGCATGGGGATCGATCAGGTCGCTCCGCGACAGGCCGTCCGGCTGCGTCACCGGAAAACCGTCGTCGAAGATCACGAGATTGCGGATGCCAAAGCCGTTCCGGGCGTTGGAGCCGCGAATCGAGATGCCGAAATCGCGGGGGCCATTCCCCTGCTTGATCGAGATGCCCGGACTATCCCGCAAGACGTCGCTGACCGAAAACGACGGGCGATTGTCGAACTGGCTGCGATCGATGGTCGTCGCGGTCTGTCCGGCAGGCGCCTGATTGAGACCATCTCGGGCTGCACCGGCAGTCACTGTCCTGCTTTGGGTCGGTGCGCTGACGTTCGCGTTCGCCGCAACAGGCCTCGCCGCGCGGCCCGCCGAAGCGGAGCGTAGTCGTGATGGCCGGGTTACCGCTGGTTTGGGCCGGGCGGCCGGCGGCGCCTCAACGGTCACCGCAGGAAGCACGGTATTGCTGTTTTGGGCAAAGACTCCGCTCGACGACGCAAGCAGCGCGGCCTGAACGGCAACGAGGCTCACGCCACGGCGGGCATGACAACGTAACATGGGGCATTCCTGACGCCGGCAGCTATCGCCGGCCAATGACAACATCAATCGCCAGCGGACGGGCCGCGGCGTTACCTTGGGTCGTCAGGAAGATTGAGGCGGCGCGCGTGCCTGGGCGTTTGAGTCCCTATAGACGGCGACGGCGGATACATCCGCCACGTGCCACACCACGCGTTCGGCGTGGCGGAAGGGAATGGAGAGCGCGGCGTGCGGCGGCGAATCGGGTGACGCGCCCACCTGCGCCAGACAACACAGCGCGCAGGCGCCACCATGCGCGGCCGGTGCACCGTTCTGGTCGCTCAGGCCGCCCTGCTCGCTCGGGCTGTGGCAGATGACGGCTGCAGAAAGCGGATTGGCCATGGCCTGGCCGGCCGCCAAACAGGCAGCGATCGGCGCCAGCACCTGCATCGCCAAAGCGAGCAGGACCAAGGGTAAGAATTTTTGCAGCCGTGCGCGCATCCGCCGAACCATTCGTTCGTCTACCAACTAAACACCGCGCGGAGAGCCGAGTCGAGGCCGGTTCCGCGGCCTTCGTGGTCCAGCGCAAATTTCTGGAGAACTGTGGTCGGGCCGCCCCACGAGAGGGATCTGCGGCATTCTAGGCAGTCCCGCAACCCTGCCCCGTCCACAGATTTCTTATATTTGTCATATGCTTACAAGACCGGAAGCCCGATCATTTCGTTAATTGCTCGAATTTTGAACATTCGTTGCCGAAAATGATGACAAGTGAGAAAAGTTGATCTAGCATCCCTCTTGCTCAGGCTGGCCGTGAGGTCGAAGTCTGGTGGTCCAAGTCTCGGGAGGAGCCCCTGACGCGCAAAACGCAGCGTCGCCCCGCCAATCAAGATCAAATCTTAGAATCGGGGATAATAGGGTCGACACAATTTTCGAGCGGGGCTAGGGCCCCGCTCTTTTTTTGTCTGCATGGCCACAGGCGGTGAATAATTCTCCCAATCCGATCGAACAGGGCTTTGAACTCGCGGCCTTGCGCTGCGCGGATCTCACGCCGCTCGTCTATCAACGTCTGTTCGAAGAGCATCCCGAAACGCGGGCGATGTTCCGCACGCAAGGCAGCGAGCTCGTGATGGGATCGATGCTCGCGCTGACGATCGAGGCGATTCTCGACTTCGCCGGTGATCGTTGCGGGCATTTCCGGCTGATCGCGTGCGAGGTCGCCTCGCACGATAGCTACGGCACGCCGCGCGAGCTGTTCATCGCCTTCTTTGCCGTGATCAGGGATACGCTGCGCGGGTTGCTCGGCGATGAATGGTCGCCGGATGTCGCGCAGGCCTGGGACCGACTGCTCATCGAGATCGACGCATTCGCCGCCGTTCAGGCCTGACGCTTGCGCTGCACCAACACCGGTTGCGGCGATCTCGCGTGATTGCAGATTGAGTGGCATCAACTCTTGTGAGACACTTTCCGTATCGGTCGCGCAATCAATGACGCGCCGACGATAAATATATGGGAGCGAGCGATGTCCGGGACGAAAGATTTCTCGACGACGAGGCGCGATCTTCTTCAAGCGGCGGCAACCGCCGGCGCCGGGGCTGCCATCCTCGGCGGCATGGGCATAAACCCCGCCCTTGCAGCCGAAGTCGGACGAAGCGAGAAGCCGCTGAAGGCGGCGTTCTCCAATGCGGGCCTCCAGGCGACCTGGTGCGCGCAGGGCAAGCAGGCCGCGGAGTTCTGGGGCAAGCTGTTCAACGTCGAGGTCACCTGGTTCGACGGCCAGCTCGATGCGGTGAAGCAGCGCGCGGCGATCGACAACATGGCCTCGCAGAAATGGGATTTCGTCGCCATCCAGGCTTTTGGCATCGGCACCCTCACCCAGCCCGTGCAGAAGATGATCGACGCCGGCACGCCCGTGATCGACATGGACACGCTGATTGCCCCTCTCGACCAGATCAACGTCCACTCTTTCCTCGCCCCCGACAACGAGTTCATGGGCGCGTCCGTGACGCAGGCGCTGTGCAACGCCATGGGCGGCAAGGGCAAGATCATCATGACGCAGGGCGCGCTCGGCCATACCGGCGCGCAGGGCCGTGCCAAAGGCTTCAACAATGTCGTGAAGCAATTCCCTGGCATCGAGGTGCTCGACACCCAGCCGGCCGACTGGGATGTGTCGAAGACCGCACGTCTCTGGGAAACCTATCTGACGAAGTACCCGCAGATCGACGCAGCGTTCTTCCACAATGACGACATGGCGCTTGCCGCCGCCAACATCATGAAAGCGCGGGGCCGCACCAATATCCTGATCGGCGGCGTGGATGCGATGCCGCCGGCGATCCAGGCGGTCAGCGAAGGCCGCATGTTCGCCACCGTGCGCAATCCGTCCTGCCGCATCCATGGCGGCGCGATCGTCGCGGGCGTCTCCGCCGTGGTCGGCGGGGAGAAGAGTGGACAGGGCATTCCCAAGAACGTCGTCACCGACGGTCCGGTCGTGACCAAGGCCAACGCACCCGGCATGCAGTGGATGGAGGATCACTTCCTGATCTGACCCTCCATGCCTGAGGGACACCAGCCCATCCTGGAATTGCAGGGCATCACGAAGAGCTTCGGCGGCGTCGAAGCGCTTCGTGGTGTCGATTTTGCGCTCTCACCCGGCGAGATCCATGGTCTCGTCGGCGAGAACGGCGCGGGAAAAAGCACGCTGATGAAGATCATCGCCGGCGTGCACACCGAATTCTCCGGCCGCTTCCTGATCGACGGACAGGAGACGCATTTCCGCTCGGCCCGCGATGCGCACTCCGCCGGCATCGCCATGGTGCACCAGGAGCTATCTGTCGCCCCCGACCTCACGGTCGCCGAGAACGTGTTTTTGGGCAACCAGCCGACCAACCGGCTCGGCCTGGTACAATGGCGGCGCATGGCGCGCGAGGCCGGCGAACAGCTCGCCCGCTTCGGCATCGACGTCGATCCGATGAGCAGGCTCGGCGACCTCCCGATCGGGCTTCAGCAATTGATCGAGATCGCGCGCGTGCTGTTCTCCGGCGCGCGCATCGTCATCCTGGACGAGCCGACCTCCGCTCTTTCCCCGCCCGAGGTCGAACGGCTGTTCGCAACGCTGCGGCGCCTGCGCGCGGAAGGCACGGCAATCGTCTTCATCTCGCATTTCATCGAGGACATCTTGCGCGTGTCCGACACGGTGACCGTGTTCCGCAACGGGCGAAAGGTCGCGGAGACGGCAAGCGCTGCGACCAGCAAGGGCGCGCTGATCGAGGCCATGATCGGCCGCGGCGGTGAAGCGCTCGAGCACAGCTATAGCGACGATCTGATGCTGCCGCGGCCGAGCGACAGCTCGGTGGTCCTGAAGGTCGATCAGCTGTCGCTGGCCCGCAGCTTGAAGGACATCTCCTTCGAGGCGCGTGCCGGCGAAGTGCTGGGAATCTACGGCTTCATGGGCTGCGGCCAGCAGGAGCTGTCGCGCATATTGTTCGGCAAGCTGAAGCCGGATGCCGGCACGCTCGCCGTCGAGGGCAAGCCCAAGACCTTCGCCAGCACGGCAGCGGCGCGGCGCGCGGGCGTGGCGCTGGTGCCGGAGAGCCGGCGCGCGATGCTGTTCCACCAGGAGCCGGTCTACAAGAACATCTCGATCAGCATTCTCGATCGCATCTCGGCGCTGCTGCTCAAGCCGGCGCAGGAGCGCGATATCGCCCAGCGTCAGGTCGAGCAACTGCAGATCAGGCCGCCGGTGGTCGGCCTCGATCTCGGCATGCTCTCCGGCGGCAACCAGCAGAAGGTCGCGCTGGCGAAATGGCTGACCTATCCGCCAAAACTGCTGGTGCTGTGCGAGCCGACCCGCGGCATGGATGTCGGCGCCAAGAACGACGTCATCAACATCGTCCGCGACCTCCGCGCCAAAGGGCTCGCGATCATCGTGCTGTCGACCGAGCCGGAAACGGTGCTGTCGCTGGCCGACCGCATCCTCGTGCTCAAGCGCGGCGCATTGGTGCGGGAATTCAGGAACGAGCCGGTCAGCAAGGACCGCCTGCTGGAAGCGGCGTGACGGAGAAGCACCATGGCGAGCAGTGAGACGGCACCGGCGGCGAGGCAACGGGCGCGCGGGTTAGCACCCTTCCTGCGCTCGCAGATGCGCAACATCGCGCCGTTCCTGACGCTGATTTTCCTGTCCGGCTTCTTCGCCCTCGCCAGCCCCTCCTTCGCGACGCTGGACAATCTCGGCAACATCCTGACGCAGGTGTCGGTCACGGGCGTCATCGCCGTCGGCCTCACCTTCGTGATCCTCTGCGCGGAGATCGACCTCTCGATCGCCAGCATCGCCAACGTCACCGGCATCGCGGTCGCCTACTTCACGGTTCAAGAATCCTACGTCAACATTCCCAACATTCCCCTCCCCGGCGCTGCGGCGATCTTGCTGGCCATTCTGCTCTGCGCGGCTCTCGGCCTCGTCAATGCGCTGGGCCTGACCGTGATCGGCATCCCCTCCTTCATCATGACTTTGGCGATGATGCAGATCGCGGCCGGCATCTCCGCGCTGCTGGTGCGCGGCCAGATCGCCTACAAGGTGCCTGACGTGATCACCACGCTCGGCTCCGGATCGATCGGCGGCATTCCCTGGATCGTCATCGTCGCCGCGATCATGCTGCTCGGCGGCCATCTGGTGCTGACCTACACGCGCTTCGGCCGCTACGTCTACATGGTCGGGGGAAATCGCGAGGCCGCCGAATATGCCGGCCTCAACGTCAAGCTCATTCTCGGCGCGGTGATGGTGATCTCGGCGGTCTGCTCCGGCATCGGCGGCATGCTCGGTGTCGCTCATTTCGGCAGCGCGCAGCAGAACGAATTCGACACTTACCTGCTCGACTCCATCGCCGCCGTCGTCGTCGGCGGCACCAGCCTGTTCGGCGGCCGCGGCGGCATCGGCAACACCATCGTCGGGCTGTTCGTGCTTGGCGTGCTCAACAACGGCCTCGACCACGTCAACATCGACAGCTTTTTGAAGATCCTGATCCGCGGCCTGATCCTGCTCTTGGCCCTGATCATCAACGTCTACGCGCAGCGGCTGAGGGAAAAGGCGGCGGAGTAGACAGCCATCAAAACAAAAAGCGCGAAAACGACCCCATGCACAGTAGAAACTGTGAGGAAGTTCAGCCGCTTACAATATTCGCAATTGCGTGATTGCGACCGCGCCGACGTTTGACTCGTCGGGCAAAACAGGCGCACGATGTCATTGTGGCGCTTGGCGTCGGTGGACTCAGAGTCACGCTCAAGTTCCGTCATTGCGAGCGCAGCGAAGCAATCCAGACTGCCGCCACGGAAAGATTCTGGATTGCTTCGCTACGCTCGCAATGACGATGTGACAGCAGGGCAATCCAGCCTCCCCTCGATCGCCGAGCATGCGAACGCGGCTTAACTGTCCGACTTCTCTTCCAGCGCGAGCTGCGAGAATCGGAAATTGCAGTGGCTCGCACCGCCCGCTAACGTCTGTGTCCTTTCCAGCCGGATGCCTCGCGCTGCGTAGGCGACGAAATCGAGTCCGCAGATGTTCGGCAGAATGTCCTTGTCGCCATGGCGCGCCGCGAATTTGCAGAAGCCGCAGGCCTTGTAGTTGATCCCGAACTCGAAATTGTCTTTCGGACCCGGCTCGACGAAATCGTAGGCGAAATCTTCCGGAAACTCGTTCTGATGGCTGTCAGTCATGCTTGTGGCCGCCTGCTCGCGCAGCAAAGCCTGGTTCTCCGGCGACATGAATTGACGCCCCGAGGCGAGACGTTCCGCTTCTGATACGGTCAGCAATTGCGCCCTGTAGGTTTCCCGCTCGATCTCGCCGATCACAGGCAGCGGCACGCCGTGCCGCCACAGTACCCGACTGATGGCCATGAAGCCCATCAGGCGCATGAAGAAATCGCTCATGCGACTGGCCGCGCCGCCGACATAGGGCATCTGTGTGAGCACGATCTCGAATTCGTCCATCACCTCCTGCCTGATCCCGTCGATCTCGGTGAGATGCGCGCGCTCGCGCAACATCGCATAGGCAAGGTCGAGCCGCTGGCGCATGGCCGCTTCCATAGCGCTCCGATAAGTCTCGTAGAAGGGATGCATGTTTTCAGCCATTGGACGCTCGATATGATTGGTTCATTCGCGAAGTCGGTTTCATTCCGCGGCGATCGCCTCGATCTCCAGCAGCCATTTGCTGTCGACGGTCTCGACGATCACGACCGTCAGCGCGGGCTGGTGTTCCCCGAGCACCGCGCAACGAATGGTGCGGTTGGTCACGACCTGATTGCGGTCGGTCAGGAACGTGGTCACCTTCACCAGATGCTCGACGCCAAGGCCTGCGGCGGCGAGCACCTCCATCACGTTGCGCCAGGCCTGCTCGCATTGCGCCTCGAAACCATCGGGCACGGTGCCGTCGGTTCTCTCAGGCACCTGGCCGCTGATGAACAAGAGGCGGCGGTGCTGCGTCAATTCAACTCCCAAGCTGTAACCACCGGCGGGAGCATGGACCGTTGCGGGATTATGGCTGACGACGTGAACTGGCGGCATAGGGTTTCTCCGGATTGCGGGCCGACCCTATGCGGCGACATCGCCGCCGTGCAAAGCATTGTTGCTGCGGTTCAACGCAAGAAAATCTATTGCAAGGCCGCGGCCCATCAGTGTCAAAGTGGAGCACGATGACCTACACCCTTCCACCCCTCAACGCGCTCCGAGCCTTCGAAGCCGCTGCCCGCCATCTCAGCTTCAAGCTGGCCGGCTACGAGCTGCACGTGACGCCCGCCGCCGTGGGGCAGCAGGTGAAAGCGCTGGAGGCGCGCCTCGGCGTGCAGCTGTTCGAGCGGCTGCATAAGCAGCTCATCCTCACCGCGGCCGGTCAGGCCTATCTGCCCGGGGTCTCCGAAGGCTTTCGCCACATCGCGGAGGCGACCTCGCAATTGAAACCGGCGGGTGCGGTACTGCTGCAGTTGGGCGTTCATGGCAGTTTCGACCTGCGTCGCCTCGAATTGGCGGAGTTTCGCGGCGCGCATGCGGAGATCGGTTTGCGGGTGCTCCAGCCCGCCGGCCTGCACGAATTGGTCGAGGGCAAGGTCGACCTGCTGATCGCCCGGGGTCTCGGCCGCCATCCGGGCTATCGCTGCGACCGGGTCGATGCGGGATCCGGCTTGGGCGATTGGCTGATCGCGCCTGAGGGCACCGCGGATTGTCCCGAGATCGTCAGTTTTCGCGCGTGGCTGCGTGGCCTGCCGGCCGAGAATCCGCTCGCAAACCGCCGCCCTCGTCTGGTCGGCATCAGACGATAGGCTCGACTGGCAATCCATAGTCTCGCCGCGACGACGTTGGACAGGTCGGGCAAAACAGGATCAGAACATCATCACGCGGCGATCGCATGTCTGGCGAGCGCTAAGCTCAAGCCCAGCTCGGTCGTTCGAGCCGCACTCGCCTCCTCATCGGGAGCTTGAATGACGGCTCGGCGGTCAGGATCAACCCAGCCTGCTACCGAGCGGATTGGTGGCAATTTGCCCGAAAGCAGACCTATGGTGCTCGGTTCGAGCTTTGTCGTTCATGACCCAAAGCAGAAGTCATGTGCTTGACTAGACGCCGCCGATTGCGGCGGCACTAGGCGGGCAGTCGCGCGCGCCGGATTGCTCGAGAAATAGCGTGTCGGAGCCCTGCGCTCGCTAACGGTCCCTCGTCGGAACGGTGTTTGCTGGCTTCATCGGTCGCGCATTAACGCCTCACGCTTATGTGTTCGGTGACGCGGCATTGCCGCGAGAATGGCCATTGAAGTACGATCGTAATGTTATATTATGATCGTAATGGCATTCATCTGCGCCTCCCTCGGCGGGAGTGAGATGCTGCTTCTCAGCTCCTCGCGAGGATTTCATGGACGACACCGTTGCCACTTCACGCCACATCGCATCGCAAGCAACCCCAGATATCACCTTTCTTGGGCTCGCAGCCGCCGCAGCAGCGGTTCGTAACGGCGAGATCACGTCGGAGGCCTATACCGCGGCGCTTCTGCAGCGCGCCCAGTTGCTTGCCGATCTCAACGCCTTCATCACCATCGACCAGGCCGCCGTGCTGGCGGCCGCGAGGGATGCGGACAAAGCGCGTGCGGCCGGATCGGCGGCCTCGCTGCTTGGCGTGCCGCTCGGGGTGAAGGATAGCTATTTGACGAAAGGGCTGCCTACTAGCCTAGGTCTCGATAGCCTCGCTCACTTCGTACCGCGCGAAGATGCGGACGCTGTACGAGCCATTAAGGGTGCGGGCGCCTTGATCTTCGGCAAGAATAACCTCGTCGAAATGTCTTACGGTTTGACCGGTCACAACGCACGTTACGGCCAGGTGAATAATCCGCACGCACGAGATCGCGTGTCCGGCGGCTCCTCGAGCGGCTCTGCCGCATCGGTGGCCGCCGGCCTCGTTCCCGCGTCCTTGGGCGGTGACACCGTTGGGTCAATTCGGGTGCCCGCATCGTTCTGTGGCGTCGTGGGATTCAAGCCAACCACCGGGCGTTGGCCGCGCTACGGCGTTGCGCCGATCTCCCATACGCTCGACACGACGGGGGTATTCACCCGAAGCGTTGAGGACTGCATTCTGGTGGATCAGGTCGTGACTGGTGACGAGTCCTCCGACGGCGGCTATGGCCTGAAGGGAGTCCGGCTGGCCTTCGCGCCGCGACAGTTCCTGGATCTGGTGGATTCGGAAGTCGAGACCCGCTTCCGCGAGGTGGTTCGGCAACTGCAGGACGCCGGCGCCGAGGTCATTGAAGTAGACCTTGGCGACGATTTCAACTCCCTCGTCCAAACCACGACATGGGGCATCTTCGCTCATGAGACGATGGGCGCAATTTCGCAGTTTCTTCGCCGCCATGACATTCCGACCACGTTCGAGGCCATTTACGACGGCCTTAAGCCCCAACTTCGGCAGGCGTGGGGGCACATCGTACTGCCGGGTGGTGCAGGTTCTACCTCGGCAGAGGCCTATCGGACGGCGCTCGACGTGAGCCGGCCGGAAATCCAGCGCCGCCTCAACACGGCGTTCGTCTCTCATGGGGCGCTGGTCATTTTGCAACCGACCACGCCCTGCACGGCGCCTTTGATCGAGGAGCAGTCGACCGTCCATATCGCGGGGCAGGAAGTCAGCTACCTCGCTTTGGCGAACCACACCGTGTCGGCGAGCAGCGTGGGGCTACCGGGTATCAGCCTTCCCGTCGGCTTGTCTCGCGCTGGGCTACCGATTGGTCTTGAACTGGACGCTCCCTTGGGGAGCGACCGGGCGCTTCTGAACCTTGCCCGCGGCATCGAAGGCGTCTTGGGCGCCAAGTCGACTGCGATCTGACGCCGTGGCCTTGGCCCCTCGCTTGGCGAAGCTGCTGCCTAACGGTTGCGGGATATAGTGGAGTGGAGAGAAGATGCGTTTCGAGAAAGGTCATAAGGCAGCGACGCGACGGCACATCGTCGATGTGGCGTCGAAGTGTGTGCGCCGAGACGGCATCTCCGCCGCCGGGATCGCCGGGATCATGGGCGAAGCCGCCCTGACCAAAGGGGCATTCTCTCCTCACTTCGAATCCAAAGACGCGCTCGTTCGCGAGGCGCTGGGGAGCGCACTCGCCGACCAGCAACATCGCCTCGATGAGGATCAGCGGAATGGCCTGGACCTTGAGGGCGCGATCCGGAGGTACCTGAACCGCGCTCACCTCGATGACCCGGCGGGTGGGTGCCCCTCAGCGGCGTTGCTCCCCGAAATCTCCCGCCAGCCCCTGTCCACGCGGCGAGACTACGAGAAAGGACTGCGAAGCTACGTTTCGACTCTCGCGGCACTGCTTCCTGACGCCGGTTCTGCAGCGAGTGGCCGCCGCGCGACGGCCATCTTCGGCCTCATGGTCGGCACCCTCCAGTTCGCGCGGGCCGTGCCCGATGGTGCCCGGGCGGAGCAGATCCTGGAAGGCGGCGTTGAGGCCGCGTTGCACTTGGCACGAACTCCGTCTTCATAAATTAGAAGGCCGGAACGGCTTAGCTTTTCCATTGTTATCCCTCAAATCCCCGAGGTCCGCTCCTGACCCAACTGAGACATTGGCGCGAGGCTTCTGTCCCGCGTTTTGTGTTTAGGACCATGGCGGCTCTTCGCTCTTCCCGACCGCCTCGTGGTGGGTCGTGACACCCGCCGAGCGCAAGCCGGTCAGCAATACGGTTCTCACAGAGGCCGGATCGAATCCAATATCCTTGGCGTTTGGTGGATGTGCTTCGCTGCCCTTCAATCGGAACGCCAAGTGCAATTGCTCGCAAAGGTGCTGAACGACGAGATTGACCTGATCATCAGTCATGATCTGCCTTTCCTGCTACATTTTGCTATCCAATCTGGTAGCACACATGAAAATAGGGCGATATGCGATTGGACCGCCCCAAGAATCAACCCCACGCGATTGCCCATGGGCGGGCCCCAAATCGTCAGGCTGTCAGGACAGACCGGAAGTAACTAGCGGGCCACTAGAGCGACGCTTTTGAGCACGACGGACGCGCCTTTCATCCTTAGGGATGCCCGCCCTCGGTCGAAGCCAATTGCGTCTGACCAACAATCTCGTCAGCACGCCAGCACCGGACCTCATGCCCGTCGGCTCGCGTTTCCAGCACCGGACCGGGCTCGCTCCGACATACGTCCTCGGCGTAGCGACAACGCGGACTAAACGCGCATCCGTTCGGCGGATTGAGGGGATTGGGAAGGTCGCCGCCTGTCGTCGCGAGCGGTGCATGGTGCAGGGGATCGGGGATGGCGGCGATCAGGGCTTGCGTATAGGGGTGCGCGGGCCGTTCGAAGATTTCGCGCCAGTCGCCGTTCTCGACGATGCGGCCGAGATACATCACGGCGACCCTGTCGCTCATGTGTTCGACCACGCCGAGGTCGTGGCTGATCATGATGAACGACAAGCCGAGCGTTTCCTTCAGTTCCAGCAGCAGATTGATGATCTGCGCACGGATCGAGACATCCAGCGCCGACACGGGCTCGTCGCAGATGACGATTTTGGGATTGAGGATCAGGGCGCGCGCGATGCCGATGCGCTGGCGCTGGCCGCCGGAGAATTCATGCGGGTAGCGGTCGGCCTGTTCGGGCCGCAGGCCCACATGCCGCAGCATGATCGCAACGCGGTCCCCGATCTCGCTTGCGGCGGTCACGCCATGCACGCGCAGGGGATCTTCCAGCGTGCGACGAACGGTCTGGCGTGGATTGAGCGAGGCGTAGGGGTCCTGAAACACCATTTGCACGATGCGGGCCAGCGCCTTTCGATCGCCGGATGGCCGGCCCGTCACGATCTGCCCGTCCACCACGATGCGGCCGCGCGTCGGGGTCTGGAGACCAAGGATCGACAATGCGACCGTCGACTTGCCGGAGCCGGACTCGCCGACGAGGCCGAGGCATTCGCCCCGCTTCAGCCTGAGATCGACACCGTCGACGGCGCGGAGCAGCCGACGGCCGCGCCCCAGCAGGCCGCCTCCGAGCGGAAAATGGACCGCAAGATCCTCGACGCTGAGAATGACATCGTCGTCTGGCCTTCCCTGCGGCTCATGCATGGTGATGACACCTGACCAGACCGCCGGCCTCCAGCAAATCCGTTCCCGGCACGGTGGTCCGGCAAATATCGGTCGCATGCGCGCAGCGCGGATTGAACCGGCAGCCATCCGGGAAATTCGTGATGGCCGGCACGACGCCCGCGATCTCCTTCAGCCTGGTGCGGCCAAGCGCGGCGCGGCTGCCGAGCCGCGGCAGCGAGGCCACCAGGCCTCGCGTATAGGGATGCGAGGGCGCCCGGAAGATATCGGCCGAGCCGCGCTCCTCGACGATGCGGCCGGCATACATTACGGCCACGCGGCGACAGACATTGGCGACCAGGCCGAGATCGTGGCTGATCATCAGGATTGCCGTTCCTCTCTCGGCGCATAAATTCCGCATCAGCTCGATGATCTCGGCTTGCACGGTCACGTCGAGTGCCGTTGTCGGCTCGTCGGCGATCAGGAGATCCGGACCGCATGCGAGCGCAATGGCGATCATCACGCGCTGACGCATGCCGCCTGACAGCTGGTGCGGGTAATCCTTCACGCGTCGCTCCGGCGCGGGGACGCGGACGCTCGCCAGCGCCTCGACTGCCAGCTGGTTGGCTTCCCGCCAGCTCTTGCCCTTGTGCAGCACGAACATCTCGGCGATCTGCCGGCCCACGGGCGACACCGGGTTCAACGCCGTCATCGGCTCCTGGAAGATCATGGCGATGCGATTGCCGCGCAGCTCCCGTTGCCTGCCGGCTGAAAGTTGCTGGATCTCCCTGCCCTCGAACCGGATGGCGCCGCCGCCGATCGACAACGGCTGCCGCAACAGGCCGATCAAAGCGAGCGCCGTGATGCTCTTGCCGCAGCCGGATTCGCCGACAAGGCCGAATGTCTCGCCGCGATCGATGCGGAATGAAATGCCCTCGACCGCCGCAACGCGCCTCGATCCATCGTTGAGATCGATACGCAAATCCTCGACCTCGATCAGCGGCGGCCCGGTCATGTGCGCCGGCTCCGCGATTGTGGATCGAGAATGTCGCGCAACCCGTCGCCGAGCAAATTGAGGCCGAGCACCGTCAGGAAGATGGCAAGACCGGGAAAGACCGAGAGCCACGGTGCCGTCGTGATCTGGTCGCGGGCATCCGACAACATGCTGCCCCAGCTCGGAAACGGCGGGCGCACGCCGAGGCCGAGGAACGACAATGCGGCTTCGGACAGGACCGCGCTGCCCATGCCGAGCGTGCCGATGACGACGATCGGTCCGAGCATGTTCGGCAGCAGCTGCGTGGTCATGATGCGCAAATCACCGTAGCCGAGCACGGTCGCGGCCTGCACATAGCCCTGGCTCCTGAGCGACAGCGCCGAGGCCCGTGCGATCCGGCACGTGAAAGACCAGTTGGTCAAGCCGAGTGCGATTAGCAGGCTAGTCAGGCCGGGACCAAGTACCGCCATGATGGCCAGCGCGAAGATCAGCGATGGGATCGCGAGCATGACGTTGGTCAGGCCGTTGACGACATCGTCCCACCAGCCGCCCCAATAGCCGGCGCTCAGGCCCAGCGCGACGCCGATGACGCTGTTGATGAGCTGCGAGACGATGCCGACCGTCAGCGAGACGCGCGCGCCGTAGACGACGCGGGAATAGATGTCGCGGCCCTGGTCGTCGGTGCCGAACCACCAGGTCCAGCTCGGGGGCTCTTCCGCATTCAACAAATTGGCGTCCATGACGGGATCGGTATGGGCCAGCCAGGGCGCGAGCAGGCCGACCAGGATGGCGAGCGCGAACAGCGCGCCGCCGATGATGAGATTGGCGCGCAGCTTCATGCGTATCTGATCCTGGGATCGATCACGCCGTAGAGCAGGTCGATCAGCAGATTGATCGCGAGAAAGGCCAGCACCACCACGAGAATGGATCCTTGGACGGCCGGAATGTCGCGCTGCAGGACACTGTCGACCAGCAGCGAGCCGATGCCGGGCCAGGAGTACAATTTCTCGACGACCACCGCCTGCCCCATCAACGCGCCGAACTGCAGGCCGACGGTGGTGAGAATGATGACAAGCGCATTGCGCATCACGTGCCACTTCACGACCCGTGTCTCGCTCATGCCCTTCGAGCGCGCAGTGCGCACGAAATCTGCGGTCATGATCTCGAGGACCGCAGCGCGTGTCGTCCGTGCGAACAGCGCCATCGGCGAGACGCCGAGCGTCACGGCCGGAAGGATCAGATATTTCAGTCCGCCATCACCATAGCCGAAACTCGGCAGCCAGCCGAGCTTCAACGCAAAGAAGTACATCAGCACCAGTCCAAGCCAGAATTTGGCGATCGAAAGGCCCGAGACCGCCACGACCATTGCGAGCGTGTCGACGATGCCGCCAGGCTTCAGCGCTGCGATGAAGCCCAGCGGCACGCCGATCACGACGGCAAGTGCCATGGCGGCGAAGATGAGTTGCAGCGTCGGCCACATCCGTTTGGCGATCATGGTCGTGACAGGTTCGCGGGTCCGGAACGATGTTCCGAAATCACCTGTCGCGAGCTTGGCGATGTAGGCGCGGAACCGCACATAGACGGGATCGTCGAGGCCGAGCTGCTTCTTCATGCGCAGCTCGACCTGTGGATCGCTGTCGTCGCTCATGGACGAGACGATGCTGCCGGGAACGACGCTGAACAGCACGAAGACCAGCAGCACGACGGCGAGCACGGTCGGAATGGTTTGCAGGAGACGACGGAACAGGAAGGGGAGCATCGGCACTTTTCCTCTCTCCCTCCATCGTTCGTCGCGATGGAGGGAGCGCGAGAGCGCGTATCACTTCGCGGGCGAGGTCTCGTCGACCCAGAGGTCTTCGACGTTCTGATGGGTCAGCTCCGTCGCGTTCAGCTGAATCCCCTTGAGCCACGGCTGCACCGCCATGACCGCCTTGTTGTAGTTGAAGAACCAGACCGGCGCCTCTTCGTAGAGCAGGGCGTTGGCCTTTTGCAGCAGCTGGGCGCGCTTGGCGGGATCGTCGGCCTGCCCTGCTTCGTCGACCATCTTGTCGAAGTCGGCATTTTTGAAGTTCATGTAGTTGCAGGCTGGTTGCGGCGTCGCCGAGTGGAAGCATTTGAGGGCGGCCTGCGGATCCGGGCCGCTCGCCTGGGAATAGATGAAGGCCTGGTAATCGCCGCTGCGAACCACCTCCGCCAGCACCGCGGTCTCGACCTGCTTGACTTTCACCTTGATGCCGACCTTGTCCAGCATCGGGATGACGGCCGAAACGATCGGCAGACCCCAGCTTTCATTCTGGCTGGTGGTCCATTCGAATTCGAAGCCCGAGGGATAGCCGGCGTCGGCGAGCAGCTGCTTGGCCTTGGCGGGATCAAAGGCGTAGGGCTTCATGGTCTTGTCGTAGGCGGGAGAGGTCAGCGGCAGCCAGCTGGTGGCGCGATAGGCCTTGCCCTTGACCAGCTTGTTGATGATCAGGTCGGTGTCGATCGCATAGTTGATCGCCTGCCGGACCCGCTTGTCGGCGAACGGCTTGAACGCGGGGTTCATCCCCATGTAGCGCGTAAACACCTCGGCGACCTCGACGACGGTGCCCTTGAGGTCGGCATCGTTCTGATAGGCCACATACTGCGCAGGTCCCAGCACCGAGGTGTCGATCTCCTTGTTGCGGAAGGCGACATCGCGTGCCGCGGCCTCGCCCATGACCGACACGATGATCTTGTCAGCGTAGGGTTTGCCGGGCTTGTAGAACCGGTCCCACCGCTCCAGAACGATGCGCGATCCCGGCACGTGCTCGACGAACTTGAAGGGCCCAAGACCGATCGGCTTCTGGAGAAAGCTCTCCTTGGCGGCTTCGTCGGCGGGATAGATCGAAGTTATCGCGTTCCAGAAGTAGAAGCCTGGATCGACTTTCTCGGTCAGCTTCATCTCAAGTGTGAAGTCGTCGATCTTCTTCAGGCCGGAGATTTCCTTGGCCTGGCCCTTCTCGACCGCGGCCGCGCCCTCGATCACGCGGACATAGCGCGCGCCGGGATAAGCCTTGGTGCCGTCCATGATGCGGTTGTAGGTCCAGATGACGTCGTCGGCCGTCATCTTGCGGCCGTTGTGGAAATAGGCGTCGTCGCGCAGCTTGAAGGTGTGAACGAGACCTCCGCCCGAGACAACGTCCTCCCTGGCAAGCTCCAGAACCGGCTTGCCTTCCGTGGAATTCCAGATGTAGAGCGACCGGTGCAGGGCCTTGGCGTAGATTTCGTCCTGGGCGCGCTGCGTCGTGTGAATGTCCAGGCTTGTGAAGCTCGAACCATAAGGCGCGGTCATGCGGATGGTTCCGCCCTTGCGCGGAGTCTGGGCCTCCGCCGAGGCGACGAGCGCCAGTCCAAAACCAGCGACGATTGCCACTATCCTGAAGATCATGTGTCCCCCAACAACGCAGGCGTGCTCCGGTTCGAGAGTTGACCATCCACGGCACGTCGAGCGCAAGCGCCTTGAAGGGGTTGACGTATGCGAGCGTAGCGCTCGGGCCCCGCCGATTTGTGAGTACGTGCCCTAGCCAGTCGCGAACTCCGGCTGCCAGTCGCGCAATTTTCGCGCTGCAGCAGTGACGTCCGCAATGGTCGGAAATGCCCCCGCCTCCAGCATCATCGTCCTTGCCAGCCTCACGGCGCGTGCTTCGCTGATCGCGCGCCTGCGCGGATCCTCGATCAGCTCGAAATCGATATTGTGGGCGAGACCGAAGATGCGGCGGATGGTTTTTGCTGCGGCGAAGCCGACCGTGTCGGCGAACAGCCGCTGCATGTAGGCCTGCCGCTCGGCCTCAAGCCGCGCGGCGCCCTTCTCTCCTGCGAAGAGCGAGGCCGGGTAGGCATCTCCCGCCGCGCCAGCGCGCCAGAGGTCGAGGAATTTGCGGGCGAACTCGTTCCAGACCTGCTCGACGGTCTCGAGCACCCAGCCTTCAAAGGCGCGGCGGTCCCCCGGCGAGCGCTCGTGGCCTGATGACGCGAAATAGGCCATCAGCAGGTTTGCCAGCACAGCGCCGACATCAAACCCCATCGGACCATAGAACGCGAACTCGGGATCGATCACCCGCGTTTGGCCCTCCGTCACCATGACCGAGCCGGTGTGAAGGTCCCCGTGGATCAGCGCCTCGGGGCTCGCCATGAATTTCAGCTTCAGCCGGGAGATCGCGATATGCAATTCCAAATCAGCACGCAGGCTCGCGGCTAGTGTGTTGAGGTAGGGCACGGTCCAGTGGTTCTGTACGGCCACGCGGTACGGATCGGTGAAGATCAAATCCTCTGTGATCTTGCACAGCGCATGGTTGCCGGCGAAGGCTGCGATGGCCTCCTTCTTGTCGGCCGCCGACAGCGCGAGGTCGGAGGTGAAGAACAAGGTCCGGGCCATGAAGGTGGTGATGTCACTGGCGAAGCCCGGATATTGCGTTCCCGCGACCATCCCCTTGCGCATGATGATGTGGGGCTCGAGCAGCTCCATCACCGTCAGCGCCAGCGCCTCGTCGTGATGCAGCAATGCCGGCACGAGGCCGGGCGCGAGCTGGGCCTGCCGGGACAGAGCGAGATATTCGTAATGGGCCCGGGACAGCGGCAGCGGCCAGCTCTCGCCGACGAGGCGGACATAGGGCAGCGCCTGCTTCACGGCGACACCGCTGCGGCCGCCCTTCACGATAAAGACGAGATTGAGATTGCCGTCGCCGACTTCGGTGATCGACCAGGAGGCAGCCTCGCCGCCGAGAAGCGCCTTGAGGTCCGGAACGCCTGCGAGATAGTCCCGCAAGTCAGCCTCATGCAGAATCCGGTACCCCTCCGCCTGCGCCATGACGATCCCATCCCATGCTTGTCATGGCCGGATCGCTACTCCCGCTCCAGGAAGCTCGAGCCGATCTCGGCCTTTCTTTTGACCGGATCGTAATCGCAATAGACGTTGTCCGCCACCAGCGTGTAGCTGGCGCTGACATTGTATTTGTCCAGCTTGACCGAGTTCAGGCCGATGACCGAGGTGCTCTTGCCCCCGTTCCATTTGAACGGCGTCGAGCTCTTTGCCTGCTCGCAGGCCATCACCGCGTCGTTGAAGACGTAGCCCTCGACAAACGCCTTCAGGGTGCGCACCTGCGCGGCCATCTTCCACTCGAAATAGCCGATCGCACCGAGACCGGCGACGATCAGCACCAACAGCGCGATGACGATCCTCTGAAAATTCATTCGTCCCCCCAAACCTACGCAACCGAAAAATTCTAAAACGGCATTCCCATCAATTTCGACAGGCGTTCGATCGAGAGATAGCCGGCGTGATAGGCCGCTATGCCGATCCCGTAGATGATGGCCGAGATGATCGTGGTCCAGATCAGCTTGCGCCGCATGCCGGTCAGGATCGGTGCGCCGGGATCGGTGCCTGGCGTGCCCACGCCGTCCTCGTGCTGGCTGCGCACGCCGAACGGCAGCGTCAGAAACAGTGCAATCCACCAGATGACGAAGTAGATCGCGAGCGCGGTTGAGAGCTGGATCGCCATGGCTTCGGCCTTACGCCTGCTCGATTTCGACCAGCGCGCCGGAAAAATCCTTCGGATGCAGGAACAGCACCGGCTTGCCGTGGGCGCCGATCTTCGGCACGCCGTCGCCAAGCACGCGCGCGCCCTCTTTCACCAGCGTGTCGCGCGAGGCGATGATGTCCACCACCTCGTAGCAGACATGATGGATGCCGCCGTCGGCGTTGCGGTCCAGGAATTTTGCGATCGGCGAGGCGTCGCCGAGCGGCTCGATGAACTCGATCTTGGTGTTGGGCAGGGTCGCGAACACGGTGGTGACGCCATGCTCGGGCAGCGCGACGGCCTCCGAGATCTGGGCCCCGAATGCGGCGCCATAGATCCTGGCGGCCTTGACGGCGTCCTTGGTCGCAATCGCGACATGGTTGAGCCGGCCCAGCATGTTTCTTCTCCCTCAGAGCATGATCCGGAAAAGTGTGAAGCGGTTTTCCGATGAGATCATGCTCAAACTTTATACTGTCAGCACGTGTACCAGACAGGGGGGCTTTTTACCCCAATGTTCGTTGATCACGGAGCGGACAGCGCGTCGCACCGACTCAGCCAGCGCATCCGCGTCGCGACGGCGCGCCTTCGGCAGGCCTTCGATGGTGGAGACCACGGCGTCGAAGACGATGTCGTCGAAGGGCTCGCCCGCTTTGTTCTTCTCGGGGATGCCGATCAGATCGACCTCGGGATCGTCGACGAGCTCGCCTTGCTGCGTCATGGCGATAGCCACGAAGGCGCAGCCGGAGAAGGCCAAGCGGCGCCGCTCGACCACCGCGCGGGACTTGGAGTCCTCCAGAATCGTGCCGTCCTTGTAGAGACGGCCCGCGGGCACTTGCCCGATGATGCCGGGATCGCCGGGGCCGAGCTTGACCAGGTCGCCGTTGCGGCAGACCAGCACGCGCGGCACGCCGGCGGCACGCGCGAGCTTGGCGTGCTCGTTCAGGTGCAGGGCCTCGCCATGGACGGGGATCAGGAGCTGCGGCCGGGTCCAGGCGATCATGTCGCGCAATTCGTCGCGGCGGGGATGACCGGAGACATGGACCAGCTGGTCGCGGTCGGTGATGACCTCCACGCCCTGTAAAACCAGGCCATTGATGATGGCGCCGACCGCCTTCTCGTTGCCGGGAATGGTGCGCGAGGAGAAGATCACGCTATCGCCGCGGTTGAGCGTGATCTCGGGATGGTCGTCATTGGCGATGCGCGCCAGCGCGGCACGGGGCTCGCCCTGGCTGCCGGTGCAGAGCGCCAGCACCTTGTCTTGCGGCAGATGACCGTAGACCTCGGGGGAGCGGAAACTCTGCACGCCGTCGAGATAGCCGGTCTCGCGCGCGACCTGCACCACGCGCTCCATGGCGCGGCCGACCACGACGACCTCACGGTCGGCGGCCTTCGCAGCGATGGCGACCGCCTTGAGGCGCGCGACATTGGAAGCAAAGGTCGTGACTGCGACGCGGCCCTTGGCGGCCTTGACGAGCTCGGTGATGGATCTCGCAACCTCGGCTTCCGAGGGTGAGCGGCCGTCGCGCACGGCGTTGGTGGAATCGCCGATCAAGGCGAGCAGGCCCTGATCGCCCAGCTCGCGCAGCCGCTTTTCGTCGGTCGGGCGGCCGATGATCGGGGTCGGATCGATCTTCCAGTCGCCGGTGTGGAGCACCGTACCGACTTCGGTGTGAATCGCCAGCGCATGCGACTCCGGAATCGAGTGCGCGACGGGGATGAACTCGACGTTGAACGGACCGATATCGACGCGCCCGCCGGACGGCACCACCGTCACCGGGATCTTCGGCGCATTGCGCTCGGCGGCGCATTTGGCCTCGAACAGCGCGGCGCTGAACTGCGTCGCATAGATCGGGCATTTCAGCCTCGGCCACAGGTCGATGATGGCGCCGAAATGGTCCTCATGGGCGTGAGTCAGCACCAGGCCCATCAGGTTCTTGCGCTCCTTCTCCAGGAAGCTGATGTCGGGCATGATCAGGTCGATGCCCGGCAGATGTTCCTCGTCGCCGAAGGAGACGCCGAGATCGATCGCCAGCCAGGCGCGCTGCTGGCGGTTGCCGAGGCCGTAGATCGACAAATTCATGCCGATCTCGCCGACACCGCCGAGCGGTGCAAATACCAGTTCTTCAGGCTTCGCCATCACGCAGCTCCCACGGAGGCGGCCGAGCCAAAGAACACCTCGCCCGCGGCCACCGGCACGCGCCGGCCCTCCGCGGTGCGGACGATCAGGCAGCCGGCGTCGTCGATCGTGTCAAAAATGCCTTCCAGCGTCATCACTCCCGTGTGGATCGCAACCCGCTCGCCGAGGCCGGCGGCGCGCTCCAACCATAGTTTGCGGATCTCGGCAAAGCCGCGACCATTGTCCCAGATGCCGCGGAACTCCACCCAGGCGTCAGAGAGTGCCGAGAACAGCTCCTCCGCGCTGATCTGGACGCCGAGCGCGGCGAGCGACACCGCGGGCGTGGGCGTGCCCTCGGGCGCGGCGACGACGTTGGTGCCGATGCCGACGACGATGGCAAGGCGTTCGCCGACGGCTTCGGCCTCAAGGCCGATACCGACCAGCTTCTTGCCGCCGGCAAGCACGTCGTTAGGCCATTTCAGGGTGTAGCGGGGACGACCCTCGCCGAGGCGCAGTGCAGCCTCCAGGCTCACCTTTTCCAGGGCGGCCTCCTCGGCCAGCCCGGCCGCAAAGCCGATCGTCGCGGCGACAGACGGGGCAACGTCCAGGACTTCGAGGACGCTGGCGGCGAGGTTGCCCTTTGGCGCGATCCAGGCACGCTGACGTCGGCCACGGCCCGCGGTCTGCTCCGACGTGACGAACCACATCGGGCCGCGTTCGCCGCCCCTCGCGTGCTCGATCGCCTCGGTATTGGTCGAGCCGGTCCGTTCGAAAGCCGCGAGCTTGTAGCCCGCCGACAGAGCGCTGGGACCGAGCGCGAATGCCATCCTAGAACAGCGACTTTGCCGCGGCGGAGGCGACGCTCACCACCGGACCCGCGAACAGGGCGAACAGGATATTGAACAGGCCCGCGACCGCCAGCACCGTCCGCACCTCGACCCTGACAGGATCGACCTCCCCGGCCGGCTCGTCGAAATACATCGTCTTGACGATGCTGAGATAGTAGTAGGCGCCCACCACGCTGGTCAGCACGCCGACGACAGCGAGCGTGAACAAATTCGCCTTGATGGCGGCGACGAAGACGTACCATTTGGCAAAGAAGCCGGCGAGCGGCGGGATGCCGGCGAGCGAGAACAGCAGCATCGCGAACATGAAGGCGAGCAGCGGATTGGTCCGCGACAAACCGGCGAAATCGCTGATTTGCTCGACGGGCTGGCCGTTGCGCTTCATGGCCAGGATGACCGAGAACGAACCGAGCGTCATCGCGACATAGATCACGATGTACATCAAGACGCCCTGCGCGCCCTCGACCGTGCCTGCGGCAAGACCGACCAGGGCAAAGCCCATGTGGCCGA
The DNA here is from genome assembly GCF_040548035.1 of Bradyrhizobium sp. LB8.2. NCBI lineage: Bacteria > Pseudomonadati > Pseudomonadota > Alphaproteobacteria > Hyphomicrobiales > Nitrobacteraceae > Bradyrhizobium > Bradyrhizobium sp. LB8.2. The sequence goes on along the minus strand of NZ_JBEPQV010000014.1, from coordinate 112,834 downwards.
TCGAGGAATAGGCCATCAGGCGCTTGATGTTGCTCTGGCCGATCGCGGCGAACGAGCCCAGCGCCATCGAGGCGATTGCCACGAACACCAGGATCTGCTGCCACTGCGAGACGATGCCCGGGAATGCGGTGAGCGTGACGCGGGTGAAGACCGCGAGCGCGGCGACCTTCGGCGCCGAGGCGAAGAAGGCGGTGACCGGGGTCGGCGCGCCCTCGTAGACGTCAGGCGTCCACATGTGGAACGGGACCGCCGAGACCTTGAAGCAGAGGCCGGCGAGCAGGAACACCAGGCCGAACACCAGGCCGACATTCGAGACGGTCGCGGCCGCCGCGATGCCGGTGAAGGTCACAGTACCGGTGAAGCCATAGATCAGAGAGGAACCGTACAGCAGCATGCCCGAGGATAGCGCGCCGAGCACGAAGTACTTCAGACCGGCTTCGGTCGACTTGGCGTTGTCGCGGTTCGAGGTCGCCACGACGTAGAGCGCGAGCGACATCAATTCGAGGCCGAGATAGAGCGATATCAGATCGCCGGCCGAGATCAGCACCATCATGCCGAGAGTCGAGAGCAGCACCAGGATCGCGTATTCGAAGATGCGGCGCGACGGGTCGGACAGGAACTCGGTCGACAGCACCAGCGTCACCGCCGAGCCGATCAGGGCCAGTATCTTCATGAAGCGGGCAAAATCATCGACGATGAAGCTGCCGCCGAAGGTCACCTGCTTGCCCGCGGGCAGCATGTATTCGAGCACGCCCACCACGATCAGGAGCAGCACCGCAAGCGTCGTGACCGTCTTGGTGGTCTCCTGCCCGCGATAGGCGCCGAGCATCAGCAGCGCCATGGCGCCGATTGCGAGCACGAGCTCGGGCAGCACCGGCGCCAGTTGATAACCTGCAGTCTCAAAGCTCATGGCGATATCCTGACCTGCCCGCTCACTGGAGCAGTGCGGCGGCCTTCACGGCCGTCACAGCGGTGTTGTAATTGTTGACGAGTTGCTGGACCGAGGCCGCCGACATGTCGAGCACCGGCTTCGGGTAGATGCCGAACAGGATCGTCAGCGCGATCAGCGGGAACAGCATCAGGCACTCCCGGAAGGTGAGATCCTTCATGCTCATCAGCGACGGCTTGACCAGCGCTCCGAACACCACCTTGCGGTAAAGCCAGAGCGCGTAGCAGGCCGACAGGATCACGCCGAAGGTGGCGAAGAACGCGGTCGGGATCGAGACCTTGAAGGTGCCGAGCAGCGTCATGAACTCGCCGACGAAGCCGGAAGTGCCGGGCAGACCGACATTGGCCATGGTGAAGACCATGAAGGTCAGCGCGTAGAGCGGCATCCGGTTGACGAGGCCGCCATAGGCCGCGATGTCGCGGGTATGCATGCGGTCGTAGACGATGCCGACGCAGAGGAACAGCGCGCCGGAGACGATGCCGTGCGAGATCATCTGGAACACGCCGCCGGCGACGCCCTGCATCGTGCCGGCAAAGATGCCCATGGTAACGAAGCCCATATGCGCCACTGAGGAGTACGCAATCAGCTTCTTCATGTCCTCCTGCATCAGCGCCACCAGCGAGGTGTAGATGATGGCGATGGCGGAGAGCGTGAACACAAGCGGCGCGAAATCATGCGACGCCAAGGGGAACATCGGCAGCGAGAAGCGCAGGAAGCCATAGCCGCCCATCTTCAGCAGGATCGCGGCGAGGACCACGGAGCCTGCGGTCGGCGCCTCGACGTGCGCGTCGGGGAGCCAAGTGTGTACCGGCCACATCGGCATCTTCACCGCGAACGAGGCGAAGAAGGCCAGCCAGGCCCAGGTCTGCAACGAGCGCGGCACGGCCGTGTGCATCAGGGTCGGGATGTCGGTGGTGCCGCCGTTCCAGTACAGCGCCATGATGGCGAGCAGCATCAGGACCGAGCCGAGCAGCGTGTAGAGGAAGAACTTGAAGGACGCGTAGACCCGGCGCGGACCGCCCCAGACCCCGATGATCAGGAACATCGGGATCAGGCCGCCTTCGAAGAACAGATAGAACAGCACGAGATCGAGCGCCGAGAAGGTGCCGATCATCAGCGTTTCCAGGATCAGGAACGCCATCATGTATTCGCGGACGCGGTTGGTGATCGCCTTCCAGCTCGCGATGATGCAGAACGGCATGATGGCGGTGGTCAGGATCACCAGCGGCAGCGAAATGCCGTCCACGCCCATGTGATAGGTGATGCCGGTGGCGAGCCAGTTCGCCTTCTCGACGAACTGGAAGTCGGCGTTCGACGCGTCGAACCGCATGACCAGGATCACCGATACCGCGAAGGTGATCAGCGTGGTCCAGAGCGCGATCCAGCGCGAGTTGCGCCGGGCCGCCTCGTCATCACCGCGGCTGAGATAGACGATCAGCGCGCCGACCAGCGGCAGGAACGTCGTGACGGATAGAATTGGCCAGGTCGTCATTTACTGGCCTCCAAGGCCGAACATGAACCAAGTGATCAGGCCGGCGGCACCGATCAGCATGGCGAACGCGTAGTGGTAGAGATAGCCGGTCTGGATCTTCACGACGTTGTGGGTGACATCCAGCACGCGGGCCGAGATGCCGTCGGGGCCGAGGCCGTCGATGATGAAGCCGTCGCCCTTCTTCCAGAGCTGATAGCCGATCCACTTCGCCGGACGGACAAAGATGAGATCGTAGAGCTCGTCGAAGTACCATTTGTTGAGCAGGAACTTGTACAGCATCGGCTGCGTTTTCGCGAGCTCGACCGGCAGATAGGGCCGGCGGATGTAGAACAGGTACGACACCAGGAAGCCCAGCACCATCATCACCGTCGGCAGGAAGGCGATGGTCTCGGGGATGTGGTGCATCCCCTCGATGATGTGCGGGTTCATCTTCACGGACTCGCGGAAGAACTCCTCGATGCCGTGACCGGCGAACAGCTCCTTGAACGGGAAGCCGGCCGAGATGGAGCCGACCGCGAGCACGCCGATCGGGATCAGCATCCAGATCGGCGCTTCATGCGCAGCCTCATAGTGATGCTCGTCATGGGGCTCGCCGTGGAAGGTCTTGAAGATCAGGCGCCACGAATAGAACGAGGTCAGGCCGGCCGCGACGACCGTCATCACGAAGCCGTACATCGCGAACGGATTGTGCGAGGCGTAGGCGGACTCGATGATCGCGTCCTTGGAGAAATAGCCGGCGGTCAGCGGGAAGCCGGTGAGCGCGAGCGTGCCGACCACCATCACCGCGTAGGTGTAGGGGATCTTGCGCCAGAGGCCGCCCATGTTGCGGATGTCCTGCTCGTGATGCATCGCGTAGATCACCGAGCCGGAGCCCAAGAACAAGAGCGCCTTGAAGAAGGCATGCGTGAACAAATGGAACATGCCGACCGAATAGGCCCCTGCTCCCATCGCCACGAACATGTAGCCGAGCTGCGAACAGGTCGAGTAGGCGACGATGCGCTTGATGTCGTTCTGGACGAGGCCGATGGTCGCCGCGAAGAACGCCGTGGTGGCGCCGAAGAACATCACGACGGCCTGCGCGTTCGGCGCGAGCTCGAACAGCGGCGACAGGCGCGCCACCATGAACACACCGGCGGTGACCATGGTCGCCGCGTGGATCAGCGCCGACACCGGGGTCGGGCCCTCCATCGCGTCCGGCAACCAGGTGTGCAGAAGGAACTGCGCCGATTTGCCCATCGCGCCCATGAACAGCAGCAGGCAGGTCAGGGTCAGCGCATCGGCGTGCCAGCCGAGGAAGTCGATGGTCTTGCCGGTCAGGCTCGGAGCTGCATGGAAGATGGTCTCGAAATCGGTCGAGCCGACCAGCAGGAAGATCGCGAAAATGCCGAGCGCGAAGCCGAAATCGCCGACGCGGTTGACCACGAAGGCCTTGATGGCGGCCGCGTTCGCCGACGGCTTCTGGTACCAGAAGCCGATCAGGAGATAGCTCGCCAGACCCACGCCTTCCCAGCCGAAGAACAGCTGCACGAGGTTGTCCGCGGTCACCAGCATCAGCATGGCGAAGGTGAACAGGCTGAGATAGCCGAAGAAGCGCGGCCGGTTCGGGTCCTCGTCCATGTAGCCGATGGAATAGAGGTGCACGAGCGAGGACACGGTGGTGACCACCACCAGCATCACCGCGGTGAGCGTGTCGACCCGCAGCGTCCAGTAGACCTGGAGATCGCCGGAGAGAATCCACGGCAACAGCGGAATGCGCATGTCGTGGTGCATGAAGCCGACGTTGACCAGCGTCATCCAGGACAGCGCCGCCGACACGAACAGGAATGCCGTGGTGATCAGCTCGGCGCCGCGCGAGCCCGCCGCGGGCGGCTCGGAGACGTGATGGTCGTCGTGACCGTCGCCGGGCTCGTGATGGGACTCCTGGATGACCGACGCATCCTCGTTGATCGTATCGGACGCATGCGCCTGTGCGCCGTGTCCGTGATCATCGTGGTGCTCGACCGTGTCGCCCGAGGGGTTGCGGGCATGCGCGCCGAACAGCGCGATCAGGCCAGCCAGAATGGCCCCCAGCAGAGGCAGAAAGACGATTGCCTGGACCATGACTTATTTCTCTTTGCGCATGATCTGACCGGAAAACCGGTATCCACTTTTCCGGATCATGCGCGTTAGCCCTTCATCAGATTGACGTCCTCAACCGCGATCGAGCCGCGGTTGCGGAAATAGACCACCAGGATGGCGAGACCGATCGCGGCTTCGGCGGCCGCGACGGTGAGCACAAGAAGCGCGAAGACCTGCCCAACGATATCGCCGAGGAAGGTCGAGAACGCCACGAGGTTGATGTTGACCGCGAGCAGGATCAGCTCGATCGACATCAGGATGACGATGATGTTCTTGCGGTTCAGGAAGATGCCGAGGATCCCGAGCGTGAACAGGATCGCGCCGACCGCAAGATAGTGTCCGAGCCCGATCGTCATTTCACCCACTCCGCCGCGTCAGAGTCCTGGAGCCCCTGCCCCGGCGCCACCTTGCGTATCGCCATCGCAATTTCGGGCGTGCGGGCGTTCTGAACGTTGATGTCCTGCCGCTTGACGCTCGCCTTGTGCCGCAGCGTCAGCACGATGGCGCCGATCATGGCGACCAGCAGCACCATGCCCGAGAGCTGGAAGTAGTGGATGTACTTCGTATAAAGCACCAGGCCGAGCGCCTCGGTGTTCGAGACATTGGTCGGGATCGCCGCCGTGATCGTCTTGGCGACGCCCGGGTTGATGACCCAGAAGCCGACCGTGAGCAGCAGCTCGAACAGGAAGATGCCGCCGATCACGAGCCCTACCGGCAGGTACTCGATGAAGCCCTCGCGCAGCTCGAGGAAATCGACGTCGAGCATCATGATCACGAACAGGAACAGCACGGCGACGGCGCCGACGTAGACGACGATCAAGATCATCGCCAGGAATTCGGCGCCCATCAGCACGAACAGGCCGGAGGCGTTGACGAAGGCCAGGATCAGGTACAGCACGGAGTGCACGGGATTGCGCGAGACAATCACCATCACCGCCGAGGCGACGCAGACGCCGGCGAAGAGATAGAAGAACAGCGCGGGAAGGATCATGCTCTCATCTCACCGGTACGGCGCGTCGAGCTCGATCGCTTTTGCGATCTCGCGTTCCCAGCGGTCGCCGTTGGCGAGCAGCTTGGCCTTGTCATAGAACAGTTCCTCGCGGGTCTCGGTCGCGAACTCGAAGTTCGGGCCTTCGACGATCGCATCGACCGGACAGGACTCCTGGCAGAGGCCGCAATAGATGCACTTCACCATGTCGATGTCGTAGCGCACGGTACGGCGGGTGCCGTCGTTGCGCCGCGGGCCGGCCTCGATGGTGATGGCCTGCGCCGGGCACACCGCTTCGCAGAGCTTGCAGGCGATGCAGCGCTCTTCACCATTCGGATAGCGGCGCAGCACGTGCTCGCCGCGGAAGCGCGGCGAGATCGGGCCCTTCTCGAACGGATAGTTCAGTGTCGGTTTCGGCTGGAAGAAATAGCGCATGGCGAGGAAGAACGCCGAGACGAATTCCGACAGCAGAAGCGAGCGTGCAGTGGCGTTGATGTTGATACCCATGACGGCCCTCACTTCGGCGCGATGCCGGCGAAGTGCAGCACTCCGGCCACCACGATCACCATCGCCAGCGACAGCGGCAGGAACACTTTCCAGCCGAGGCGCATCAGTTGATCGTAGCGGTAGCGCGGCACGATCGCCTTGGCCATCGCGAACAGGAAGAACATGAAAAACAGTTTCAGCGAGAACCAGATGATCCCCGGCACCCAGTTGAAGGGCGGGAGGTCCACCGGCGGCAGCCAGCCTCCGAGGAACAGGATCGTCGCCATCGCGCACATCGTGGCAATCGCGACATACTCGCCGAGCATGAACAGCAGATACGGCGTCGAGCCGTATTCGACCATGAAGCCGGCCACGAGCTCGGATTCCGCTTCGACCAGGTCGAACGGCGGACGGTTGGTTTCCGCCAGCGCCGAGACGTAGAAGATCACGAACATCGGAAACAGCGGCCAGACATACCAGTTCAGGATGGTGAGCTGCGGCAACCCGATCAGGCTGGCGAGGCCGCGGACATGCTGGGCTTCGACCACGGCCGAGAGGTTCAGCGTGCCGGCGCAGAGCAGCACCGTGATGATGACGAAGCCGATCGAGACTTCATACGACACCATCTGCGCCGCCGAGCGCAGCGCCGCCAGGAACGGGTACTTCGAGTTCGACGACCAGCCCGCCATGATGATGCCGTAGATCGACAGCGACGAGATCGCGAAGATGAAGAGGACGCCGACATTGATGTCGGAAATCACCCAGCCGAGATTAGTCGGGATCACCGCCCACGCGGCGAGCGCGAGCACGCACGACACCAAGGGAGCAAGAAGGAACACGCCCTTGTTGGCGCCGGACGGAATGATCGGCTCCTTCAGCACGAACTTCAGGAGATCGGCGAAGGACTGCAACAGCCCCCAGGGACCGACAACGTTCGGGCCGCGGCGTATCTGCACCGCCGCCCAGATCTTGCGGTCGGCGAGCAGGATGTAGGCGATCGCCACCAGCAGGACGACCAGCACCAGGACGCTCTCCGCGATCATGATGATCAGCGGCCAGAGGAACCCGGTCCAGAATGCGCTTTCGAAGAATTCCATCAGCTCACTCCGCTGCGGTCAGCATCTGCCCGGAGGCAAGCCGCGAACACTCCGCCATCACGGCGGACGCACGCGCGATTGGGTTGGTCAAATAGAAGTCCTCGACCAGCGGCTTGAACGGCGCCTTCTCCATCGTGCCGCCCTTGCCCGCGAGTTTCTTGATCTGGTCGGCGGAGCCGGCCTCGATCTGGTCGAGACGGATTAGATGCGGCACGGCCTTGAAGATTGCCTGGCGCAGGGCCGAAAGCGAGTCGTAGCCGAGCTTCTTGCCGAGCGCCTCCGACAGCGCGCGGACAATCGCCCAGTCCTCGCGGGCCTCGCCCGGCGGGAACGCGGCGCGGCCGGTCATCTGCACGCGGCCTTCGGTGTTGACGTAGATCGCGGACTTCTCGGTATAGGCGGCTGCCGGCAGGATCACGTCGGCGCGATGCGCGCCGCGGTCGCCGTGGGTGCCGATATAGACGACGAAGGTGCCGTCCGACGGCTTGATCTCGTCGGCGCCGAGCAGAAACAGCAGGTCGAGCGTCCCGAACGTCGTCATCTGCGCCACGTTAAGCCCGCCCTGACCGGCGACAAAGCCGATATCCAGCGCACCGACGCGCGAAGCGCTCTCATGCAGTACGCCAAAGCCGTTCCAGCCGTCCTTGAGCGCGCCGACGTCGAGCGCAAGCTTGGCGGCGGCGGCGAGAATAGCAGCGCCGTCGTGGCGCGAGGCCGCGCCCGCACCGACCAGGATGATCGGGTTCTTGGCGTTCTTCAGCACGTCCATGAAGGAGTGCTTGCCGGCCGCGAGTTCACCGAGCGTCTCGGTGCCCGCGCCGAGATGGTCATAATCGTAGGTCAGGTCGTCCTTGGCGCCGATCACGCCGACCTTGAAGCCGCCGGCGCGCCAGCGCTTGCGGATGCGGGCATTGAACACGGCCGCCTCTTTCCGCGGATTGGCGCCGATGATCAGCAGCGCGTCGGCCTGCTCGACGCCCACCAGCGTCGGATTGAAGATGTAGGAGCCGCGGCCGAGCGCGGGGTCGAAGGCGTCGCCGCCCTGCACCGCCAGATTGCCCGAGCCGTATTTGGCCAGCAGGTCCTTCAGCGCGAACATCTCCTCGATGCCGGCGAGGTCGCCCGCGATCGCGCCGATGCGCTTGCCGTCGGTGCGCGCCGCCTTCGCGGCGATCGCGGCAAAGGCTTCGGGCCAGCTTGTCGCCCGCAGCTTGCCGGCTTCGCGGATATAGGGCCGGTCGAGGCGCTGGGTGCGCAGGCCGTCGACGACGTGGCGGGTCTTGTCCGAGATCCACTCCTCGTTCACGGCCTCGTTGATGCGCGGCAGGATACGCATCACTTCGCGGCCGCGGGTGTCGACGCGGATCGCGGATCCGATGCCGTCCGTCACGTCGATCGACTGGGTCTTGCCGAGCTCCCACGGGCGTGCGGCGAAAGCATAAGGCTTCGAGGTCAGCGCACCCACCGGGCAGATGTCAACCAGATTGCCCTGCAACTCCGACGTCAGCGCGTGCTCGAGATAGGTCGTGATCTCCATGTCCTCGCCGCGGCCGGTCGCGCCCATTTCAGGGGCGCCGGCCACTTCCGCCGAGAAGCGGACGCAGCGGGTGCACTGGATGCAGCGGTTCATCGAGGTCTTGACAAGCGCGCCGAGATATTTGTCCTCGACCGCGCGCTTGTTCTCGGCGAAGCGGCTGGTGTCGACACCATAGCCCATCGCCTGGTCCTGCAGATCGCACTCGCCACCCTGGTCGCAGATCGGGCAGTCCAGCGGATGGTTGATGAGAAGGAATTCCATCACGCCTTCGCGCGCCTTCTTCACCATCGGCGAACGCGTGGAGATTTCCGGCGGCTCGCCCTTGGGACCCGGACGGCAATCGCGCACGCCCCAGGCGCAGCTTGCGACCGGCTTCGGGCCGCCCTTCACCTCGACGAGGCACATCCGGCAATTGCCGGCGATCGACAGCCGCTCGTGATAGCAGAAGCGCGGAATCTCGGCGCCGGCCGCCTCGCACGCCTGAAGCAGCGTGTATTCGGCGGGGACATCGATCTCTTTGCCGTCGATGATGAGCTTGGTCATTCTCTCTACTCCGCCGCGACCATGTTCACGGGATCGCGGACGCCGGCATCGTCGATGTCGGCCTTATGCGAATACTGGTCGATGCGCGCTTCGATCTCATGACGGAAATGCGCGATCAGGCCCTGGATCGGCCACGCCGCCGCGTCGCCAAGCGCGCAGATGGTGTGGCCTTCGACCTGCTTGGTGACCTCCAGCAGCATGTCGATTTCGCGCTTGTGGGCGCGGCCGTCGGCCATGCGGCTCAAGACGCGCCACATCCAGCCGGTGCCCTCGCGGCACGGCGTGCACTGGCCGCAGCTCTCATGCTTGTAGAAATAGGAAATGCGGGCGATGGCGCGGATCAAATCGGTCGACTTGTCCATCACGATCACGGCCGCGGTGCCGAGGCCCGAGCGCAGCTTGCTCAACGAGTCGAAATCCATCGGCGTGTCGATGATCTGCTCGGCCGGCACCATGCGCACCGAGGAGCCGCCGGGGATCACGGCCTTGAGGTTGTCCCAGCCGCCGCGGATGCCGCCGCAATGCTTCTCGATCAGCTCACGGAACGGAATGCCCATGGCCTCTTCGACGTTGCAGGGCCGCTCGACATGGCCGGAGATGCAGAACAGCTTCGTGCCGACGTTGTTCGGACGGCCGATGCCGGCGAACCACGCCGCGCCTCGGCGCAGAATGTCCGGCGCGACCGCGATCGACTCGACGTTGTTGACGGTGGTCGGGCAGCCGTACAGGCCGACATTCGCCGGGAACGGCGGCTTCAGACGCGGCTGGCCCTTCTTGCCTTCGAGGCTCTCGAGCAGCGCGGTTTCCTCGCCGCAGATATAAGCGCCGGCGCCGTGGGCGACGTAGATGTCGAACGGCCAGCCGTTGACGTTGTCCTTGCCGACCAGCTTGGCCTCGTAGGCCTGGTCGATCGCCGCCTGGAGATGCTCGCGCTCGCGGATGAACTCGCCGCGGACATAGATGTAGCAGGCATGCGCGTTCATCGCGCAGCTCGCGATCAGGCAGCCCTCGATCAGGAGGTGCGGATCGTGCCGCATGATCTCGCGGTCCTTGCAGGTGCCGGGCTCGGATTCGTCGGCGTTGACGACGAGATAGCTCGGCCGGCCGTCGGTCGATTCCTTCGGCATGAACGACCATTTCAGGCCGGTCGGGAAGCCGGCGCCACCGCGGCCGCGCAGCCCCGACGCCTTCATCTCGTTGATGATCCAGTCACGGCCCTTGTCGATGATGTTCTTCGTACCATCCCAGGCGCCGCGGCGCCGCGCGCCCTCGAGCCCCCAATCATGGAGGCCGTAGAGGTTCTTGAAGATGCGGTCCTTGTCCTCGAGCATGTCAGTGCTTTCCGATCAACGGTTGGCTTGCTTGTAGGCAAGCCCGGCGGCGCAGACGGCGAAGGTCAACGCCCAGAGCAGACTGGATTCCAGCGGCGCGTTCAGGGCGAAGCGCTGAAGCAGGAAAATGAACGTGGCCGCCGCGGCGGAATGCATTGCGATGAAGCCCCACTTCTTCACAACACTGCTCCCTTCAACGACTGGCGACGAGAGATCACGCATCAGGTGACCTCCTTAAGTGTGGTCGGCCCGCCCGTCGGCGCCGAGAACTGGCGGCCGTTCTGCGGGCCGGGCTTGGGCGGATTGCCCGAAGCAAAGCCGTCGAGCACCTTGCCGAAGCTTTCCTTGGTCAAATCCTCATAGGTGTCCTTGCCGATCAGCACCATCGGCGCGTTCACGCAGGCACCGAGGCACTCCACCTCTTCCCAGCTGAAATTGCCGTCCTTGGAGAGATGGAAGGGCTCGTGATGGATGCGGTGCTCGCAGACGTGGATCAGATCCTCGGCGCCGCGCAGGCGGCACGGCGTGGTGCCGCAGACCTGGACGTGGGCCTTCTTGCCGACGGGGGCCAGCTGGAACATCGTGTAGAAGGTCGCGACCTCGAGCACGCGGATATAGGGCATGTCGAGCATGTCGGCGACGACGCGGATGGCGGCTTCCGAGACCCAGCCGTCGTGCTGCTCCTGCGCCCGCCAGAGGATGGCGATGACCGCCGAAGCCTGGCGTCCGGCCGGATATTTCGCGATCTGCTGCTTGGCAAACGCGAGGTTCTCCTCCGTCAACGCAAAGCTCGCGGGCTGGACTTCCTTCGGTGCTAATCGGCGAACGGACATCTCTTCAATCTCTCACTGCATGCGGCGCGCGGTTTTGGCATTCAGGGCTTCGATCCTGTCCTGCCAGAATGCGCTTGCGGTGCCGAAAACGTTGTAGCCGACGTGGGTCGAGACCTTGATGCGATCGAGGATCGACAGTTCGGTCACGGTCTCCATCCGGTTGCTGCGCGGATCGAACACGATCAGCTTCAGCGGGGTGTGTTCAAGGATGTAGCGCGACACCGCATGCGAGCGGTCGCTGCCGTGCTCTTCGCACATGATGACGCTGTCGGCCTGGAGCAGCCGGGCGCCGCCCTTGATCGCCTCGATCTCGACGCCCTCGACGTCAAGCTTGATCAGGTACCTGCCGCTGGCGGCAACCTTGCCGTCGTCGATGAGATTGTCGAGCGCGATCACAGGCACGTCCTCGCCGCCCGCCGATGCACCGCCGGCAATGCTGAAGGCCTCGTGCTTGGTGCCGGACAGTCGCGCAGTGCCGCGGGCCGCGCCGATCGCGCATTTCATGGTCTCGAAGCGATTGCCGTTGACGCGGGCGTTGTTGGCGAGCTTCGGATAGTTCTGGCCCGACGGCTCGATCGCAATCGCCATGTGCGAGCCGAACGGCTTGCTCGACACCAGCACCGACCAATAGCCGTAATTGGCGCCGCAATCGAGCAGCGTGTAGTCGACGTCGATGGAGTCGGCGAACAACAGCTCCAGTTCGTCCTCGTAATTGTAGGAGCGATTGAGCAGCTTGCTCCAGTAACCGTCGCCGTACGGGAATTCGAACACAGCGTCGGGGTTGAGCTTGATCGCGATGTTGCGCTCGGTCAGCGTCTTCCGCAGCAGGTTCGCGCAGGCGATGTAGCCCATATGCGAGAAGTGCGACGAGATCTTCGATCCCGTCACCAGCGCCAAGGCAGCCGTCCGCTCCCACAGGTTGGCCCCTTCAAGGGCCCCCGAGGCACGGTCAAACTGGATTGGCACCTGCGCCATCACCGATCGACCTCTCCGAACACGATGTCGAGCGAGCCGAGGATGGCCGAGACGTCGGCGAGCAGATGGCCGCGGCAGATGTGGTCCATGGCCTGGAGATGCGCAAAGCCCGGCGCGCGGATCTTGCACTTGTAAGGCTTGTTGGAGCCATCGGAGACGAGATAGACACCGAACTCGCCCTTGGGCGCCTCGACCGCGGCATAGATCTCACCGGCCGGTACGTGGACGCCTTCGGTGTAGAGCTTGAAGTGATGGATCAGCGCTTCCATCGAGCGCTTCATCTCGCCACGGCGCGGCGGAGCAACCTTGTTGTCTTCGACGACGACCGGGCCTTTTCCTTCGGCTGCGTTCAGCTTCTGGATGCACTGCTTCATGATGCGCACGGACTGGCGCATCTCTTCCATGCGGATCAGATAGCGGTCGTAGCAGTCGCCGTTCTTGCCGATCGGAATGTCGAAATCCATCTCGGCGTAGCACTCATAGGGCTGCGACTTGCGCAGATCCCAGGCGGCGCCCGAGCCGCGCACCATCACGCCCGAGAAGCCCCACTCCCAGGCTTCCTTCAGCGACACCACGCCGATGTCGACGTTGCGCTGCTTGAAGATGCGATTGGCGGTGAGCAGCCGATCGAGATCTTCGACCACCTTCAGGAACGGATCGCACCAGGTGTCGATGTCGTCGACCAGCTTCTGCGGCAGGTCCTGATGCACGCCGCCGACGCGGAAGTAGGCTGCGTGCATGCGGCTGCCGGAGGCGCGCTCGTAGAACACCATCAGCTTTTCGCGCTCTTCAAAGCCCCACAGCGGCGGGGTCAGCGCGCCGACGTCCATCGCCTGCGTGGTGACGTTGAGCAAATGCGACAGAATGCGGCCGATCTCGCAATAGAGCACGCGGATCAACTGAGCGCGGCGCGGCACCTCGATGCCGAGCAGCTTTTCCGCGGCCATGCAGAAGGCATGCTCCTGGTTCATCGGCGCGACGTAGTCGAGGCGGTCGAAATAAGGGATCGCCTGGAGATAGGTCTTCTGCTCGATCAGTTTTTCGGTGCCGCGGTGAAGCAGGCCGATATGCGGGTCGACGCGGGCGACGACTTCGCCGTCAAGCTCCAGCACCAGACGCAGCACGCCATGCGCCGCCGGATGCTGCGGACCGAAGTTGATCGTAAAGTTGCGAAGGTTTTCGGGTTGCTCGTTCATGTTCAGACCTTCGGCCCTGCTTTTTCATCGCCCGGAAGGACCGGATAGTCGGCGCCCTCCCACGGAGACAAAAAGTCGAACTTGCGGAATTCCTGGTTGAGCCTGACCGGCTCGTACACCACCCGCTTCTCCTGGTCGTCGTAGCGGACCTCGACGAAACCGGTGGTCGGGAAGTCCTTGCGCAGCGGATGGCCCTCGAAGCCATAGTCGGTCAGGAGGCGGCGCATGTCGGGGTGGCCGACGAAGAACACGCCATAGAGGTCGTAGGCTTCGCGCTCGAACCAGTCGGCGCCCGGGAACACCTCGATCAGCGACGGCACCTGCGTGGTCTCGTCGGCCTGGGCCTTGAGCCGGATCCGCGCATTCAGGGCCGGTGACAGGAAGTGATAGATCACGTCGAAGCGTTTTGCGCGCGAAGGATAGTCCACCGCCGTGATGTCGGTGAAGTTGATGAACCGGCAGTTCGGGTCGTCGCGGAGGTACTTGACCACCTCGACGATCTTGCTGGCTTCGACATCGACCGTGAGCTGGTTGAAGGCCACCGAATGACCGATGGCAGCGCCCGGAAGCGCGCTAACGATCGTCTGCCCCAGGGCGTCGAGCTTGGCGTCGTCCATGACGTAAAACCTTAGCGTTCGATGGTACCGGTGCGGCGGATCTTCTTCTGCAGCAGCAGCACCCCGTAAAGCAGCGCTTCCGCCGTCGGTGGGCAGCCCGGCACGTAGATGTCGATCGGTACGATACGGTCGCAACCGCGCACGACCGAGTAGGAATAGTGATAATAGCCGCCACCGTTGGCGCAGGAGCCCATCGAGATGACGTAGCGCGGCTCGGGCATCTGGTCGTAGACCTTGCGCAGCGCGGGCGCCATCTTGTTGGTCAGGGTGCCCGCGACGATCATCACGTCGGACTGGCGCGGCGAGGCACGCGGGGCGAAGCCGAAGCGCTCGATGTCGTAGCGCGGCATCGACACCTGCATCATCTCGACCGCGCAGCAGGCGAGACCGAAGGTCATCCACATCAGCGAGCCGGTACGCGCCCAGGTGATGAGGTCGTCGGTCGCGGCCACGAAGAAGCCCTTGTCGGACAGCTCCGAATTGACCTCGAGGAAGAACGGATCACGGGCCCCGATCGGCTTGCCGGTCGACGGATCCAGAATGCCCTTGGGGGCCGGCGCTACAACCGGACCGGAGGACGGTGCAGGGTTCAATCCCATTCGAGTGCCCCTTTCTTCCATTCATAGGCGAATCCGACCGTCAGCACGCCGAGGAACACCACCATGGACCAGAAGCCGGTCGCGCCAAGCTTGCCGAACGCCACCGCCCAGGGAAACAGGAACGCCACCTCGAGGTCGAAGATGATGAAGAGGATGGCGACCAGATAGAAGCGGACGTCGAACTTCATGCGGGCGTCGTCGAAGGCGTTGAAACCGCACTCATACGCCGACAGCTTTTCCGGATCCGGCTGCTGGAACGCGACGATGAAGGGCGCGATCAGCAGCACAAGGCCAATGAGGCCCGCTACCCCTATGAATACCACGAGTGGAAGATAGTTCTGAAGAATGCCGCTCATTGACGAGCCCTTTTTCCCGCAGCCTCGGGACAGCCACGGATTCGTCCAGTTTGGAATTATTCTGAGCCTTAGCGCAGTGCACCAATGGGCGCAAGACACGCTCTTTTTAGGCCCTTTCCCGCTCCCGGAACGGTGAAATTCCGGAATCACCCCGCGCTGGTATGGAGCAGATCAGAAAACCCGGCAAGGGTTGGGCAAGGGCGCCCACGGTTTTGCAGGGCAGCGGTTCTGAGATTGCGGCGCACGGGCCGAGGCAGCTACTTGCCGCGCATCATCCGGTCAAAATGCCGGGGTTTTTGGCTGCCGCGGCGCACCCAAACCCAGGCGATGACCAGCACAGGCGCTCCCACCGTCACCCAGGCGACGTACTGGCCGACGGTCCCCCAGAGCAGCGCAGCGAGCAGACCAGTGATGGTCGCAGCCGCAAGCAGGACAGGTGCGGCAAAGACACGTATCCACCGGCGCGTACGATCAGGGGAGCCATGCATCACGACGGGACCGGGGCTCGTCTGGCGAATGCGTTGGATTTGGCAGGCGCGCGCTTGCGCCGCCGCGCCAGCCAGAGATAGAGGCCGCTGCCGATCACAACGATCGTGAGCAGGTCGAGCGCGGCCCAGATCACCTTGAGCGGCATCCCGCCATAGTCGCCGAAATGCAGCGGCTGCGAGATCAGGAGCGCCTGGAGATAGACCGGCAACGCGCGGCTGTCGGCGACCTCCCCCGTCTCTCCGTCGAGCAGCACCGGCTTGAGCAGCCGCGCCGTCAACGCCGTGTCGCCGCGCATGAAGGCGGCGAAGTGATGCGACGAGGTGAAGGGCGTCCCTGGAAAGGCGATGAAGGCGATCTCCATGCCTGGCGCGGTCTGTCTGGCGCGTGCGACGACGTCGTCGAGCGAGGCCAGATGCGACGGTGGCGGCTTGCCGGTATATGGCGCGACCATGCTGGCGAGTTCGGTCACCTTCCACTGGTTGAGCATCAGCTCGGCCCAGGTGTTGACGACGCCGGTCAGGCCCACCACCAGCGCCCAGGCCACCGTCACCACGCCGATCAAATTGTGCCAGTCGAGCCAGCGCACGCGGGTTGAGGCGCGGTCGCGAATAGTGGCAAAGCGCAGACGGCGAGTGAACGGCCAGTACAGCACCACGCCGGAGATGATGGCGACGGAGAACAGCAGACCCATCCCGCCCAGAAACAGCTTTCCGGGCTGGCCCGCGAACATGTCGGTGTGCAGCTTCAGAACGATCAGCATCGGCCCGACGCCGACCGGGCCGAGCAGCCTGGTCGAGACCGCATCGAAGGCGCGCACGGTGGTATTATCGGGCAGCCCGTCGACGGCACTGTTGGTGAAAGCCGTGACGATCCCGGGCTCGTCCTTGTCCCAGGAGATGTATTGCAGCACGCGGCCGGGATCGGCGGCGAGCGCGGCGCCGGCGACCGCCTGGGTCGTCGCACGCGCCGCGCTCGCATGAGCTTCGGGCTGGGGGGCATAGCCCAGGAGCTCATCGATCTCGTGATGGAAGATCAGCGGCAGGCCGGTCAGGCAGAGCAGCAGCAGAAAGACAGTCGAGATCAGGCTGGTCCAGGTGTGGACCACGGACCAGAGCCTGACCGTGCGCGCCTTCACGAAGCCCTCCCCTCGCCTGCGCCTACCATTTGTAGGAAACGCTGGCGGTGACGCGCCGGCGGTCGCCGTAGAAGCACGACGTCGCCGAGGCACAGCTCGCGACATAGATCTTGTCGGTCAGATTGATCACGTTGATAGCCGTGCGCCAGTTCTGCCATTCGTAATGGACTGCGAGATCGCCGAGCACAACCGCGGGAACCTCGAGGGTGTTGGCGGCGTCGGCCCAGGAAGACCCGACATAGCGCGCACCGCCACCGAAGCCGAAGCCCTCAAGCGGGCCGTCCTTGAAGGTGTAGTCCGCCCAGCCCGATACCAGCAACTCAGGCGTGTTGGTCGGCGTCTTGCCGACCAGCGACGGGTCGAGATCCCTGCTGTTGAACAGGTGATAGGCCGTGAACGCGCCGATCAGCTTCAGCTCCTTCGTGGCATTGGCCACGGCTTCGAGCTCGATGCCGCGCGAGGTCACCTCTCCGGTCTGGTTTTGCAGCAGCACATTCGACGGATCGGTCGTCGCCACATTCTGGCGCTTCAGGTCGAACACCGAGGCGGTGAAGTAGCCGTCAAATCCCTTCGGCGCGACCTTGACGCCGATCTCGGCCTGCTTGGCGGTCTCCGGCAGGAACAGCTGGTTCTGTGCGTTGAGGCCGATGATCGGATTGTAGCTCGTCGAATAGGAGACATAGGGTGCGATGCCGTTGTCGAAATTGTAGATCAGGCCGGCGCGCCCGCTGAATCTGCTGTCGTCGCGTTGGGCGATGTTTGCGCCCGTGTCGCGGGCGGCCTGCGTCGTCTCGACCCAGTCATTGCGGCCGCTCAGCACCAGCGTGAAGTTGCCGAGCTTCATCTGGTCCTGAACGTAGGTGCCGGCCTGCTTCTGCGTGAGCAGGAAGTTGCGGAACGGCGCGCCCGCGAGCGGGATGTCGATACCGTAGGCCGGATTGAAGACGTTGATCGGAGGAACCGTGCCGAAGTTGAAGGCCTGATAGTCATCGATCTGATAGCCCTTCAGATCGACACCGAACAGCATCGTGTGCCTGACCGGGCCACTGTTGAAGCGATACTCGAGCTGGTTGTCGAGATTGGCCTGATTGGCGGTGTTCTTTGCATACCAATTGTAGCGGCCCATCGTAGCCGTATTGATATTGTCCCAGCCATTACCGATGTAGCCGCGATAGGTCAGGTCGATATGTGCAAATCGCGCGTTCTGCCGGAACGTCAAATCGTCGGTGAGATTGCGCTCGAACTGGTAGCCGAGCATCTCCTGCTCGCGCGTGAACTTGTCGACGCTGGGATCGCCCACGAAGAAGCTGGTCGGGATCTTGCCGAACGGCGCGTTGGTCACCGTGCCCTGGTAGGGCAGGAAGTTGATGCCGCGGGTGCCCTGCTTCGAGGCCGAGGCCAGCACCGTGAAAGTGGTGTCGGCATCCGGCTTCCAGGTGAACGACGGCGCGATGAAGTAGTTGTTGTCGGGCGTGAAATTGACCTGCGTATTCCCGTTCTGGACCTGGCCGACGACGCGGTAGAGCAGCTTGCCATCCTGGGACTGCGTCGCGACAGGACCGCCGACATCGAAGCCGACATAGGCATTGCCGAAATTGTTGACGCCGGTCTCGATGTAACGGACCGGCTCGGTCGGCGGCATCTTGCTGATGACGTTGACAATGCCGCTCGGGCTCGATCCGCCATAGAGCACGGCCGACGGACCACGCAGCACCTCGACGCGCTCCATGTTCGGCGGCTGCAGCTTCCAGCTCGCATAGGACGTGTAGAACAGCTGCATGCCGTCGAGAAACAGGCCGACGTCATCGGATTTGAAGCCGCGGATCAGCCACCAGTCGTTGCGGGTATCCGCACCGAACGTTCCGGCGCGCACGCCGGCGGTGTAGCGCAGCACTTCGTCGAGCTTGTTCGGCTTCTGGTCGCGGATCTGCTCGGCGCCGATTACCGACACCGACTGCGGCGTTTCCATGATCGGCGCGTTGGTCTTGGTGCCCGACGAACTGCGACCGGCGACGTAGCCGTGCACCGGGCCGAGCGGGGTCTCGACGAAACCGATATTGCGCTGCGGCTGCGGCTTGCTTCGGTTAGCAGTCTGCTGGGATGATCGCGGCGCGCGACGCTGGGCGGCGGCAGCACGGCGGCGCCCTTCCGGCGCGGCGACGGTCACCGACGGAATGTTCTGCGCGCCGCTCTGCGCAGAAGATTGTGCAAGCGATGCCTGCGGCACCAAAACCCAAGCGGATGCGGTCGCCAATACGGCCGACCGCAGCATTCCAAGACTGTTCACGCGCCACCCCAAACGTATCTGCATGCGTCATGCCGTCAGCCACGTGACGGCACTGCGGTGACGCTTAAGTGAGCGCGCGCGAAATCCCTAATTGAAAAGTTCTTAGAAGGATTCTTAGAAAATTTCTTAGAAGCGATCCAATATTTCCAGAGATTGCCGCGCAATCAGCGCGGAACTTTCTCGGCTTCGAGCAGCTTTTCAGCCGTCGCCGTGAGACGGTCGATCTGCGCCAACAGCGTCTCGAACTCGTCCTTGCTCAACTGTTCCAGCAATTTTCGATTACGGTCCTGCGCGCCTTCGACGATCGCATCATGCGCGGCGAGCCCTGCCGGTGTGAGCGAGACCAGCACCTCGCGGCTGTCCTTCGGGTTCGCCGATTTCGCAATCAGCTTGCGCGAGACGAGTTCCGCAAGCGCACGGCTGATCTGTCCCTTGTCCTGGCCGACGGCTTCGGCGAGCCGCGCCACGCTCATCGGCGGGCGGCGGCCGAGCGAGGCGACGAGGCCGAACTCGACGGAGGACAATCCGGCTAGGCGCTTGTAGCGCAGCATCGCACCGCGCTTGAGCAGATTGGCCAGCACCATCAGCCGTGACGACAGCATTGCGGTGATCGGCGCCGGCGAGTGACTTTCGTCCGCATCGGACGATGTGCGCCCGTCCCTGCTTGGTGTCTGGCTCATGATCCACCTCTGCCAAGAAAGCCGCGGCCTGCCAAGGGTTGGTAGCGCTAGCTCCCCAGCCTGATCCGAATGCGACTAAGAGGCATTTGGAAATTCGTTGACATTGTCATCGATCGGCCCTTCACTGGTGTTCAAGGCGTCAAAAGCCGGGCCAGCACGGCCGACAGCGGGAGGATCAGCATGACCATCACCCAGCGGGATCGCGATCTCGGCACCGCCTATGCGATGAAGCCGGCGCTCACACGTACCGAGCTCACCTCGGTCGTGCGCGGCACGCCGATGGGCGAGCTGCTCCGCCGCTACTGGCATCCGGTCGGACTTGTCAGTGATGCCACCGACACGCCGAAGAAGATGCGTGCCCTCGGCGAAGATCTGGTGCTGTTCCGCGACAAGCACGGCCGCGTCGGCCTCCTGCACGCGCGTTGCTGCCATCGCGGCACCACGCTCTACTACGGCAAGGTCGAGGAGGACGGCATCCGCTGCTGCTATCACGGCTGGAAGTTCGACACCGAAGGTCACTGCCTGGAGCAGCCCTGCGAGCCCGACGGCGGCCTGTACAAGGACAAGGTGCGCCAGCCCTGGTATCCGGTCGAGGAGCGCTACGGGCTGATCTTCGCCTATATGGGCCCGGCCGAGAAACGCCCGGTGCTGCCGGCTTACGAATGCCTGGAGACCATGGATGACGGCGAGTTCGTCGAAGCCGACGATTCCTCGATCGGCGGCGGTGGTCCGGCGATCATCCCCTGCAACTGGCTCCAGCATTTCGAGAACGTGGTCGATCCCTACCACGTGCCCGTGCTGCACGGCTCGTTCTCGGGTCCGCAATTCACCAACATGATGGCGTCGATGCCGGAGGTGAAATTCGACAAGACGCCGCGCGGGATCGCCGTGCGCTCTATCCGCAAGCAGGATGACGGCAAGGTTTTTTACCGCGTTACCGAGGCCGCGCTGCCTACCTTGCGCGTCGTGCCGAACCCGCGCGTCGCGCAATTCGCCCGCGTTGAATCGATCGGCTGGACGCTGCCGATCGACGACACCTCGTTCCGCATCTACGTCGCCGGCCGCGTCAAGAACTCCGGCGACATCGGCCGCATGCGTTCGAAATTCAACGGAAAATTCTGGTGGGACATGACCGAGACCGAGCACCAGCAATTCCCCGGCGATTACGAGGCTCAGGTCGGTCAGGGCCCGCAGACCGTCCATTCCGAGGAACATTTCGGCCAGAGCGACCGCGGCGTCCTCATGATCCGGCGCATGCTGAGCGACCAGCTCGAAGCGATGGAAGCAGGCCGCGATCCGATCGGAATTTCCTTCGACGCAAGCGCGCATCCCGTCGAATTCGAAGCGGGGAATTACATCCGCGAAGGCTGACTATCGGGCTCCAAATAAGAGCTGGACCGACAACGATAACAAAGACTAATTGGGGGAAGCGATGGTCGATGTGACGTCACAAATGTCGGTGCGAACGGCCGCCGCGGCAAAGCCTTCGGCGCGGCGCTATTACGTGCTGGGCCTGCTCACCATCATCTATGCGCTGAACTTCCTCGACCGCACGATCTTCAACGTCCTGATCGAGCCGATCAAGAAGGAGTTTCAGCTCAGCGACACCATGATGGGCCTGCTCGCGGGCTTCGGCTTCGCGCTGTTCTACTCCCTGCTCGGCATTCCCATCGCGCGCGTCGCCGACCGGCTCAACCGGCGCAACATCGTCGCCGCCGCCTTCGCGTTCTGGAGCGCGATGACGGCACTGTGCGGCGCAGCTTCGAGCGTCACCTCGCTGGCGCTGGCGAGGATCGGCGTCGGCATCGGCGAATCCGCGGGCTCGCCCGCCTCGCAATCCATCGTCGCTGATCTCTTCGCCAAGAACGAGCGTCCGCGCGCGCTCGGCATCTACGCCGTCGGCACCTATCTCGGCGTCTTCCTCGGCTATTTCGTCGGCGGCTACGTCAACCAGCACTATGGCTGGCGGATGGCGTTCTACGTCGCGGGCGTGCCCGGCATTCTGCTCGCATTGATCCTGTGGCTGACGATCTCCGAGCCGAAGCGCGGCGCCATGCAGGAGAGCTTCGTGCCCGAGCCGCTCGGCCCGACGCTGCGCTTCCTCGCATCCCAGCGAAGCTTCATCATCGTGCTGATCGGTTTCTGTCTCACCACTTACACGAACTACGCGACCGCGGCGTGGATCCCGCCGTTCCTGGCCCGCGTGCACCATCTGTCGAGCGCCGAGATCGGCACCTATGCCGGCACCTTCAAGGGGCTCGCCGGCATGGCCGGCACCCTGCTCGGCGGCTTCGTGGTGGCCAACATCAGCCGCCGCGACGATCGCTGGAAGCTGTGGGCGCCCGCGATCACCTCTGGCCTCGCCGGCCCCGTGTTCGCGGTATGCATGCTGACGCAGGACTTTGCGATGATGGTGGCCATGCTGGCGCTGAACTCGTTCCTGGTCGGCTTCCATCTCGGGCCGATCTTCGCGATCGCACAGACGGTGGCCAAGCCGAGCATGCGGGCGCTGGCCTCCGCCCTCATCGCACTCACCGCCACCTGCTTCGGCCAGGGCGTCGGCCCGCTCGCCGTGGGCATGGTCAACGACGCCCTCAAAGGCAGCTATGGCGCGGACGCCGTGCGCTATTCGCTGCTTTCGGCTGCGGTCACGACCACGCTGGGGGCGCTCCTGTTCGTCTGGGCGGCCCGCACCATCCGGAACGATATCGGCCGGGCCGCAGCCTGAGGCAGGCCCTGGAACACCTCCACCCGGTGAAACCCGCCGGGCGGCCAGATGAAACCATTTTGCGGAACCCGCGAAACCATCCGGAAACAGACGGTCCTTACAACGAGAGCCATAGACGGCGGCAAAGCCCGTCGGGAGGCTCAGATGAACCACTCCATTCACTCTGCTGATCGTGCGACCCACCTGAAGATCGTGGTTGTGGCGCTGGTGGCCGGCATCACTGTGGCCGGCTTCGGGATCGCAGCCCGCACCAATGCCGATCACAGCCAGACCGCCCAGTCGACCCACGTGATCAAGGCCGGCAAACCGGTCGTGGTGACGAGCGCCGGGACGTCAGATATCCGCTGACGCGAGGCTTACGGACAGACCAGTGGCCGCCTCCGGGCGGCCTTTTTGATTCAGGCGACGGGTGAGGACGCCGACATGGATCGGGTCAATAGCTGCCACATCTGTGCTTGAATTTCTCGCCTGAACCGCAACAGGGCGCCGCGCGAGCGCGGGAGTTTTACGCCGGTCGAAGGCCAAAAAGCACGCAGGAGTCGCGCCGCGAGCGACCGGGGATCGAAGCAAGAAGAGGATTCGGAGGTAAGGGTATGAAAGGATTGCCAAAAAATGGCGCGAGAGACGGGGCTCGAACCCGCGACCTCCGGCGTGACAGGCCGGCGCTCTAACCAACTGAGCTACTCCCGCGTGACACGCAAATGTCTGCGGAACGAGGGGGGACTTAAAGGCCGGACCTGTTGAAGTCAAGGATGTTGCATCCGCAGCCGGAACGAGCGGATTTCCGTCGAGGGCGCGCACGAACGTGACCCCCGGCCGCGAGGGCTGACGTAGTCAGTCCGGTCCCGAATCGTCTACGCCTCCGGGAACTTGCGGGTTCCGGGGCCGTCTTCCCGACCACCGGCAGGAATCGAGGAGGCCAGGCAACGAGGAGGCCAGACATGGCGAAGAAGGACTCGGCGAAGAAGGCTGCCGCTCCCGCCACCATCACGCTAAAGCGCCTCGCCGCCGACATCGCGGAGAGCCAGGACCTGTCGAAAAAGCACGCCGAGGCGGTCCTGACCGAGATGGTCGACCTGATCACCAAGCACCTCAAGAAGGGCGACCGCGTCCGCATCGTCGGGCTCGGCATCCTCCAGGTCCGCAAGCGCGCCGCCCGCACCGGCCGTAATCCCGCGACTGGCGAGCCGATCCATATCAAGGCCAGCAAGAAAGTCGCCTTCCGCCCGGTCAAGGAACTGAAAGAGGCGATCTAACCACTCACGTTTCGTTAAGCCTGAGCAGCGTCGTCCCGCCGCAACGCGGCCCACTTTTCTGGTATACCGCCTCTCTCCCCTGACCCGGCGGTTTGACCAGAAATGTCCTCCCTCATCTTTTCGCATACAGTGACCGAGCGCTTCCTGCGCTACGTCCTTATCGACACCCAGTCCGATCCGGAATCCCCGGCCTCGCCGTCGACCGAGAAGCAGAAAGACCTCGGCCGTGTGCTCGCCGCCGAGCTTAGAGACATGGGCGTTGCCGATGCCCATCTCGACGATTACGGCTACGTCTACGGAACGATCCCGGCGAACACCGGCAAGAAGGTGCCCGTGATCTGCTTCTGCTCGCACATGGACACCTCGCCCGACGTTACCGGCAAGGACGTCAAGCCGCAGGTGGTCAACAACTATCGCGGCGGCGATATCACTCTATCCGGCGACACCAGCCAGGTGATCCGTTTCGCCGAGCATCCAGCGCTGAAGAACCAGATCGGCAACGACATCATCACCACCGACGGCACCACGCTGCTCGGGGCCGACAACAAGGCCGGCGTCGCCGAGATCATGGATGCCGCGCATTTCTTCATCAACAATCCGCAAGTGAAGCACGGCACCATCAAGATCCTGTTCACGCCCGACGAGGAGATCGGCCGCGGCGTCGACAATGTCGACCTGACGAAGCTCGGCGCCGAGTTCGGCTACACCATGGACGGCGAGAGCGCGGGCTGCGTCGAGGACGAGACCTTTTCCGCCGACGGCGCCGTCATCACCATTAACGGCGTCAGCGCCCATCCCGGCTATGCCAAGGGCAAGATGGAGCACGCGATCAAGATCGCGGCGGCCATCGTCGAGCGGCTCCCGAAGGAAGGCTGCTCGCCCGAGACGACCTCAGGCAAGCAGGGCTTTCTGCATCCGATCGGCATCGAGGGCGCACTGGAGCAGGCAACGCTCTCCTTCATCGTGCGCGACTTCACCGAGGAAGGGCTCAAGGAGAAGGAAGTCCTACTCGAGAACATCGTCAAGGACGTGATGAAGGACTATCCGCGCTCGACCTTCAGGTTCGAGGTGCGAGAGCAGTACCGCAACATGAAGCAGGTGATCGATCGTCATCCGCACATGCTCGAATACGCCATCGAAGCGATCCGCCGCGCCGGCCTGCGCCCGATGCGCACCGCGATCCGCGGCGGCACCGACGGCTCCCGGCTCTCCTTCATGGGCCTTCCCTGCCCCAACATCTTTGCCGGCGAGCACGCGTTTCACTCGCGCCTCGAATGGGTCAGCCGGCAGGACATGGAGAAAGCCGTGCAGACCATCGTGCATCTCGCGATGATCTGGGAGGAGAAAGCGTAGATACGCGCAGACGCCGTGGCCGGGCTTGCTCCCGGCCACAAGCGCAGGCCGCAGCCTTTACGGCACCGGCTTCGCGCGAGGGGTGCGATGGAAGCGGTTGGAGCTTACGATCCAGTTCGGCAGCGGCTCTCCATCGCGATGCCGTCCGCCGGCAACAGCAGCAGCCCAGGCTACCACGGCCCCGATCAGAGTTGCGGCTGCAACCGAGAATGCGAGGATGATCGAGCTGTGTCGCGCACGGTTGATCGCCGTCCGGGAGTCCGCAATCGCGGCGTCGACCCGGCGCTCGGAGTCCGGCCCGGTCAATCCCGTCAACGCTGTAACCTGCTGCACAAGATAGGTTCGATCGTCGCTGCTGACGCCGCTGTGGCTCGACGACGTCATCAGGATGCGTCCGGCTTCAGCGCGGGTTTCCCCGAGATCGGTGGGAGGCCGACGCGCACGGAATAGCTTGTCCAGTTCATAACCTAAAAGCGGCTCGGCTGCGGTCGCGTTGCCTGACGACGAACGTGCCGGAGAGCGGTCAATTGTACCCGCACCGAGAAAGGCGAGGAAAACGCCGCCGATCAGTACGGCAAGCGCCCATGACATCAGGCCATGGAGCCCGTCCCACCGCTCGCCATCGTCATCGATGGCCGAAACTGCGGCCGCCTGACGCGTGGTCCGGCCCGCGATATAGCCGCCGAAGCCGAAACTGGCGATCGCCTGCAAAATCAAATACAACCCCGAAAGAAGCGCCAGAGCCGCTGATGCGTCGCGCCATGTCGGCGACGTCGAGCTGATGCCGAGCCCGATAGCGACGCCAAAGCTCACCAGGATGAAGGACAAGGCGGCGGCGGCGAATGCGCCTGCGACGATAGAACTCCATTGGATGCTCCAGCGGTCTTGGGCGACTCGCGGACGACTTTCGGTGACTTCTTCCTGCACGAGAGCTTCGATGGCCATATTCAGCTCTCTCAACGCAGGCCGAATAACGACAAGACCGCCATGATCACCACGATCAAGCCGACGAGATAAATCAGTCCGTTCATGGTGCGTCCTCCTCGATTTTCTCCTGCGCGCTAATGAGGAGGAACGCGGAACGTTCCTAATTTTTGCAGCCGACGGGAACGAACTCACCGGAATCGGGTTGGGTGTGAGCCCCAAGGGTGAAGTTTGCGAGCACGAGGCCTCAGCCGGTCAACACCGGAGTTGGGGCCTTTGTCTTGAGCTGCGCTCCCTGTCCTATGTTAGCGACGCCGGCGCCGGGATCATCGAAGATGCGGTCGGGGCGGGACTCCGGATCGGGAGAGCCGCGTGGATCGCAGAACCGCGTGCCTTCATCAGGCAGATGCATTCCGGGAAAAGGCGATCGCCGATCCCGAGCACCACGACCAGTGGATCGATGAAGCCATCAAATGGCTGGAACGGGCAATGGAAGCCAGCTGTCGCGCCGTCGTCACGGTCGAAGCCGGCGACACCGGCGACATTCCGGAGCTGGCACGCGGAGCGCCAGCCGATGCTCAACTGAGCCTGATCACGCGTCAATGAGAAGCGCTGGCGTCTCCGCCACTGCTGCGGCAATTGCGCCAGGGACGTAACAATGTTGCGGGTCGACACTGTTCCCGCGCCCATGCTAGGCCCGACGCAGACCGCAATCAGAGTGACCTCGTGCTCGCGAACCGCCAGCCCCCAGGATCTTGCCGCCCGCGCAACTGGCGCGGGCTGCTGTCTGTGCTGATCGCGGTTGTCTATCTGCTCGCGGGAACGCTGCACGGCCTGCACGACATCGACGTCACCACGCCCGGCGGCGGCACGGAGATCGCTGCGATCATTGATGGCTCCTCAGATCACAGCGACCACAAGGCCATCGGCGGGCATCATTGCCATGGCTGCTTCTCGGTGATGGTCGCGCAGCCGGCGCCGCCGGCCGCATCGATCGCGCTCGTGTCCGCATCGCGCCCGCAACGCCTATCCCGGCTCGCCGGCATTGTCCCCGATACCGACTCCCCGCCTCCCAAACATATTGCCTGAACGGATTGGTCGGGCGCCCCGCGCCCATTAGGTTCATCCTCCACAGGTCGGTTTCATGTTTTGCAGGGGAATGGCCGCGCGCCTGGCGTGCGCGGCAGCGTGTCTGATTGGCGGATTGGCGCTTGCGCCGTCCCACGCCCAGACACTGACGATGCGGAGTGCGCTCTCGCGCGCGCTGGCCACGAGCCCGCGGCTGACCGCGGCAGAGCGCGACGTCGGCATCGCCACGGGCCAGCGCATCCAGGCAGGCGCGCTTCTCAATCCGGAGCTGTCCTACGAACAGGACAATTCGTTCGGGTCCGGCATCTATCGCGGCACGCGATCGGCCGAGACCACGCTGCAGATCAGCCAGGCCTTCGAGCTGTTCGGCAAGCGCGACGCGCGGATTGCAGCGGGCGTCGCCGGCATCGAGGTCGCAGCGATCCAGCGCAAGGCCGTCAGGCTGGAGGTGCTGTCGGAGACCGCGATCGCCTTCCTCAGCGTGCTCGGCGCGCAACGGCGCATCCAGATCCTCGACGAGCAGATCGCCGCCATCGACCGGCTGACGCCGCTTTTGCGCCGCCGCGTCGAGGCCGGCGCCTCCTCGCCGGCCGAGACCGGCCGTGCCGAGGTAGCTTCCGCACTGGTGAAGGCCGACCGCGAACGCTTCAAGGCGACGCTGGCGAGCGCCCGGCGCGAGCTTGCGGTCTTGATGGGCGACGCGGCACCGAAATTCGGCGAGGTCTCCGGCCGGCTCGACACCATGGGACGGCCACCGACGTTCCAGTCGGTCGTCGCCGCCATCGATGCCAATCCGCAGCTGGTGCGCTGGACCGCGATCTATGCCCAGCGTAACGCCGAGCTGTTGCTGGCCCGGCTCAGGCCCTATCCCGACGTGCGGATCGCCGCCGGCTGGCGCCATTTCAACGAGACCAATGACGACGCGGCGCGCCTCACCGTCTCGGTGCCGATTCCCGTGTTCGACCAGAACCAGGGCAATATCCTCTCGGCACAGGAAAGCCTCGCCAAAACCAAGGCCGAGCGCGAGGCCAACCGCAACACGCTGATCGTGGTCGCCGGCCGCGCCTACGACTCGCTCCAGGGCTCGCTGCGCGAGCTCGCGGTGCTGCGCGAGAGCGCCATTCCCAAGGCCACCGAAGCCTCGGACGCAATCGCGCAAGGCTACGGCCAGGGCCGCTTCACCCTGCTCGAAGTGCTCGACGCGCAGGCGAGCGTCACCCAGGCGCGGCTGCGCGAGCAGGAGGCGCTCCAGAATTTCCATGCGGGGGTGGCGGCCATCGAAGGTCTCGTCGGCAATCCCTTCACGCTGGCGCGGGAGCGCGCACGATGAAGACGTCCTCCACCGTCCTGGTCGCCGTCGTTGCCGCCGCACTCGGCGCTTACGGCTATTCCCTGCTCGCCCCGACCAGGGTCGAGCATGCCGAACACAGCGCGGACAAAAAGCCGGAGAAGCCGAACGACCATGTCGAGCAGGACGAGCACGGCGCCGACCGGATCCGGATCTCCGACGTCAAGCTTGCCGCCGCCGGCGTGACGCTGGCGGAGGCCGCGAGCGCGACATTGACTGACACGCTCGCCTTCAACGGCATCCTGCGCGCCAACCAGGAAGCGGTGGTGCAGGTGACGCCGCGCTTTCCCGGCGTTGCCAAATCGATCCAGAAGCGCATCGGCGACAAGGTCGGCAAGGACGATCTGCTCGCCGCGATCGAGAGCAACCAGAGCCTCACTGTCTACGAGCTCAAGGCGCCGATTGCCGGCACCATCATCGAGCGGCAGATCTCGCTCGGCGAATACGCCTCCGAACAGAAACCGGCCTTCGTCGTCGCCGACCTCTCCAGCATCTGGGTCGATCTGTCGATCTATCGGCAGGACTTGCGGCGCGTTCGCCTCAACGACGAGGTGCTGATCGATCCCGACGACGGCCGCGGCGAGATCAAGGGCACGATCTCCTACATGGCGCCGATCGGCAGCAGCGAGACCCAGACCGCGCTGGCGCGCGTGGTGCTGCCAAATCCGGACGGGCGCTTGCGTCCCGGCCTGTTCGTCACGGCACGGCTGATCCTCGCCGCGCGCAACGTCGCGGTCGCCGTGCGCCGAAGCGCGATCCAGACGCTGGAGAACCGGACCATCGTGTTCGTCCGCGAGGACGGCGACAAGATCGAGGCCCGCCCCGTGGAGCTCGGCGATTCCGATCCCCGTCATGTCGAGATCAAGGCCGGCCTTTCAGCCGGCGAGCATTACGTCGCGGAAAACAGCTTCGTCGTGAAGGCGGAGATGGGCAAGGGCGAGGCCGAGCATGATTGAGCGTCTCATCGCGCTCTCGCTGCAGCAGCGCTGGCTGGTCCTGCTGCTCGCGTTCGGCGCCGTCGCCTTCGGGGCCTGGAATTTCCAGCGCCTTCCGATCGACGCCGTACCCGACATCACCAACGTCCAGGTCCAGATCAACACCCGCGCGCCCGGCCATTCGCCGCTGGAAACCGAGCAACGCATCACCTTCCCCGTCGAGACCGCGATGGGCGGCCTGCCGAAACTCGACTACACCCGCTCGCTGTCGCGCTACGGCTTGAGCCAGGTGACGGTCGTCTTCAAGGACGGCACCGACATCTATTTTGCCCGCCAGCTTGTCGGCGAACGCATCCAGCAGGTGAAAGACCAGCTTCCGGCCGGCGTCGAGGTCGCGATGGGCCCGGTCTCGACCGGACTCGGCGAAATCTTCATGTACACCGTCGAGGCCAAGGCGGGCGCGAAGACGCAAGGCGGTCACGACTATTCGCTGACCGATTTGCGCACCGTGCAGGACTGGATCATCAAGCCGCAGCTTCGCAACGTGCCCGGCGTGATCGAGGTCAACACCATCGGCGGCTTCGAGCGGCAATTCCACGTGCTCCCCGACCCCGGCAAGCTGATGGCCTACCGACTCGGCTTTCGCGACGTCATGACGGCGCTCGCCGCCAACAATGCCAATGTCGGCGCCGGCTATATCGAGCGCAACGGCGAGCAATATCTGGTTCGCTCGCCGGGCCAGGTCGGCAATGTCAGCGAGATCCGGGACATCGTCATCGGCTCGCGCGGCGGCAATCCCGTCAGGGTCAGGGATATCGCGACCGTCACCGAAGGCCGCGATCTGCGCACGGGAGCCGCGACCCGCGATGGCGAGGAAACCGTGCTCGGCACCGCCATGCTGCTGATCGGCGAGAACAGCCGCACGGTGGCGCGCCGTGTCGCGGCCCGGCTGGAAGATATCGCCAAATCGCTGCCCGACGGCGTCGTGACGCGGACCGTCTACGACCGCACCCATCTGGTCGAGGCCACCATCCGCACGGTCGAGAACAACCTGCTGGAGGGCGCGGCCCTGGTCGTGGCCGTGCTGTTCCTGATCCTTGGCAATATCCGCGCCGCGCTCGTGGTGGCCTGCGTCATTCCGCTGTCCATGGCCATGACGATCACCGGCATGGTCGAGACCAAGGTCAGTGCAAATTTGATGAGCCTGGGCGCGATCGATTTCGGCATCATCGTCGACGGTGCCGTGATCATCGTCGAGAACTGCCTGCGCATGCTGGCCGAGGCCCAGCGCGAGAAAGGCGGCCTGCTCACGATCTCCGAACGGCTGCGCGCGATCCGGCGCGGATCGAGCGAGGTCATCAAGCCGAGCCTGTTCGGAACGCTGATCATCGCGGTGGTCTATCTGCCGGTGCTGACGCTGACGGGCGTCGAAGGCAAGATGTTCACGCCGATGGCGCTGACAGTGCTGATGGCGCTGGGCGCCGCGGTGCTGTTCTCCGTCACCTTCGTGCCGGCGGCGGTTGCCATCTTCGTCACCGGCAAGGTGTCCGAACAGGAAAACCTGTTCATGCGGCTGGCGAAGCGCGCCTACCTGCCCCTGCTCCGGCTTGCGATCGACAATCGCCTCAGCGTCGCAATCATGGCCGCCATCATCGTGGTCGCAAGCTGCGTGGCCGCCGCGCGCATGGGCGGCGAGTTCATTCCGAGCCTGGACGAAGGCGACATCGCGCTGGCTTCGATCCGGATTCCCGGCACGAGCCTGACCCAGTCGCTGGACCTGCAAATGGCGTTGGAAAAGCGCATCAAGCAGATTCCGGAGGTGAAGGAGTTCTTCACCCGCATCGGCACCGCGGAGATTGCGACCGACCCGATGTCGCCGGCGCAGACCGACGGCTACATCATGCTGAAGCCGCGCGCCGAATGGCCCGACCCGGACAAGCCCAAGTCGGACGTGATCGAGGCTATCCACCGTGCCGCCGACGACATCCCCGGCAGCGCCTATGAAATCTCCCAGCCGATCCAGTTCCGCGTCAACGAACTGATCTCCGGCGTGCGCAGCGACGTCGGCGTCAAGATCTTCGGCGATGACCTCGACATCCTGCAAGGCGCGGCAAAACAGGTGGAGGCCGCGATCCGGGGCATCCGCGGCGCCAGCGACGTCAAGATCGAACAGGTCTCGGGCCTGCCGATCCTCACCGTCCGCCTCGACCGCCAGGCGCTCGCCCGCTACGGGCTCAGCATCAGCGAGGTGCAGGGCATCGTCGAGATCGCGGTGGGCGGCAAATCGGCCGGCAAGCTGTTCGAGGGTGACCGCCGCTTCGACATCGTCGTGCGCCTGCCGGAGCATCTGCGCGGCAATCTCGAGGCGATCCGGGCGATCCCGATCCCGCTGCCGCCGGGTGAGGAAGCGACGTCCAGCACGCCGATCCGGACGGCCTTGCCCGCCTCGCCCCTCGCCCAGATGCGCTATGTGCCGCTGTCGTCGGTCGCTACCGTCGATGCGACACCCGGCCCCAATCAGATCAGCCGCGAGAACGGCAAGCGGCGCATCGTCGTCACTGCCAATGTCCGCGCGCGCGATCTCGGCTCTTTCGTCTCCGAGGCCGAGGCGGCCGTCGCGGAAAAGATCAAGCTGCCGCCGGGCTACTGGATCGGCTGGGGCGGACAATTCGAGCAGCTTGTCTCCGCCACCAAGCGGTTGACGCTCGTGGTGCCGGTGGCGCTGCTGCTGGTGTTCTTGCTGCTGTTCATGGGCATGGGATCGGCAGCGGACGCGGCTCTCGTGTTCTCCGGCGTGCCACTGGCGCTGACCGGCGGTGTCGTGGCGCTGCTGCTGCGCAGCATTCCCTTATCCATCAGCGCCGGCGTCGGCTTCATCGCGCTGTCGGGAGTGGCCGTGCTCAACGGCCTCGTCATCATCGCCTTCATCGAGCGGCTGCGCAGCGAAGGCCATCCCGTTGCCGACGCGGTGCGCGAGGGCGCGCTGACACGCCTGCGTCCGGTGCTGATGACGGCGCTGGTGGCGTCCCTCGGCTTCGTGCCGATGGCCCTTGCCACCGGGGCCGGGGCCGAGGTGCAGCGCCCGCTCGCGACCGTGGTGATCGGCGGCATCATCTCCTCGACCGTGCTGACGCTGCTGGTGCTGCCGGCGCTCTACGTGCTGTTCCGCCGTGACGCAGGCACCGAAACGCCTACAATAGCGCCTGATTTGGCAGCGTCCGGGGAGCGCTAGAATTGGGCAACCACGACCATCACGGTCATCATGACCATGCCGGCCACGGCCACGATCATGGTCACGATCACGGTCCTGGCCACGCGCATGTCCATGCGCCCACCAATTTCGGCAAGGCGTTCGCGATCGGCATTTCGCTCAACACCGCGCTGGTCGTGGCCGAGGCGATCTATGGCTATATTGGCAACTCCACCGCCCTCCTCGCCGATGCCGGCCATAACCTTTCCGACGTGCTCGGCCTGGTCGTGGCCTGGTGCGCGTCGATCGCGGCGAGGCGCGCGCCGAGCGGTCGCTTCACTTATGGACTGCGCGCCTCCACCATCCTGGCGGCACTGGCGAACGCCGTGTTCCTGCTGGTTGCAACCGGTGCGATCGGCTGGGAAGCGGTCCTGCGCCTGCGCGAACCGGAGCCCGTCGCGGGCGTCACCGTGATGGTGGTCGCCGGCATCGGCATCCTCGTCAACGGTTTTACGGCCATGCTGTTCGCGCGCGGCCGCAAGGACGACATCAACATCGAGGGCGCTTATCTGCACATGGCGGCCGACGCCGCAGTCTCGCTCGGCGTCGTCATCTCGGCGGCGCTGATCATCTGGACCGGCTGGCTCTGGCTCGATCCCGTCACCAGCCTCGTCATCTGCGTCACCATTCTCTGGAGCACGACCAGCCTGCTCCGCGGCTCCATCGACATGTCGATGGCGGCAGCCCCCAAAGGCACCGACCTCGCCGCGGTCAGGGCGTTCCTGCTGGCACGTCCCGGCGTGTCCGGGATCCACGATCTCCACGTCTGGCCGATCTCGACCACGGAGACGGCGCTGACCTGCCACCTCGTCATGCCCACCGGCGCCGGCGACGCATTTCTGATGGAGACCGCGCAGATGCTGAAGACCTCCTTCCGCATCGGCCATACCACCCTTCAAGTGGAAACCCATCCCGACAATGGCTGCGCCCTGGCGCCGGATGATGTGGTGTAGAACTCACAGACCCATCTGACGGCAGAGACAGCAGGGCCTACGCCGCCTTCGCCGTCACGATCCAGATTGCGCCCTGGAGCGCCACGCTCTGCCCCTTCAGGAACGGCGCCAGCATCTCGCGGATCGAGGCTTTTGCGGCGGCATACGTCTCGGGCGGGTGGCCCTGCAGTGCGCGGCTGGCCGGGCCGATCTGGAGCGAGCCCTCGACCGCGGCATCAAGCCCGCCACCGATTGCGACATCCATCGCGAGATCGTGCGGCTCCATCGCGACATCGACGAAGCCGGCGCCGCCAAGGATGCGTTTCACGCGCTCTTCCGCGGCGAAGGCGAAAGGCCCGGGCTCCTCGGGCCCGACCGGCGGCATCTTGGGGACGTGTTTGTAGACCGCCATCAGCGGCGCCATCATCCAGGGATTTTCCTTCGGCTCACGCCAGCAGGCAAACGCGAGCCGCCCGGACGGCTTCAGCGCACGACGAAGGTTGGTGAAAGATGCGATCGGGTCAGCGAAGAACATCACGCCGAACCGCGAGGCCAGCAGATCAAAGCTCGCCGGCTCGAATGGATGGACCGTCGCATC
Organism: Bradyrhizobium sp. LB8.2; assembly: GCF_040548035.1. Lineage (NCBI taxonomy): Bacteria > Pseudomonadati > Pseudomonadota > Alphaproteobacteria > Hyphomicrobiales > Nitrobacteraceae > Bradyrhizobium > Bradyrhizobium sp. LB8.2. Next base: position 78,713 of record NZ_JBEPQV010000014.1, on the reverse strand, counting down.
GGCCAGTGCGAACTCGAGCGGGAGGCCTTTCGGCGCCAGCGCGCGCGCCTGCGACAACATGGGATCGGAGACGTCGAGCCCGAGCGCAAATCCGTTCGGCGCGACAGCCTTCGCGAGCGCGAACGTCGTTGCGCCGGAGCCGCAGCCGACATCGAGGACGCGCTCACCCGGCTTCGGCCTGGCGCGGTCGATCAGCACGTCGGAAATGGGTCCGAGCAGGCTCTCCTGTGCCGCATGGCGATCGGCCCAGCGTTGCCCGCTCGGGCCGTTCCAATAGGCGATCTGGTCTGCGTTCTCTTCGTGTCCGCTTGGCTGCTGCATCGGGCCTCCCGTATGACGGCTCGCAGGGCTGGCCCGCAACGCCGGCGCTCGCTTCGCGAGCAACGGCTGGTGGGCAGTGACGGGCTCGAACCGCCGACATCCTGCGTGTAAAGCAGGCGCTCTACCAACTGAGCTAACCGCCCCTCGCCGCTTCTTTATCCCCACCGGCCCCGAACGGGCAAGCGCGGAACTCCACTTCCTGGGCCTCAATCGCCCGGCCGGCCAGGCAGCAGCGGTACCGCGTCGATCCACACTGCCGCCGACTGGCACCAGATCTGCCTGACGGGCCGCAATTTGTCGCGCTGGCGGATGCTGCCCCAGCGGATGCCCCAATCGTCGGCCTGGTCACCCTCGCCGCTGGTGAACAGCGGGGAACCGCAATCGGCGCAAAAGTGCTGGAAGCGCATCCGGCCATTGTCGCCGCGCTTGCCGTAGATTTTTGGCGAACCGCCGGTCAGACGGACATCGGCGCCGGAACATACGGCAGTCACCCGGAACGGCGAGCCCGTCAGCGTCTGGCAATCGGTGCAGTGGCAGACCGACACCGTCTCGGGGTCGATCTCGGCTTCAAAGGTGATCTGCCCGCAATGGCATTGCCCGTCGATGTGCATTGTCGTCATCCGCTGCCCCAATCAAAAACGGCGCCCGAAGGCGCCGTTTTATCATCTTTCCGAGCTGCGATCTCAGTGAGCGGTCAGGCCGCCGGCGGCTTCGTCGCCGTCCGGCTTCACCGTCACCTTGGTGTCCTCTTCCCAGACGATCGGCACCGGCTTCTTCACCAGGGCCTTGGCGACGACGTCGTCGAGGCGCGAGACCGGGATGATCTCCATGCCGCCCTTGATCGCATCGGAAATCTCCGTGAGATCCTTGGCGTTGTCCTCGGGGATCAGCACCGTCTTGATGCCACCGCGGGCAGCGGCCAGCAGCTTCTCCTTGAGGCCGCCGATTGGCAGCACGCGGCCGCGCAGCGTGATCTCACCGGTCATCGCGACATCATGGCGGACCGGAATGCCGGTCATGACCGAGATGATCGCGGTGGCCATCGCCACACCGGCCGACGGACCGTCCTTCGGCGTCGCACCTTCCGGCACGTGCACGTGGATGTCGCGCCGGTCGAATAGCGGCGGCTCGATGCCGTAGACGATCGCGCGCGAGCGCACGTAGGACGCCGCCGCCGAGATCGATTCCTTCATCACATCGCGCAGATTGCCGGTGACCGTCATCTTGCCCTTGCCGGGCATCATGACGCCTTCGATGGTCAGAAGCTCGCCGCCGACATCGGTCCAGGCAAGGCCGGTGACGATACCGACCTGCGGCTCGCTCTCGATCTCGCCGTAGCGGTACTTCGGCACGCCCAGAAGCTCTTCGAGAGTCTTCTCGGTGACCTTGACCGACTTCTTCTTGGAGATCATCAGCTCCTTCACCGCCTTGCGGGCGAGTGTGGAGAGCTCACGCTCCAGATTACGTACGCCCGCTTCGCGGGTGTAGCGGCGGATCAGCAGCAGCAGCGCGTTGTCGTCGATCGAGAACTCCTTGGAGTCCAGGCCATGCTTGGACACCGCTGTCGGGATCAGATGCTTGCGCGCGATCTCGACCTTCTCGTTCTCGGTGTAGCCCGCGATCCGGATGATCTCCATGCGGTCCATCAGCGGTCCCGGAATATTGAGCGTATTCGCGGTCGTGATGAACATCACGTTGGACAGATCGTAGTCGACCTCGAGGTAGTGGTCGTTGAAGGTCGCGTTCTGCTCGGGGTCGAGTACCTCGAGCAAAGCCGAGGACGGATCGCCGCGGAAATCGGCGCCCATCTTGTCGATCTCGTCCAGCAGGAACAGCGGATTGGACGACTTCGCCTTGCGCATGGACTGGATGATCTTGCCGGGCATTGAGCCTATGTAGGTCCGGCGGTGACCACGGATCTCGGCCTCGTCGCGCACGCCGCCGAGCGAGACGCGCACGAACTCGCGTCCGGTCGCCTTCGCGATCGACTTGCCGAGCGAAGTCTTGCCGACGCCGGGAGGTCCGACGAGGCACAGGATCGGTCCGGTCAGCTTGTTGGCGCGCGTCTGCACCGCGAGATACTCGACGATGCGATCCTTGACCTTCTCGAGCCCGTAGTGGTCGGCATCCAGAACCGCCTGCGCGGCTTCCAGATCCTTCTTCACCTTGGACTTCTTGTTCCACGGGATCGACAGCAGCCAATCCAGATAGTTGCGCACGACGGTCGCTTCCGCGGACATCGGCGACATCTGGCGCAGCTTCTTCAGCTCATGCTGTGCCTTCTCGCGCGCTTCCTTGGAGAGCTTGGTCTTGGAGATCTTCTCTTCGAGATCGGCGAGCTCGTCACGACCTTCGTCGTCGCCGAGTTCCTTCTGGATCGCCTTCATCTGCTCGTTGAGATAATACTCGCGCTGGGTCTTCTCCATCTGGCGCTTGACGCGCGAGCGGATGCGCTTCTCGACCTGCAGCACCGAGATCTCGCTCTCCATCAGGCCCAGCACCTTCTCCAGGCGCTGCGTGACCGAAAGCGTCTCCAGGATGCCCTGGCGATCCGCGATCTTGACGGCGAGATGCGAGGCGACGGTATCGGCGAGCTTGGCGAAGTCGGTGATCGCCTGCACGACGCCGACGACCTCGGCCGAGATCTTCTTGTTGAGCTTCACGTAGCTCTCGAAGTCGGACACGACCGAGCGCGCCATGGCCTCCGCCTCGACCGACTTCGCATCGGTGTCGGCGAGCGCAATCGCGGTCGCTTCGTAATAGTCGGCGCGATCGGTGTATTTCTGCACACGCGCACGCTCGAGCCCTTCGACCAGCACCTTCACGGTGCCGTCGGGAAGCTTCAAGAGCTGCAGCACGCTGGCAAGCGTACCGGTCTCGTAAATGGAATCGGGGGCCGGATCATCGTCGGACGCGTTCTTCTGGGTCGCGAGCATGATCAGCGCGTCGTTCTTCATCACCTCTTCGAGCGCGCGGATCGACTTCTCGCGGCCGACGAAGAGCGGAACGATCATGTGCGGGAAGACGACGATGTCGCGCAGGGGCAGCACGGGATAGGCGTGTGTTTCGCCATGAACGATGGTTGGCCTGGGTTTTGGATTAGTCATGGCCTTTTCCTTTTGCTTTGCCCCCTTGCACGCAGCCCGCCATGCTCATGCGCAACCGCCACAAGGTGCCGAGGTGATCCGCAAAACCGGTCGGTCCTTTTCTCAAGTTGGACCGGCCTGCCGAATCGGAACTGAGGCGAATCTTGAAGAGAATTCTCGCTCGCCGCCGACATTAGGTGGCTATCGACCCGGGGGGTGTCAAGTCATTGAAAGACGCGCGCCATCAGGCGCTTACGCACGCAAATAAGTGACACAACACCGGCTGCGGAGATACTTTCCGCAGCCCTCAATTGATGAGACGATTGGAGCGTTCCAGCGCCGCAAATCAGGCGCTGGCGTTCTCGACGGCGCGATCGGACCGATCGGCGTAGATGTAGAGCGGACGCGCCGTTCCTTCCACGACTTCGCGCGAAATCACGACTTCTTCCACACCTTCGAGGCCCGGCAGGTCGAACATGGTCTCGAGCAGGATCGCCTCGAGGATCGAACGCAGTCCGCGCGCACCGGTCTTGCGCTCGATCGCCCTGCGGGCCACCGCGCCAAGCGCCTCGTCGGCGAAGGTCAGCTCGATGTTCTCCATCTCGAACAGCCGCTGGTACTGTTTCACCAGCGCGTTCTTCGGCTCGACCAGAATCTTCTTGAGCGAAGCCTCGTCCAGATCCTCCAGCGTCGCCACGACAGGCAGACGGCCGACGAATTCCGGGATCAGCCCGTACTTCAGGAGATCCTCCGGCTCGACGTGACGGAAGATTTCGCCGGTACGGCGGTCTTCCGGCGCGAGCACCTGAGCGGCGAAGCCGATCGAGGTCGAACGTCCACGTGCCGAGATGATCTTTTCAAGGCCGGAGAACGCACCACCGCAGATGAACAGGATGTTGGTGGTGTCCACCTGCAGGAATTCCTGCTGCGGATGCTTGCGGCCGCCCTGCGGCGGGACCGAAGCCACCGTGCCTTCCATGATCTTGAGCAGCGCCTGCTGCACGCCCTCACCTGACACGTCGCGCGTGATCGAGGGATTGTCGGACTTGCGGCTGATCTTGTCGATTTCGTCAATGTAGACGATGCCGCGCTGGGCGCGCTCGACATTGTAGTCGGCGGACTGGAGCAGCTTCAGGATGATGTTCTCGACGTCCTCGCCGACATAGCCGGCTTCGGTCAGCGTCGTCGCGTCCGCCATCGTGAACGGCACGTCCAGGATGCGGGCGAGCGTCTGCGCGAGCAGCGTCTTGCCCGAGCCGGTCGGACCGATCAGCAGAATGTTCGACTTCGCAAGCTCGACGTCGTTGTGCTTGGTCTGGTGGTTGAGGCGCTTGTAGTGATTGTGCACCGCGACCGACAGGACCTTCTTCGCATGGCTCTGGCCGATCACGTAGTCGTCCAGGACCTTGCAGATTTCCTTCGGCGTCGGAATGCCGTCGCGCGACTTCACGAGCGAGGATTTGTTCTCCTCGCGGATGATGTCCATGCAGAGCTCAACGCACTCGTCGCAAATGAAGACCGTGGGACCCGCGATCAGTTTACGGACTTCGTGCTGGCTCTTGCCGCAGAACGAGCAATACAGCGTATTCTTGGAGTCGCTCGTGCCGACCTTACTCATTCATGTCTCCGTCCGCGGTTCGATCCCGTTCCGCTCGATCGCTCCATTCCGACACGATGATCGGCATGAAGCTTAAATAGAGCAAATTCCGTACCAAAAAAGACCCTACGCGTTACATCCCGTGCGAATCACGGTCTCAATTCTCCCGCGATCATAGCCGATCGTTCGTAGCCAACCATGCTGTCACCCGACTATCAAGAATTCGCTAATCGGGGGTCGCCGGCTACCCGTGACAATACCGTGATTTCCGGTCTTGGCACGGGCGAAGTGATCGAAATCACCCCGGCGTTGCTGGATTGCCACGAAAAACAAGCACGAAAGCGGAACTTTCTGCCTGTCGCAGGGCGCAAAACTGCGTTTTTGCGACGCGCACACGTGTCTTTAACGTGAACGCACCCTGATGGATGCACGGCATTCCCCGGAGGGATCGCCGTGACCGTAGTGCTACGGAGTCTTCGCCGACGCCTCTTCGGCGCGTTTGTCGATGACCCTGTCGACCAGACCGAACTCCTTGGCATCGCTCGCGGTCAGGAACTTGTCGCGTTCCAACGCGTCCTCGATCGCCTTGTAGGTCTGGCCGGTGTGCTTCACGTAGATCTCGTTGAGCCGCTTCTTCAGGTTCAGGATTTCCTGGGCGTGCAGCATGATGTCGGTAGCCTGGCCCTGGAAGCCGCCGGAGGGCTGATGCACCATGATGCGCGCGTTCGGCAGCGAGAAGCGCATGTCCTTTTCGCCGGCGGCAAGCAACAGCGAGCCCATCGAGGCGGCCTGGCCCGTGCACAGCGTCGAGACCGGCGGGCGGATGAACTGCATGGTGTCGTAGATCGCGAGACCCGACGTCACCACGCCGCCCGGCGAGTTGATGTACATCGAGATTTCCTTCTTCGGATTTTCCGCCTCAAGGAACAGCAACTGCGCGACGATCAGCGTCGACATGCCGTCCTCGACCGGTCCGGTCAGGAAGATGATGCGCTCTTTCAGAAGGCGCGAGAAAATGTCGTAGGCGCGCTCGCCACGGTTGGTCTGCTCGACCACCATCGGCACGAGGTTCATGTAGGTTTCAACCGGATCGCGCATGAGTCACCTAGGGTTTTGAAGAGGCGGACATCGCCAGTCTTGGCTGCCAGTTTGGCTGGATGGGCCGGAAGGCCGATGGACGTCCCGTGATGCAGGAACTTGGTAGAAGAACTTGGTAGAAGCAGAAGGCGTACCGACAGATATAGCCCAATTCGCGCCTGACAAGTGCGGAGCGAATTAAGGCTTAATCCGTGAGGCACTTGAAGCTGATTCGTACAAAGAGGCCCAGCCGGCCACCTGGCTAGCTCGACCTCTTCGCTGATCATCCTTAATGGAAGGCTCTATGGAGGGCCCTCCTGGAGCCTTCAGGCGGCGGTCTTTTCCGCCTCGTCGTCCTTGTAGAGGTCGTCGCGCGAGACCTTCTTCTCGGTCACCTTGGCGAGCTCGAGGATGAAGTCGACGACCTTGTCCTCATAGATCGGTGCACGAAGCTGGGCCAACGCTTGGGCGTTGCTGCGGTAATAGTCCCAGACTTCCTTCTCGCGGCCGGGCATCGAGCGCGCCCGCTCGATCACGGCGCGGCCGACCTCGTCGTCGGTCACGCTGATCTTGTTCTTCTCGCCGATCTCGGAGAGCACGAGGCCGAGCCGCACGCGGCGATCGGCGATCTTGCGGTACTCTTCCTTGGCGGCGTCTTCAGTGGTGTCCTCGTCGGCAAAGGTCTTGCCGGCCGAGTCCATCTCGGCCTTCACCGAGTTCCACATCAGATTGAACTCCTCGTCGACCAGCGAGGGCGGCGCCTCGAAGCGATGCGCCTCGTCGAGGCGGTCGAGCAGCGCGCGCTTGACGCGCTGGCGCGTCGCGGTCGCGAACTCGGCGACCAGCCGCTCGCGCGCCGCTTCCTTCAGCTTGTCCAGCGATTCGAGGCCGAGCGTCTTGGCGAACTCGTCGTCGATCGCGAGATCCTGCGGCGCCTCGATCAGCGTCGCGGTGGTCTCGAACTCGGCCGGCTGGCCGGCGAGCTTGTCGTTCATGTAGTTCTTGGGGAACGCCACCTTCAGCGTGCGGGTCTCGTTGGCGGCGATGCCGGTGAGCTGCTCCTCGAAGCCGGGGATGAAGGTGTTGGAGCCGATCACGACCTGGATGCCCTCGCCGGCGCCGCCCTCGAAGGCTTCGCCGTTGATGGTGCCCTTGAAGGCGATGGTGACGCGATCACCCGATTCAGCCTTGGCGCCCTCGGCCTTCGCGGCATAGCCGCGATTCGAATCGGCGATGCGCTTGATCGCCTCGTCGACGTCGGCGTCGGTGACTTCGGCGACGGGCTTCTCGACCTCGAAGGACTTGAAGTCGGCGAGCGCAATCGACGGCACCACCTCGATCGCAACCGTGTAGGTCAGATCGGTCTTGCCGTTGAGCAGCTCCTCGACCTCGGCCTGCTCGGTCGGCATGGTGATCTTCGGCTCGGTCGCAAGGCGGAAGCCGCGCTCGGAGAACAGCTGCGTGTTGGTGTCGCGGATGGTCTGGTCGATGGTCTCGGCCATCACCGAGCGGCCATAGACCTTCTTGAGGTGCGTGACCGGCACCTTGCCGGGACGGAAGCCATTGATTTTGACCTTGTCCTTGAGGTCGACGAGCTTGGCACCAGCCTTGGCGTCGAGATCAGACGCGGGAACGCTGATCTTGAACTCGTGCTTCAAACCTTCCGAGAGGGTTTCTGTGACCTGCATGGCGTCCAATCTTCTTCTCGTTCGGTCTCGGCGCGCATGCGTCGGGACGCTGTCATTAATCGATCCGGCGCGAGGCAAACGCCTCAACGCCGGTGGTTCATCGGACCGGCTTCAGGCGGACAAACATCCGCGCGGGAGCAGGTCGCGTAATCCGTGCAAACGCTGAAAGCGCTTGGTGCGGGCGGAGGGACTCGAACCCCCACAACTTTCGTCACTGGAACCTAAATCCAGCGCGTCTACCAGTTCCGCCACGCCCGCGTAAATTTGCATCAAGACCGGCCGCGATGCCGCGGGCGGCGGGCTTATAACATGGGCCCGCCTGTTCGCAGCAAAAAAATGGCCGCTTGGCGGCACGCTTTAAGTAGGCACGGCGGCTGGACTTATCCACCGCGGCGTGGTCCGGATCGGCCCATGAAAACGCGGATCTTTGCCCTGACGAGGCGCGAGGTTTTGGCCAGCTTTGGAGCCTCGGCGGCCGGGCTGATGGTGGGCGGCGCAGGCCCACTCGTGACCACCCAGCTCGCCCTTCAGGCAAGGCCGACAACCCTGGCTCTGAGGCCGGGTCAGCCGCCTACACCGATCTGGGAGCTGGCCGCCGTAAGCCACCTCGGGGACGTTCGTCTCAAGCGTGGCGACCGCTGCGAGGTGGTCTTCCGCAACGAGCTGCCTGTGCCGCTTGCACCAGTCTGGTACGGCCTCAATGGCCCGGCCGCGGCCGACCCGCTCCGCGGTCGCGCGCCGACTGCGCCGGACGCGACTGAAACATCAATTATTTCAATACCAAGCGCCGGAACCCTGCTGGCCGACTTCCGTCTCTTCGAAGACGGCCTGAAGCAGCCTGCGCGCCCGCTTCCGATCATCGCCGCCGAGACCAACCCGGTCGCCGTCGATCGTGACGTGGTCCTCTTGATCGAGGAATGGCGGCTGCGGCCGGATGGCACCGCGCTCCCCCCGGGCCGGGACCCCAAGGACACGACCCCGCTCTATACAATCAACGGGCGGACTTCATTCGAACTCTCAGCCGCGGCCAATGAACGGCTGCGGCTGCGCTTTATCAATGGCTCGCAACGTTCTGTTCTGGCGATCAAATTGGAAAGCCACGAGGTCCACGTGATCGCCCTGGACGGACAGCCGGCCGAGCCGTTTTCGGCACGCAGCGGCGCTCTCGTGCTGGCTCCGGGCGCACGCGCCGACGCCTTTGTCGATGCGGCCGCCTCGGCCTCATTCCTGCTGCACGACGGCAAGGAGGCGCGCCAGGTTGGCGGCCTCGTGATCTCGGGCAAGCAGGAGCGGCGCGTGCCACTAGCGCCGCCACAGCCGCTCCCGTCAAATGACCTGCCTGACCGACTCGATCTGAAAGGCGCCCTGCGGTTCGATGTCGCGCTCGGCGCACCCGACGCCGGGTGGATACGGCCTGCTAATTTCTCGACGTCCTCTGCTCCTGCCTTCCGCGCCAAGGCCGGCCGCACCATGGTGCTGGCGCTGAAGAACCCCGGGCCGGTCGCATCCGTGTTCCACCTGCACGGCCACCATTTCCGCCTGCTCGACAAGCTCGACGACGGCTGGAAGCCCTATTGGCTCGACACGCTCGCGATCGAACCCGGCCAGACCCAGCGCATCGCATTCGCTGCGGCCTCCCCCGGGCGATGGCTGATCGAATCCGTCGCAACCGGCTGGGCCGCGCCGCGGCTGGTGCGCTGGTACGCGGTGGAGTGAGAGCTCAGTACTCTATGCCGAGCGCGTTATAGATCCGCCGGTGCACGGCCGGCAGCGTTTCGGTCAGGTCCTCCGCAATCAGCCCCGGCCCGGCCTCGCTCCCGGCCTCGCCATGCATCCACACCGCGATGCTGGCGGCTTCGAATGCCGGCACGCCTTGCGCAAGGAGACCGGCGATGATGCCGGCGAGCACGTCGCCGGCGCCGGCGGTGGCGAGCGAGGGCGGCGCGTTGGCGGCGATAGTGGCGCGGCCGTCGGGCGCGGCGATCGTGGTGTCCGGGCCCTTCAGCAATACGACCGCGCCGGAGCGCTCGGCGGCGGCGCGCACACGCTCGATCTTCGAGCGGCCCGGATATTTGTTGCTGAGGTCGGAGAACAGGCGTGGAAACTCGCCCTCGTGCGGCGTCAGCACCACCGCCTTGTCCTGCGAGGACTTGATCGATTCAAACAGCCGCTCGGGATTCGCGGCAAAGCTGGTCAGCGCATCCGCGTCGAGCACGAGATGCCGCTGTGCGTTAAGCGCCGTGTGGACGAAATCGCAGGTGCGATCGCCGATGCCCGCGCCGGGGCCGATCATGCAGGTGTTGTAACGCTTGTCGCCGAGGAGTTCGCCGAACTCGATCGCGGTGTCGATGGGACGAACCATCACCGCGGTGAGCGCAGCCGCATTGATCGCGAGCGCATCACGCGGCGTGGCCAAGGTCACCAGGCCCGCGCCGGCGCGCAGCGCCCCGCGCGCGGCGAGCCGCGCCGCGCCGGTCGCAGCCATATCGCCGGAGACCGCGAGCACGTGACCACGCGCGTATTTGTGGCCGTCGATGCGCGGCACCGGAAAGGCCGCGCCCCAGAAATCCGGATCGTTCTCGAAGATCTGCGGCGCGATCTCGTCCAGCACCTGCGCGTCGATGCCGATGTCGGCGATGCGCACGTGGCCGCAATGCATCCGCCCCGGCAGCAGCAGATGCGCCGGCTTCTTGCGAAAGAAGGTAACGGTCTCGGTGGCATTCACCGCCACACCCAGCACCGCGGCGCTGGTGCCGTTGATGCCGCTCGGCAAATCGACCGCGAGCACCGGCGCGCCATTGGCGTTGATCGCCTCGATCATCGCGCGTGCCTCGCCGTCGACCGGGCGGCTGAGGCCTGCGCCGAACAGCGCATCGATGATCAACGCGGGCCTGCCGATCGCCTGCGGATTGAACGGGAGCACCGGATGCTTCCAGCCGCGCGCGGCGGAGGCCGCATCGCCCTGAAGCTGGTCGCGCTCGCACATCAGGATCACCGAGACCTCGCGGCCCTGGGCGGCGAGCTCGGCAGCTGCGACAAAACCGTCGCCGCCATTGTTGCCCGGGCCGGCGACGATCAGGATCGGCCCCTCCTCCACCAGCGCATTGGCGGCCTCCGTCACCGCCTGGCCCGCGCTGAGCATCAGCTTGAAACCAGGGGTGCCTGCCGCAATACTGAGCTGATCGGCGCGCTGCATTTCGGCGTTGGTTAGAACTTCCATGCCACTTCCCCGTCCAAACGCCTTTTCAACAGGCACGTTTCGTGCCGGCTCATCCGACGGAACAACGATCTGCACAGATATTGAACCGTTTGCCTATTTCGTAGTCTTCGGTATTTTGTGCCGGTCGGCGCCACCTATCAGGGCTGCACGTTAAAAGGCTGATAACGCTCCAATAATCAGGGCATTTGCAACTTGGCATAGACCCTGCTTTCGCGGAAGCCGCTTCGGTTCGTCGTGCTCACTGGCATTTATCATGCTGTGGCCGGCCGTTGTTGCCGGACTGGTCAGGTTATTCCGGCATAGCGAAGACAAGATCGTGCGTTAAGAAAAGCGCATCCTGACGAAGACGTTGCTATTTGATCGACAGGCCGGGAGGCGCGCAGTGAAGAAAATCGAAGCCATCATCAAGCCATTCAAGCTCGACGAGGTGAAGGAAGCGCTTCAGGAAGTTGGCCTTCAGGGCATCACCGTCACGGAGGCCAAGGGCTTTGGCCGCCAGAAGGGCCACGCCGAGCTTTACCGCGGCGCAGAATATATCGTCGACTTCCTGCCCAAGGTGAAAATCGAGATCGTCATCGGCGACGATCTGGTTGAACGCGCCATTGACGCGATCCGCCGCGCCGCGCAAACCGGGCGCATCGGCGACGGCAAGATCTTCGTCTCCAACATCGAAGAGGCGATCCGCATCCGAACCGGCGAATCCGGGCTGGACGCTATCTGAGCCGGGTGCTATCCCGCATTTTGGCGACACTCTGACAAGAAATAGGCTGCTTCGGCGGCCTCGTTTTGTTTGTGCCTCGCGCGCCTCAAGAAGCGTGAACACGGTCGCTTGAAGTTTGGAAACCGACCCGCAGAGCCAAAAGGGGTATGCATGAAGACCGCCAAAGACGTCCTGAAATCGATCAAGGACAACGACGTCAAATACGTCGACCTGCGCTTCACCGATCCGCGCGGCAAGTGGCAGCACGTCACGTTCGACATCAGCATGATCGATGAAGAAATTTTCGCCGAAGGAACGATGTTCGACGGCTCCTCGATCGCCGGCTGGAAGGCGATCAACGAGTCCGACATGTGCCTGATGCCCGATCCGGTGACCGCGACGATCGATCCGTTCTTCGCCGAGACCACGATGGTCATTACCTGCGACGTGCTCGAGCCGACCACCGGCGAGCCCTACAACCGCGACCCCCGCGGCATCGCCAAGAAGGCGGAAGCCATGGTGAAGTCGATGGGCGTGGGCGACACCGTGTTCGTCGGGCCTGAAGCCGAGTTCTTCGTGTTCGACGACGTGCGCTTCTCCGCCAACCCCTACAACACCGGCTTCCGTCTCGACTCCTCGGAACTGCCGACCAATTCCGACACTGAATATGAAGGCGGCAATCTCGGCCACCGCGTCCGCACCAAGGGCGGCTACTTCCCGGTGCCGCCGCAGGATTCCGTGCAGGACATGCGCTCGGAGATGCTGGGCGCCATGGCCAAGATGGGCGTGAAGGTCGAAAAGCATCACCACGAGGTCGCTTCCGCCCAGCACGAGCTCGGCATGAAGTTCGACACGCTGACGCTGATGGCCGACCACATGCAGATCTACAAATACTGCATCCACCAGGTCGCGCACATCTACGGCAAGACCGCCACCTTCATGCCGAAGCCGGTCTTCGGCGACAACGGCTCGGGCATGCACGTGCACCAGTCGATCTGGAAGGACGGCAAGCCGGTGTTCGCCGGCAACAAATACGCCGACCTGTCGGAGACCTGCCTCCACTACATCGGCGGCATCATCAAGCATGCCAAGGCGATCAACGCCTTCACCAACCCGTCGACCAACTCCTACAAGCGTCTGGTCCCGGGCTATGAGGCCCCCGTGCTGCTCGCCTATTCCGCGCGCAACCGCTCGGCCTCCTGCCGCATCCCCTACACGGCGAACCCGAAGGCCAAGCGCGTCGAGGTGCGTTTCCCCGATCCGCTCGCCAATCCCTATCTCGGCTTCGCCGCGATGCTGATGGCCGGCCTCGACGGCATCAAGAACAAGATCGATCCGGGTCCGGCGATGGACAAGGACCTCTACGATCTGCCCAAGGAAGAGCTCAAGCAGATCCCGACGGTGTGCGGCAGCTTGCGCGAGGCGCTCGAAAACCTCGACAAGGACCGCGCGTTCCTCAAGGCCGGCGGCGTGTTCGACGACGACTTCATCGACGCCTATATCGAGCTGAAGATGACCGAGGTCGTCCGCTTCGAAATGACCCCGCATCCGGTCGAGTTCGAGATGTACTATTCGGGCTAACGGGCTCGAACCCTATGCGACTAGCAAAAGGCGCCCCGCGAGGGCGCCTTTTCGTTTGAGAGCGTAGGACCTTCCAGCTACGGGTTCTCGCGCCGCGGCATCAAATGATCGAGCAGGCCGATTGGCAGTGGAAACACGACGGTCGACGACCGCTCGCCCGCGATGTCGTGCAGAGCCGCGAAGTAACGCAGCTGCATCGCCTGCGGCTCCTGCGCGAGAATCCGGCCGGCCTCGACCAGCTTTTCGGCGGCCTGCTGCTCGCCCATCGCATTGATCACCTTGGCGCGCCGCAACCGTTCCGCCTCTGCCTGCTTGGCGATCGCGCGCACCATGGTTTCGTTGAGATCGACGTCCTTGATCTCGATTCCGGTAACCTTGATGCCCCAAACGTCGGTCTGCTTGTCGAGGATCTCCTGGATGTCGGCGTTCAACCTGTCGCGTTCGGCCAGCATCTCGTCGAGCTCGTGCTTGCCCAGCACCGAACGCAACGTGGTCTGAGCGAGCTGACTGGTCGCGGCCATGTAATCGCCGACCTTGATGATGGCGCGCTCGGGGTCGACGATGCGGAAATAGAGAACGGCATTGACCTTGACCGAGACGTTGTCGCGCGAAATCACATCTTGGGGCGGCACGACCTGCACCATCACCCTGAGGTCGACCTTGACCAGCTGCTGCACGATCGGAATGAGGATGATGAGGCCCGGCCCCTTCACCCCGGTGAAGCGGCCAAGCGTGAAGATAACGCCGCGTTCGTATTCCCTGAGGATGCGAACGGCCTGGGTGAGAAACATGATGACGATCAGCGCAAGCACTGCGTAAATCGAATATTCAAACATCAGAGTTGACCTCCCTCGCTCACAGCGCCCGGACGCCGGACCACCAGCGTCAGGTCGACGATATTGGCGACCTCGACCCTCTCGCCAGGCTTGAAGATGTCGGCGCCGCGCGCTTGCCAGCGTTCGCCATGCGTAAAGACGTGCCCCTCGTTCTCGGTCCAGTCGAGGACCTCGGCAGTCAGGCCTCGCATGGCTTGCGCGCCGACCCGCGGCGGACCGCGGCGGGCGCGCCGAAGCGCGCCGAGCACGGTCAGAACGAAACCTGTGAACGCCGCCGCGACGATGGCGATGACCGACCACGACAGCCGGTAGCCCGGCGCTTCGACCCTGACCAGCATGATGGCACCCAGCACGAAGGCGACGACGCCTCCAAGGCCGATCACGACGGTCGGATTGAACGCCTCGATGGCAAGGAGCGCGATCCCGACCAGCATCAAGCCGAGGCCGGCATAATTGATCGGCAGCAAATTGAGAGCGTAGAGACCGAGCAGCAGGCAGATCGACCCGACCACTCCCGGAGCGACTGCACCGGGGGACATGAACTCGAAGATCAGGCCGTAGATGCCGACCATCAGGAGAATGAACGAGACGTTGGGATCGGTGATGACCGCCAGGAATCGGGAGATCCACCCGGGATCGACGGCTTCGATGACGGCGTTCTGCGTTGCCAGGCGTTGCGTCTTGCCGCCCGCAACCTCGACGTCGCGACCATCGATTTGCCTGAGCAGGTCGGCCGGATCGCGCGCGACAAGGTCGATGGCGTGCGCCTGCAACGCGCCGTTGGCGGACAGGGTGGCGGCCTCACGGACCGCCTTCTCGGCCCAATCGGCATTACGGCCGCGCAGTTCGGCGAGGCTGCGGATAAAGGCGACGGCATCGTTCGTCACCTTCGCCGTCATCGCGTCTTTCGGTTCGTCCTTCTTGTCCTTGCCGTCCTTCTCGGGCGTGCCACTCGGCAGGCCTGGAAGCGGTCCGCCAATCTGCACCGGCGTCGCGGCACCGATATTGGTGCCTGGCGCCATCGCTGCGATATGGGTCGCATACAGGATATATGTCCCGGCGCTCGCCGCATGGGCGCCTGCCGGCGCGACGTAGCCGATCACAGGAACGGACGAGGCGAGCACATCCGCGATGATCTCGCGCATGCTGGAGTTGAGACCGCCGGGGGTGTTCATTCGAAGAATCACGATCTCGGCGCGTCGTTCGCCTGCCTTGGTCAACGCCTCTTTCAGATAGCTTGCCGATGCTGGGCCAATGGCTCCCCCGATCGTGACAGTGATTGCAAGAGGACGATTCTCCTCCGCTGAGCCGGGAAGGAGATAAAAAAGACAAGCGACGATGCCGATTGTCGCAACGAGGGCCGCCTTCATGGTCTGCACGGCAAGGGCTCCCTTGCCAAAGATATGGTGTTCCTCTCCCAAACCTCAATGTGGTGGCTTGTCGTCCGCGGTTGCGATTGTGCGATGCAATGGACGGGATCGAACTGCGGCAATCCTTGGCAGGCATGTGGAGCTCAGCGACGCGCTTCGACTTGAGATGCAAATTGTCAGGATTTGCGTCGCTGCGCTCGCAACGATGGGGCGGAATGCGCTCGCGTTAGAGCTTCCGACACCGCGTTCAACTACGCCGCCGCGCGCTGGCGTTCGACCATGGCTTCGCCAAACGCCTCGAACAGTTTTCGGTTGATCGGATTGCACTGCGGGTCGTATTCGGCGTGCCATTGCACCCCGAGCGCAAAGGTCGGGGCTTCCGCGATGCGAATGGCCTCGATGGTGCCGTCCTCGGCGATACCCTCGATCAGCACGCGTTTGCCGGGATCGAGGATGCCCTGGCCGTGCAGCGAATTGACCCTGATCTTCTCGCAGCCGAGCAGCGTTGCGAACGCGCCTCCGGGCGTCAGATCGACGTCGTGACGGTCGGCGAACACGACGGTCGGATCGGGATGGATCTCGCCGTTTTCGAGCCTCGGCATGCGGTGGTTCATGCGGCCCGGGATTTCGCGGATCTCGGGGTGCAGCGAGCCGCCGAAGGCGACGTTCATCTCCTGCAGGCCCCGGCAAATGCCGAACAGCGGGATGCCGCGGGACACACAGGCGATGGACAGCGCCAGCGCCACCTCATCACGGTGAATGTCGTAGGGCTCGTGCCGTTCACACGGATCGACATTGAAGCGGGTCGGATGGACGTTAGCCCGGGCGCCGGTGAGCACGATCCCGTCGACCACATCGAGCAGTGCGCCGAGATCGGTGATGTCGGGTGCTCCCGCAAACATCACCGGCAAGCCGCCGGAAACCTCGGCCACCGCACGCAAATTGCGTTCGCCGACCATCTGGACCTGAAATCGATTTTCGACGCGATGGGCGTTCCCGATCACGCCGACGACCGGCTTTCTCATCTCCCGTTCCGACCTCTCCAGTAAGAAGATTCTCCAAACATGCCCTTGGGGTGGAACAAATTCAACAGAAGGCTTCGCGGGACGGCAATGCTATTTCCGCGCAAATGCCTCCCGGGCCTCAATCTCGCCGCCGACGGGCAGGCCGGCGGCCTTCCCTGCGGTGGCCGCCGCCTCGCCCTGTGCAGCCAGCCAGGGCAGTTTTGCCTCGATTCCGCGCGTCACGGGCTCCCCGAGCACGCCCCCGAAATCCATCGGCCAGAATCCGTTGGGCACCACCTCGGCGGTGAGGCCGCGGATCGAGTAGCCGTCGCCCAGCACCGCCTCCGCATGGTCGGCGGCGACAAAGCGCGCGGAATCTGGCTCCATGGGATCGCCAAAGCTCACGAGCACGGGAATGAGGTCGCCCTGCACCGGAACGGTGCCGGTCTGCCGGTTGATATCGCTAAACGAGACGCGGTTGCCGCGCGCGGCGCCATAGGCGCGGAGCGCGACGTAGTTGATGTCATCGAGGTCGAGCTTGCCGCCCTGCCGATGCGCCAGCAATGCCACCAGGTTCTTGCCCCGACCGAGGTCGACGAAGACCGCCTCCCCGCGCATCGTAGTGTGGCCGCCGCGGTTATAATTGCGGTCGGGCACGACGGCCAGAATGCCGGATGCGGTCTTGATCCCGTCAGGCGTCATCACCTCGACCGTGAGGCGAAATTTGTGGCCGGGCCGGTTGATCCGGATCTGATCGCCGACCACGAGCACGGCCAAAAGCCCAAGCAGACCGGCCCATTTGCTGATGAAACTCAAGCGTCCCCCCACCTGTTCATTCCTCATCGCTCTGCGCCGTTCGCGCGGCAGCGTCAAACCAGCGCGTTGCCCGGTCTTGATCGGAAGCGCGTTTGCCGAAAGAGTGCCCCGCCCGCCGCTCTCGAAAAGGACCCGATGTGACCATTCCCAGAGATGAACGGCCCCGGACCCGCAACGATCTGGCCTGGTCGATCTCGGTCGGGGGCATCGGCATCGTGCTGTTCGCGGCAATGCTGGTGTTCAGCTGGTATTTTGCCACCACCCTGCTCCTGATCTTCACCGGCATGCTGCTCGGCGTTGGCCTCAACGCGCTGACCAACGCGCTTGGGCGGCGCGTTCACCTGCCCCATGCGGTCCGGCTCGCGATCGTCTGCACCGCGCTGGCCGTAATGCTCGCGGGTGTCGGCTATCTCGGCGGCGCTACCATCGCCGATCAGGCTTCGGTGCTGAGCAAGACCATCAAGTCGCAGATCACGAACGTAAAGTCCTTCCTCGACAACCACGGCATCGACACCAGCGTGTTCGATCTCGGCAATGCCGGACCCGCCGCCCCCACCGACGCCGGCTCGACGCCCGCCCCCAGTTCCGCCCCGCATGGATTGCCGAGCGGTGCCGGCGCGCTCGCCTCGAGCGGCGGGGCGATCGTCAGCCAGACCTTCAAGCTGCTGCTCGGCACGATCAGTGCCGTCGGCAACATCTTCATCGTGCTGTTTCTTGGGCTCGCCTTCGCCGCCCAGCCCAGCGTCTATCACGACGGCTTGTTATTTCTTGCACCGGCGAAGCATCGCACTCGCGTGGCATTGATCATCGACCGCATCGGCGAGACGCTGGAGCGCTGGCTGATCGCGCAGATCGTCGTGATGCTTGCGGTCGGGGTCGTGACCTGGATCGGGCTTGCCGTCATCGGCATTCCCGGCTCGTTCATCCTGGGAATCCAGGCGGGCCTGCTCGCCTTCATCCCGACCGTCGGCGCCATCATTGCCGGCGTCGTCGTGGTGCTGGCGAGCCTCGCCTCGGGCTGGATCCCGGCGCTGTCGGCCTTCATCCTCTTCCTGGGCGTGCACGCCATGGAGAGCTATTTCCTGACGCCGATCCTTCAGCGCCAGGCACTGGACATCCCGCCGGCCACGCTATTCGCGTTCCAGATCCTGCTCGGCGTCGTGTTCGGAATCTGGGGCCTGGCGCTGGCGTTGCCACTGGTCGCCATCGCCAAGGTCATGATCGACCATTTCAAAGCGTATGAGGCGCCGCCTTTGGCGGAGGCGGCCTGACCGGCATCAGGTTGTGAGCACGGTCGCGGTGTGCTCGACCTCCGGGGGCGACGCAAAATACTGGCCGACGAGGCCGCGCCATTCGGTGAAATTCTCCGAGCCGCGGAAGTCGACGGTGTGGCTTTCCAGCGTCTCCCATTTCACCATCAGCCGGTAACGCTGCGGCTTCTCGATAGACTTGTGCAGCTCGAAACCATAAAAACCCTTGGAGCGGCCGAAAGCGGCCTTGGCCTTGGCGACGGCGGCCTCAAAGTCCTTCTCGCTGCCCGGCTTGACGTCGATTTGCGCGATCTCGGTGATCATCTGTTTCCACCCATTTTTGTTCGATGGCCGTGTCTAGCGCAGCCGGCGACAAAGAAAAAGGCGTCGAAACGGCGCCCTGCCCGGTCCAAAAATGCAGATCACTCAGGCGAGCAGCAGAACAGTGCCCGCCACCATGAGCGCACAACCGACGAACAGCGCGAGCGGCCAGTAGTTGCGGCCTTGCGCATAGCGCCCCTGGGCGCGGCGCTCGCTGATCAGCGCGCTCTCGTATTCATCCGCGGTAGAGAACAGGCAAGCGAAACCGCCGCGTGCCGAGGCCGCGGCGGCTTCCAGCGACATCAGGGCAGTCTGCGGGTTCTGTCGACGGATCGATTCCATGACCGCAATGTTAGGGATCGAATGGTAAACAGGAGCTTACCACAAGGCCTCCCTTGCCTAGGCTGTCGCCGGCTGCGCCTTAGACTGTGTCTTGGGTACGCCGATCCGCGCGGCGCTCTGGCGGCGCCAGTTCTCCAGCGACAGTGGCAGCTCCTCCGCCGCCTCGACGCGGTTACGGCCGCCGCGCTTGGCCTGGTAGAGCGCAGTGTCGGCCGAGGCCAGCAGGACCTCGAGCTCGGTGCCGGCCGGACCGCCGGCGACGCCGATGCTGACTGTGGTGTCGACCGGGCCTTCATCGACCATGACGCCGGAGGTTTCGAACGCCTCGCGCACGCGCTCGGCGACCAGCACGCCCTCCTCCAGCGAACAGGGCAAGAGGGCAGCGAACTCCTCGCCGCCGATCCGGCCCGACATGTCGGTGATGCGCAGATTGCTGACGACGACGGTCGAGAACAGTTTCAGCATCTCGTCGCCGGCGGGATGGCCGAAGCGGTCGTTGATCGACTTGAAATGATCGATGTCGAAGATCATCACCGTCACCGGGCGGCCAGCCTTGGCCTCGCGCTCGATCACGCGGCCGCAGGCTTCCGAGAAGCCGCGGCGGTTGAGCATGCCGGTCAGTGGGTCCGTGGACGCGGCAGTCCGGTGCGCGGTGACCGTGCGCTCGGACACCAGCATGAAGATCACGAATACGGTGCCGACGGCATAAAGCACGAGCTCGACCGCGAACACGGTGACCCAGATGCTGCCGGAGAAGCCGGCATCGTTCGGTCGCAGGAAACTGCCGAGCAGGATCGGCAGCATCAAGGCGCAGCCGTGCATCACCGGGACCACGAACGCCGGCCAGCGCCGTTGCAGGCTCTTGCGCCGCTCGACCCAGAGCTCGCTCGCGGTCAGCGCCGCATAGACCGAGACGATGCCGGCGCCCGCGATCATGCGCAGCATGGACGCCGTGGGATCGAGCAGCGTAGCGGCAGCGGCCCAGGCGAGCGCGCCGACCAGGAGACCCGGCCAGTTCGGCTTGCGGCCGTGGAAGACGCGCGCCGCATTCCAGACCATGCCGCAGGCGACGAAGCCGACCGCGTTCAGCGCGAGGTAAAGATGCGGGCCGAGCTTTTCGCCGGCCGCAGTCCACAGCGCGACCGATGCGGCGCCGAGGAGATACGCCGTGCCCCACCATTTCAACGCAGGGCTGTTCTCCTGCCTGCCGAAAAACACCATCATGGCGCCGAGCAGTGCGGCAATCATGGTGGCGACCAAATAGAGCGTGATGCTATCGAGCGACGTCATGTCGGCCCCCTTCTAGACATAGCAGTTACGCGATCGGCTCAGCCGATTTGCGCGCCCTTCCAGATGCGACGCTATGTCTCGCGCCTTCCATTCAGGTTTTTATCCAGACCCAACTTTTCAGGAAACACGCCATCAATTTGCATACAAACGAACAGCAAAAAGGGCGCTGAAATCAGCGCCCTTTTGCATCTCATTGAAGCCGCTTTCGCGGCGAATGTGACCGAAGCGATTAACGCTTCGAGAACTGGAAGGACCGGCGGGCCTTGGCCTTGCCGTACTTCTTGCGCTCGACCACGCGGGAGTCGCGGGTGAGGAAGCCGCCCTTCTTGAGCACGGTGCGCAGCTCCGGCTCGAAATAGGTCAGCGCCTTGGAGATACCATGACGCACCGCACCGGCCTGGCCGGACAGACCGCCGCCGGCGACCGTGCAGATCACGTCGTACTGGCCGGAACGCGCGGCCACGGAGAAGGGCTGCTCGATCATCATGCGCAGCACGGGACGGGCGAAATAGACCTCGACCTCGCGCGCGTTGACCGTGACCTTGCCGGCGCCCGGCTTGATCCAGACGCGGGCGACCGCGTCCTTGCGCTTGCCGGTGGCATAGGCGCGGTTGAACTTGTCGACCTTCTTCTCGTGCTTGGGCGCGTCGGGCGAGGCCGCCGTCTTGAGCTGCGAGAGCTGGTCGAGCGACTGGATGGATTCGGCCATGTTATGCGGCCCTCGTGTTCTTGCGGTTCAACTTGGCGATGTCGATCTTCTCGGGCGTCTGCGCCTCGTGCGGATGATCGGCGCCGCCATAGACGCGGAGGTTGCCCATCTGGACGCGACCGAGCGGACCACGGGGGATCATGCGCTCGACGGCCTTCTCGAGCACGCGCTCGGGATGCTTGCCCTCGAGGATCTGGCGCGCGGTGCGCTCCTTGATGTGGCCGACATAGCCGGTGTGCTTGTAGTAGGTCTTCTGCTCGCGCTTGCGACCGGTGAGGACCGCATGCTGCGCGTTGATGATGATGATGTTATCGCCGCAATCAACGTGCGGGGTGTAGGTCGGAAGGTGCTTGCCGCGCAGGCGCATGGCGACGATGGTGGCGAGACGGCCGACGACCAGACCCTTGGCGTCGATCAATACCCACTTCTTCGTCACCTCAGCCGGCTTTGCCGAAAAGGTTTTCATGTCAAAGTTTCCGTGAACGGGGAGCATCGGCGCGAACACCGCACCGGACTGAGCGGTTTTCTAGAGAACAGAGGCGCCATGGTCAATGCCCAAAGGCGCAATTTAAATGTTCAATATCAATGGGTTAAAAATATGGTATCGAGATACCCGCGAAAAGCTCAAGCATTTGGAATGGAATAGGTCGAGGTGACATGGGCAATCGGATCGGGCGAAGTGCCGGACAACAGGTTCACCTCGCCGACCGCCAGCCGCTTGCCGAGCTTGAGGAGCCGCGCCTCCGCCAGCACGTCCTGCCCGGGCTGGCCCTTGCGCAGGAAGTTGATGTTGAGATTGGTGGTCACGGCGAGCCCGATCGGCCCGATCGCCGACAGCAGCACCACGTACATCGCGAAATCGGCGAGTGCCATCAGCGTCGGGCCGGACACGGTTCCACCCGGCCGCAGCATCCTTTCGCTGTAGCGCTGACGCAAAAGGCAGGCCTGGCCGTCGGCGCTCTCGATCGTGATGTCGTCGCCGCTGAAGGCCTGGGGAAACTCGTTGCGGAGAAACTGCTCGAGCTCCGCCACGCTCATTTTCGCTAACGCCATGCTACCCCTCACCCTCGCTTCACGTCCCCTGTTACATTAAGTTATCTGCGTCATCCAATCGCAATAATCCAACCGGAAACGCTTCGATGTCCGTCCAGGCCGCCCGCGCCCCCTCCCCGCAACCGCCGATCCTGCTGCGCGAGACCATAGGTCCCATCGCGGTCCTGACCCTCAACCGCCCGGCCGCCCGCAACAGCCTCTCGGAGGCGATGATCGCAAGCCTGCATGCCGAGCTCAATGAGATCCGCGACGACAAGGCTGTCCGCGGCGTTGTGATCGCGGCCAATGGTCCCGCCTTCTCCGCCGGCCACGATATGAAAGAGCTGACCGCGCGCCGCGACGACCCCGATCGCGGCCGTGCCTTCTTCGCCGAGATGATGACCGCCTGTAGCGCGATGATGCAGGCGATCGCACACCTGCCCAAGCCCGTGGTCGCATCCGTCCAGGGCATCGCGACCGCCGCCGGCTGCCAGCTCGTGGCGAGTTGCGATCTCGCGATCGCCTCGGAAGCTGCGAGCTTCGCCACGCCCGGCGTCGACATCGGCCTGTTCTGCTCGACGCCGATGGTGGCGCTGTCGCGCAACGTGCCGCGCAAGCAGGCGATGGAGATGCTGCTGACGGGCGAGCCGATCCCGGCTGCACGCGCCCGCGAGATCGGGCTCGTCAATCGTGTCGTCGTCGTTGGCACCGAGCGCGAGGCCGCGATCGCGCTGGCCGAACAGGTCGCGCTGAAATCCGCCTACACCGTCAAGCTCGGCAAGGAGGCGTTCTACCGCCAGGCCGAGATGAGCCTTGCGGACGCCTATCGTTATGCGGCAGAGGTGATGACCGAGAACATGATGGCGCGCGACGCCGAGGAAGGCATTGGCGCTTTCATCGAGAAGCGCACGCCGACATGGCGGGACGAGTGAAATTCGTCGTTGCGAGCGAAGCGAAGCAATCCAGGATATCTCCGCGGTGACAGTCTGGATTGCTTCGCTTCGCTCCTCGCAATGACAGCAAGAAGAAGAGCCAATGAACCACGACAGCTATCCCGACAATTACATCCGGGGCATCCTCAACGGCGTGAAGTCGATCGCGATGGTCGGCGCCTCGCCGGTCAACGTGCGACCGAGCTATTTCGCGTTCAAATATCTGGCCCAGCGCGGCTACGACATGATTCCGGTCAATCCCGGCCATGTCGGCAAGGAGCTGCTCGGAAAGCCCTTCGTCGCCTCGCTGTCCGACATCGGGCGTCCCATCGACATGATCGACATTTTCCGCAACTCCAGCCACATCATGCCGGTGGTCGAGGAAGCTCTCACACTCGATCCGCTGCCGACGGTGATCTGGATGCAGCTTGGCGCTCGCGACGATGCGGCGGCGCTGAAGGCGGAATCGGTCGGTATCAAGGTGGTGATGAACCGCTGCCCCAAGATCGAATATGGCCGTCTGTCCTCGGAGATCTCCTGGATGGGCGTCAATTCGCGCACGCTGAGTTCCAAGCGCCCCCCGGCGCCGACGCAGGGGATGCGCTTATCGCTCAATCGGATGAGTGTCGGCGGTGGCGAGACCGCGGCATCGGATCGCGCCGCCAAAAACAAGACCGAGCAAAGCTGACGCAATTGCGACGGGTTCATTTCGCGAACGCGACAATGCGTAGCACGATCATTCTGATGTGAAGCGCCGCCTTGACGGCAGCCGCGGCGCCAATCAGCATGCCGCGCGATTTCAGACCACCAGAACAGGACGCCTCAATGAGCGATCGCCTTCCGGGATTTTCGACCCTCGCCGTGCATGCCGGTGCACAGCCCGATCCCACCACCGGTGCGCGCGCGACTCCGATTTATCAAACCACATCCTTTGTCTTCAACGACGCCGACCACGCCGCCTCGCTGTTCGGCCTGCAGGCGTTCGGCAACATCTATACCCGTATCGGCAATCCCACCAATGCGGTGCTGGAAGAACGCGTCGCGGCGCTCGAAGGCGGCACGGCCGCGCTTGCCGTGGCCTCGGGCCATGCCGCGCAGGTCGTGGTGCTGCAGCAATTGCTCCAGCCCGGCGACGAGTTCATCGCCGCGCGAAAGCTCTATGGCGGCTCGATCAACCAGTTCACGCATGCGTTCAAGAGCTTTGGCTGGAACGTGGTGTGGGCTGATCCCGACGACATCGCGAGCTTCGAGCGCGCGGTCACGCCGCGCACGAAAGCGATCTTCATCGAGTCCATCGCCAATCCCGCCGGCAGCATCACCGACATCGAGGCGGTTTCGACGGTGGCGCGCAAGGCGGCCGTACCGCTGATCGTCGACAACACGCTGGCCTCGCCCTATCTGATCCGGCCGATCGATCACGGTGCCGACATCGTCGTGCACTCGCTGACGAAGTTTCTGGGCGGCCACGGCAATTCGATCGGTGGCATCATCGTCGATGCCGGCACCTTCGACTGGTCGACCGGCGGCAAATATCCGATGCTGTCCGAGCCGCGGCCCGAATATCACGGCATCCGGCTCCAGGAGACGTTCGGCAATTTCGCCTTCGCGATCGCCTGCCGCGTGCTCGGCCTGCGCGACCTCGGCCCCGCGCTGTCGCCGTTCAATGCCTTCATGATCCTCACCGGCATCGAGACGCTGCCGCTGCGCATGCAGAAGCACTGCGACAATGCGAAGGCGGTCGCCGAATTCCTCGCCGGCCATCCGGCGGTGGCCTCGGTGAACTATGCGGGCCTTGCAAGCGACAAGTACTACCAGCTTGCGCGCAAATACGCGCCGAAGGGCGCCGGCGCCGTGTTCACCTTCGGCCTGAAGGGCGGCTACGACGCAGGCGTCAGCCTGGTGTCGAAGTTGCAGCTGTTCTCGCATCTGGCCAATGTCGGCGACACCCGCTCGCTCGTCATCCATCCGGCCTCGACCACGCACAGCCAGCTCGACGACGCCGCCAAGGTCAAGTCCGGCGCCGGCCCCGACGTGGTGCGGCTCTCGATCGGGATCGAGGACAAGGAAGATCTGATCGCCGATCTGGAACAGGCGCTGGGCGCGTAGCCTTCTCGGTCATTCCGGGGCGCTTGGGTGCGTCCCGGAAGACGGCCCCCGTTAACAGTCATTAACCATATCTGCCGCATACATCGTCACTGGATCGCCCCTTTGATTCGGAGCCGACGATGCTGCGCTGGATGGTGCCTGCTCTTGCGGCGATGCTGACGGTCTCAGCTGCGATTGCCGCCGATTTGCCGGCCACGCCGAAACGGCGGCCCGCCGCTCCGCCGCAGGAGCCGCCGCAGGTCTATGTCGAGACGGATCCGGATGCGCTGATCTCGCCGGCCTATGGCATCGGCAGCTACATCCGCAACCTGCCGGGTACGCCACTGCTGCCGGGTTCCAACACGCTGCCGGGCTATTACGGCCGCCCGTGGGATTACGATTATCAGGGCCCGTATTACGGCGGGAAGCAGGTCGATTATTTCTGGCGCCTGCCCTACTCGTGCGGCATCTACGGCTATTGCTGATCAGCCGGGCTGGTAGTGATCAGCCGGGCTGACTGACAGGAATCGCCCGCGGCTGCGCTTCGGTTGAGCCACGCGCAGCGAGCCGCTCTGTCTGCATCACCGCAAGCGTCAGCACCACGAGCGCAACCGCCTGATGCGCCAGCGCGAGATCAATCGGCACCTGGTTGAGCAGCGTGAGAATGCCGAGCACTGCCTGCAGGCTTACCGCGCCCAACAGCAAAAGCGCGCCGCTTGCCGCAGAACCTGCGCGTGAACGCACCGCATCGAACGCGTGCAACGCCGCCAGCGCGAACAGCGCATAGGCCGTCATGCGATGCTCGAACTGCACCGTCAGCACATTGTCGAACATGTTGCGCCACCACGGCGTCTCGAACCACAGCCGCTCAGCCGAGGGAATGAATGCGCCGTCGATCTTCGGCCAGGTGTTGTAGGCGCGCCCGGCGCGCAGGCCGGCAACCAGCGCGCCGAAATAGATCTGGATAAAGGTCACGACGAGGAGCAAGGCGCTCGTGAAGCGCAGCCGCGATGGTGCTGCGATCTGCGGCCGCTCGGCGAGCCGCCGCACCGTCCAGACGATGCCGGCGAAGATCAGCAGCGCGAGCACCAGATGCGTCGCCAGCCGATATTGCGAAACTTCGACCCGTTCGGACAGTCCCGAGGCCACCATCCACCAGCCAACCGCGCCCTGGAGCCCGCCAAGCCCAAACAGCAGCCACAGCCGCCGCTTCAACTCACCCGACAGGCCGCCGCGCCACAGGAAGAACAGGAACGGCAGCAGATAGGCGACACCGATGAAACGGCCGAGCAGCCGGTGGCTCCATTCCCACCAGAAGATCTCCTTGAACTCGGACAGGCTCATGCCCGCGTTGAGCTCGCGATATTGCGGGATCTTCTGGTAGGCCTCGAAGGCCGCCGTCCACTGCCCTTCCGAGAGCGGCGGCACGCTGCCCGTGACCGGCTTCCATTCGACGATCGAGAGGCCGGATTCCGTCAGCCGGGTCGCGCCGCCGACCAGCACCATCAGCGCGATCAGCGCCGCCACGAAGATCAGCCACCAGCGCACGGCGCGATGCGGCTCGGACGGGGCGGAAATCGTCGTCATTCGAGGCAAAAACCAGAGCTTGAACCGGACTGCGTGCCCCTTATAGTCCCCCGCTCCCGCAGCGCAAGTTAAGCGAAAGCCGCAATATTCCGTCATGACGATCCGCACCCGCAAGTTCCTCGGCACCATCCTCCTCCTGATGCTCGCCACCGTCTGGGCCTTGCTCGGCATGGCGCTGGCGCAGATGCCATGGATCGCCGAGTCCGGCTGGCGGCAGGCAATCTACTACGTGGTGGTCGGCATGGGCTGGGTGCTGCCGGCGATGCCGATCGTGAGCTGGATGCAGCGACCCGACCGGGCCAAATCTAGTTCGTAGCGCTGCCAGGTCGTAGCGCCTCTAGTTCGTAGCGGTGCCGGTCGGCTTCACCGGCGCAAAGGCCGTGCCCGACACCAGCACGCGTAGCATGCGCAGCGAGCGCACCCGGCCATCCCAGGAAATGCGCGGCAGCGCGCGCAGATTGGTGCGTCCCTCCGCATCCACGATGCCCGGGATCGTCGACACCGCGCTGGCGAAGCCCGCCTCCTCCACCATGACGACATGGCCACGCCGGAACGAGGCGCGATCGCCGAACGGAAAGGCGAGATGCCTGATGTCGCGCTGGAAGGCCGCTTCCGCCACCGCCTTGCCCATCGCCATCTCGCGCAGCGCGGCTGCATCCTTCATGTTGGCGAGCACGGGATAGTTCACGGTCGCGCTGCCGATCGTCACCAGCGGATCGGCCGCAAGCTTCGCCAGATCCTCCCAATTCATCGACGCATCGCGTGAGAGCGCGGCGAGGTCGACCCGGTAGCGCGTGCAGAGATCGGCGATCGCAGCCGACACATCCGCCGACGGCAGCGAGCGCAGCCAACACTCGACGAACGAAAACAGCGCCTGCTTCTCGGCTTTGCCTGTGACGGTGAAGCGCTGCTCCTTTTCGCCCATCAACAGGCTGACACGGCTCTCGCGCGCGATCACCTGCTCGAGTCCGAGCCACCAGGCTTCTCCGACGCCGTCGGGAAACGCCGTGGGCACATAAATCGTGAAGGGCACGCCGTGGCGCGCCAGCACCGGATAGGCAAAGTCGATCAGATCCTTGCCGGCGCCGTCGAAGGTGAGCGCCACGAAGCGCCGCTTTTCCGGCAGCGTCACCGCGCGCCGGCAGACCTCGTCCATGCCGAGAAAATCATAATTCCACCGCTTCAGCGCGCGAATGGCGCGATCGAGAAAGTGCGGCGTGATCTCGTTCTCGCGCAGCGGCTGAAACCCGCCGCGCCGCCGCGGCCGCACATGCGCAAGGCGCAGGATGGCGCCGGCACCACGACTACGCAGCGCCGCCTGGCCGGTGAACCAGGTCAGCTCGAGGCGCAGCCGTTCCAGCCATCTGTCGTCGGATGCCATATCCCACCTTCACGCCCGTCGGCGCCCGTTCCCCCTCCCTATAGTCATTACCCTTTGTTGACATTTCTTTGCAAAGGTCGGCCACAGGCCGAATTACGCACATTTTTGATTTCTCGACAGGTTTCGCGAATGACCATGGCTGCGGCGATGCAAAGCCGGACGGCAGAATCGCCAGCGCGGTCGAAAGCGAGCCGCATCGCGCATGTCGATATCGTCACCGATCTCGGCACGGCCGAGGCGGTCTGGCGCGCCTTCGAGGAGCCCGGTCACCTCTTCACGCCCTATCAGCGATTTGACCTACTGAGTCCCTGGCAGGGCCTGGTCGGCGAACACGAACGCGCCCGCCCCTTCATCGTCATTGCCCGCGACGCCGAGCATCGGCCGCTCCTGCTGCTGCCGCTCTCGCTGCGCCAAAACCACGGCGTGCGCACGGCCTGCTTCATGGGCGGCAAGCATACCTCCTTCAACATGGGCTTGTGGAACGCCGAGTTTGCAGCGCAGGTCGCCATCGCCGATCTCGACGCGCTGCTTGCGTCCTTGCACGAGCATGTCGACGTGCTCGCACTGACGCAGCAGCCGCTGCACTGGCACGACCAGCAGAATCCGTTTGTGCTCCTGCCGCGCCAGAGCGCGATCAACGGTTGCCCGCTGCTCACGATGGAGCCGGGCGGTCCGCCGGCGTCGCGGATCAGCAATTCCTTCCGTCGTCGTCTCAAGAGCAAGGAGAAGAAGCTCCAGGCTCTCGCCGGCTATCGCTATCACCTGGCGACCACGGACACGGACGTCACCCGCCTGCTCGACTGGTTCTTCCGCGTCAAGCCGGCGCGGATGGCCGAACAGAAGCTTCCCAACGTCTTCGCCGAGCCCGGCGTCGAGCAATTCGTCCGCAGCGCCTGCCTTGCGCTGCGCGGTGAAGGCCACGTCATCGACATCCACGCGCTCGAATGCGACGACGAGGTGATCGCGATCTTCGCCGGCGTCGCCGATGGCCAGCGCTACTCGATGATGTTCAACACCTACACGATGTCCGAGCACGCCCGTTACAGCCCCGGGCTGATCCTGATGCGCTACATCATCGACCGCTACGCCGAGCGCGGCTACCGTTCGCTCGACCTTGGCATCGGCTCGGACGAGTACAAGCGGATGTTCTGCAAGGACGACCAGAACATCTTCGACAGTTTTGTTCCGCTGACGTCACGCGGAAAACTCGCGGCGATGGCGATGTCCTCGCTGAGCCACGGCAAGCGGCTGGTGAAACAAAACCAGATGCTGTTCGACCTCGCGCAGCGGCTGCGACGCGCGTTCGGGTAATCTGTCTTTGCCTACGCCGCCACGACGCGCGGCGCATCCACCGCATTCGACGGCTGCACCGGCTTGCTCAGCATCGTGACTTCGCTGAAGCCGACGGCGCTGAGCTGCTCGCACATCAGCGCGCGCGCATCCGGCGCCATCGACGCGTCGGGCACCACGACGGCGCGGGCATTCGCCGTCAGCAGTTCGGCCGGCAGGTCGGAGGCGCTGCCGGCATCGAGCAGCACGTGGTCGTAGGCGCGCAGCAGCGCGTCGACCGCCAGGGTCACCCGCGGCGACTGCAACAGACTGCGATCGAAGCCGGGACGGCCGGGCAAGACCAGATGCAGCCGCGAGAGCTTGTCCCGGGTGATGATTTGCGCGAACGACGCCTCGCCCTGCATCAGCTCGGCAAGGCCGGGTGCGGAGGCGTCGACGGATACGGCGGCCATGGTCGGCGAGGACGCGGCAAGATCGACCACGACAACCCGCGCATCGCGCGCGAGATACCGGGCCAGTGTCAGCGTCGACAGCGTGACGGCTTCGCCGGCTGCGGTGCCGAGCACCGTGACTTTCTTCGCCCCAGCCCCGGCGGCGCGCAGGCTAGCGGCCAGGCGTTCGATCTCCGCGAATTCGCTGACATCGGCATCCGCCGTCATCTCCGGCTGAAGCGGCGCGGGCTCTGCCATGACCGGATCGACGAACGGCTCGATGACCATCGGTTGAACAACTTGTTCCTGGCGAGCCGACGCCCGCGTTTGCGCTGGCGTGAATACAGCGACTGCACGGGGCGCGGTCTGGCGCAACAACTCTCCGGTGACGACGACGCCGGACGAGAGCAACAGTGTCGCGATCGTCGCGATCAGCACGATCGGCAGCTTCTTCGGATAGGCCGGCATGTTCGAGACGATGGCGCGTGAGATGATGCGGCCATCCGTCGGCGCGGTATCGATGGTCTCGCGGGTGTTCGCTTCACGGTACTTCGCGAGATAGGTCTCGAGCAGGTCACGCTGCGCTTTTGCCTCACGCTCGAGGGCGCGGAGCTGCACGTCCTGGCCGTTGGTTGACGTCGCCTGCTTCTTGAGCTGCTCGAGGCTTGCGGACAATTCCTGAACGCGCCCGGTGGCGGCACGCGCATCGTTTTCGAGCGTGCGGGCGAGCTTGGCGGCCTCGTCGCGGATCTGGGTGTCGAGGTCGGCGAGCTGCGCCTTCAATTCCTTGATGCGCGGGTGGTTGCCAAGCAACGTCGACGATTGCTCGGCCAGCTGCGCCCGCAACGCCACGCGCTGCTGGGAGGGCGTGCGCATCGATTCCGAGTTCAGCACTTCCGACGACTCGATCGGTTTGCCGCTCTGGATCATCTCGCGGATCAGGCGCGCCTTGGACTCGGCATCGGCCTTCAGCGCGCGCGCATTGTTGAGCTGGGTGTTGACCTCGCCCATCTGCTGGTTCGACAGCGTCGTGTTGTTGGTGCCGATGAACAGGCTCGACTTGGAGCGGAAATCCTCGGCCTTCGCTTCGGCCTCGGAGACATTCCGTCGCAGCTCGTCGATCCTGCCGCCATACCACTGGCTCGCGTTCCGGGCCTGGTCCTGGCGCGCATCCTGTTGGAGCACGAGATAGCCGTCGGCGATTGAATTGGCGACGCGCGCGGCGAGATCGGGATCGGCGGACTGGAATTCGATCACGATCACGCGCGACTTGTCGACGGCGTAGGCCTGGAGGCGCTCGTAATAGGCGTCGAGCACGCGCTCTTCCGGCGTCATCGAGAACGGATCGCGGCCGATGCCAACCAGCGCCGCAAGCGACCTCAGCGGCGAAATGCCTTGCAGCACCGGATCGAACTCGGGCCGCTCCGCAAGCTTGTTCTTCTTGATGATCTCGCGCGCGAGGTCGCGCGACAGCACGAGCTGCACCTGGCTGGTGACGGCCTCGGCGTCGAGCGCCTGCCGCTCCTCGGCGCGATCGCTGTTGGGGCGCAGAAACACGTTCTCGCGGCCGTCGATCAGGATGCGGGACTCAGACTTGTAGCGCGGCGTGACGAGATTGACGATCGCGACGGACGCGACGAGCGCCAGCACCGTCGGCACGATGATCCAGCCGCGCTTGCGCGCCAAT
Source organism: Bradyrhizobium sp. LB8.2 (assembly GCF_040548035.1). Classification (NCBI taxonomy): domain Bacteria; kingdom Pseudomonadati; phylum Pseudomonadota; class Alphaproteobacteria; order Hyphomicrobiales; family Nitrobacteraceae; genus Bradyrhizobium; species Bradyrhizobium sp. LB8.2. The sequence continues at coordinate 47,080 of NZ_JBEPQV010000014.1, read as the reverse complement.
GCCGCGCCGAGCGCGTGAAGGTCGATGTCGCCGGATTCGACTGGCTGCTGCGTCGGAGCAACGGGCGCAGGCTTTGCTTCGATCCTGGGCGCGAGTTCGGCCCGCTTGGTTTCGGCTTTGGCCTTCGAGACGGCCCGCTCGACCACCGCCCTGTCCTTGCCGCCACGCCAGAACGCTAAACGCATCGAACACTCCCGCAGGCGCAACGCCACGAACTTACCTGAACCGGGGCGATTACACTCCATTAAGGTTGCCGCTGGGTTAATCGCGGCATCCGACAGCTCGCGCGGGCGCGCTCGTCACCGTTTGTTAACTACGAGGGCTCTTAATCCGTCTCGATTATTTCGTGAGTTTTGTTCGAGCATTCGCCGTCGAGCGCTGGTTTTGATCATGCCCCCCTCTCAAGACCAGCCGCTTCGCATCCTGCACGCCGTGCGCGCTCCAGTCGGCGGCATCTTCCGCCACATCCTCGACGTCGCCAACGGCCAGGTCGACCGCGGCCATCATGTCGGCATCCTCGCCGACAACCTCACCGGCGGCGAGCGCGCCGACAAGGCCCTTGCCGAGCTCGCACCGCGACTGAAGCTCGGCGTGCACCGGATGGCGATCCGCCGCGAACCGTCGCCGGACGATGTCCTGGTCTGGCTTCGCTTGCGGCGCCTGATCGCTACGCTCAAGCCCGACGTCATGCATGGCCACGGCGCCAAGGCCGGTGCTTTCATCCGCATGCGGCGGCGCTCCGACGACACCATCCGCATCTACACCCCGCATGGCGGCTCGCTGCATTATCCCCTCAACACGCTCAAGGGCGAGTTTTACGCGCGGCTCGAGCGCACGCTGATGGGCGCGACCGACCTTTTTCTGTTCGAAAGCGCGTTTGCCCGCGACACCTATCAGCGCATCGTCGGCACGCCGAAGGGCGTGGTGCATTGCGTCTTCAACGGTGTGACGCCGGAAGAATTCGAGCCTGTTATCATCGCCGGCGACGCCACCGACCTCGCTTATGTCGGTGAGTTCAGGCACATCAAGGGCGCCGATCTGCTGGTCGATGCGGTGGCGCGCCTGCACGAGGGCGGCAAGAGGGTCACCCTGACGCTCGGCGGCGATGGCGAGGAGACCGCGGCGTTGAAAGCGCAGGTCGAGAGGCTTGGCCTGACCAGTGCCATCCGCTTCATCGGCCATGTCAAGGCGCGCTACGGCTTTTCCAAGGGGCGGCTGCTGGTCGTTCCCTCGCGTGGCGATTCCATGCCCTATGTCGTGATCGAGGCCGGTGCTGCCGGCATTCCGATGATCGCGTCCAAAATCGGAGGCATCCCCGAGATTTTTGGGGCGGAGAGCCCGGCGCTGTTCGCGCCGAGCGACGCGGAGGCCATGGCGGAGGCGATTGCGGCCGCGCTCGACAATCCGCAAGCGACCGTGCAGCGCGCATCGTCTTTGCGCGAGCGCATCTCCGCGCATTTCTCTCAGCAGGCGATGGTTGATGGCGTGCTCGCGGGATATCGCGACGCATTTACCAAACGCTAACCATCCTTAAGGCCCGCTTTAGAGAATCTTCCGATTTGTTCGATACTCGATGTGCCAGGGGATGCTCGCCCGGGGCGCAAGGACGCGTCCCGCGGGTTTTTGGAATGGACGTGGACGCCCGTGGAACCGCTCAACGCACGCTCGATGCTCGATGCCGCGACCAGCGCCGCGGCGAACCCGGCTGACCCGCCCTTTGTGGAGCGCCGCCGCCGACTCTCGCCCGCCGCGCTGGACATCGTCAACCAGAAGGTCGCCCGCGCCTATTCGCCAATCGTAATCACCGGCTTCGTCCGCCTGGCCGATTTCGCGCTGCTGAGCCTTGTCGGCATCGCGCTCTATCTCGGCTATGTCATGCCGCTCGCCGGCTCCTTCAGCTGGGTTTATCCCGCGCAAATCATCGCCGTCGCGATCTCCGCCGTGGTCTGCTTCCAGGCCGCCGACATCTATCAAGTGCAGCTGTTCCGCGGTCAGCTCCGGCAGATGACGCGGATGATCTCCTCCTGGTCGTTCGTCTTCCTGCTGTTCATCGGCATCTCCTTCTTCGCCAAGTTCGGCAGCGAAATATCGCGGCTGTGGCTTGCCGCCTTCTACTTCCTCGGGCTCGCCGCGCTCGTCTGCCAGCGCCTGGTGCTGCGCTCGCTGGTGCGCGCCTGGGCGCGCGAAGGCCGGCTCGACCGCCGCACCATCATTGTCGGCTCCGACCGCAACGGCGAACAATTGGTCGAGGCGCTGAAAGTGCAGGAGGATTCCGACATCCACGTGCTCGGCGTGTTCGACGACCGCAACGACAGCCGCGCGCTCGATACTTGTGCCGGCGCGCGCAAGCTCGGCAAGGTCGACGACATCATCGAGTTCGCCCGCCGCACCCGCGTCGATCTCGTGCTGTTCGCGCTGCCGATCTCCGCCGAGACGCGCATCCTGGAGATGCTGAAGAAGCTCTGGGTGCTGCCGGTGGACATCCGCCTCTCCGCGCACACCAACAAGCTGCGCTTCCGTCCCCGCTCCTACTCCTATATCGGCGAGGTGCCGACACTGGACGTGTTCGAGGCGCCGATCACCGACTGGGACCTGGTGATGAAATGGTTGTTCGACCGCATCGTCGGCACCCTCGCGCTGCTCGCGGCCCTGCCGGTCATGGGATTGGTGGCGCTCGCGGTGAAGTTCGACAGCCCCGGCCCGGTGCTGTTCCGGCAAAAGCGCTTCGGCTTCAACAACGAGCGCATCGACGTCTACAAGTTCCGCTCGATGTACCATCATCAGGCGGATCCGACGGCCTCGAAGGTCGTGACCAAAAACGATTCGCGCGTCACCCGTGTCGGCCGCTTCATCCGCAAGACCAGCCTCGACGAGCTGCCGCAGCTCTTCAACGTGGTCTTCTCCGGCAATCTCTCTCTGGTCGGCCCGCGTCCGCATGCGGTGCAAGGCAAGCTCCAGAGCCGCCTGTTCGACGAAGCCGTCGACGGATATTTCGCCCGCCACCGGGTAAAGCCCGGCATCACCGGCTGGGCCCAGATCAACGGCTGGCGCGGCGAGATCGACAACGAAGAGAAGATCCAGAAGCGCGTCGAGTTCGACCTCTATTACATCGAGAGCTGGTCGGTGCTGTTCGATCTCGTCATTCTGCTGAAGACGCCGATGTCGCTGCTGACCAAGAACGAGAACGCATATTGAGCTGAGTTTCTCCGTCATGCTCCGCCTTGTCCGCAATTGCGTACTCGGGCGGGGCATCCAGTACGCCGCGGCGCCGCCATAGAGCCTCGCTGTCTCGGAGTACTGGATCGCCCGATCGGACGATGAGAGCGTGTTTTGTGGCGTACCGGTAGCGTGAGCGTGTGATGGCGTATGCGGCGACAGCGGGGGAGATGAATGCAGCGGTTCGCGCTGCGCCCGGCGTGCTGGCGCTTCAGCGTGCGCTGGTGTGGCTGGTCGGCGCCTCCGGCGCGATCGTCTTCATCGAGCCGAGCCTCTACGAGATCGTGACGCTGCTGGCCACTGTCACCTTCTTCGCCACCGGCCTGCGTCTGCGGCTCGCCCTGATGCCGCTGGTGCTGATGCTGGTCCTGCTCAATGTCGGCTACACGATCAGCGCGATCCCGCTGTTCGAAAAGTCCGAGGTGGTGAGCTGGATTGCGACCTCCTGGTACATGGCGGTGACGGTCCTGTTCTTCGCCATGGTCACATCGGAGGACACCACGGCCCGGCTCGACATGCTCCGCCGCGGCCTCGTGATCGGCGCGATGGTCGCCTCGCTGTCGGCGGTCGCCGGTTACTTCCACCTGGTCCCCGGCGGAGACGACCTCCTCACACTTTACGGACGCGCGCGCGGCACGTTCAAGGACCCGAACGTGCTCGGCGCCTTCCTGATCCTGCCAGCGCTTTTTTCCCTCCAGAGCGTGGTTTCCGACAAGCTCGGCAAGGCGTTCCGCAACGTCATTGCCTTCGGCATGATGTCGCTGGCGATCCTGCTCGCGTTCTCCCGTGCCGCCTGGGGCGGGCTGGTGCTGACATCCGCCTTCATGCTGGCGCTGATGGCGCTGACCAGCCGCACCAACGCGCAGCGCTCGCGCATCATTGTCATGGCGATCCTGGCCGCGGTGCTGGGCCTGGCGCTGATCGCGGTGTTGATGTCGTTCGATTCCATCGCCGAAATGTTCAAGCAGCGCGCGAGCTTCGACCAGAGCTATGACGAAGGCCGGTTCGGCCGGTTCGGCCGGCACATCCTCGGTGCGGAGATGGCGCTCGACCTGCCGTTCGGCATCGGCCCCCTGCAATTCCACCGCTTCTTCCCCGAGGACACCCACAACTCCTACCTCAACGCCTTCATGTCCGGCGGCTGGCTGTCCGGCATCTGCTATCCCGCGCTGGTCTTCACGACCGTCATCATGGGTATCAGGCACATCTTCGTCCGTGTGCCATGGCAGCGCGCCTATCTCGCCGTCTTCTCCGCCTTCGTCGGCACCGTCGGCGAAAGTTTCGTGATCGACACCGACCACTGGCGGCACTTCTGGATGATGCTGGGCGCGATGTGGGGCATGATCGCGGCCGCACAGATCTACAAGACTAGGGCTGGCGACGAAGCTTCTTCAGCTTGAGATCGGGACGCTTCTCCGGCGGCGTGTCTAGCAGGCCCTTCAGCGCCGCGGTCGCCGCGAGCACGCCCTTGTAGCCCTCATTGGCGAAGCGCAGCAGCAGGCGCAATTCCGCGTCGGAATAGCCGCCAAAAACCTTCTCCATCGCCTGCTGCATCGGCACGTAGAACTGGCCGATCCCTTCTATCGCCTCCGGCACGACAGCAATGAAGACCTTGCGGCGATCGGCATCGTCGCGTTCCCGGCGTACCAGCCCCGCCTTTTCGAGACGGTCGAGCACGCCGGTGATGGCGCCCGTCGTCAGGCCGGTGACTTCGGCGAGCCGGCCGGCGGTGACGCGGCCTTCGAGATACAGGATGTCCATGCATTCGAGGTCGGAATTGGCAATTCCGGCAACGTTCGCAACCGTCTGGCCATAGAGCACGCCCTGCGCGGACGACCGGCGCATCGCCTCCTCGAGCTCCTGCAGCAGCGCAGCGCGCGCCTTCGTCCTTGACAAGGCAGACCTCATAACTTAGTCAATATATATCTTAGTCGCTAAGATATTTAGCGATCTTAATTCTCCTAGCACCACGGAAACGTCGGGAGCAAGCCATGTCCAACCGTCCCCGCAAGGCCCTGATCATCGGCGCCGGCATCGCCGGCCCCGTCGCCGCGGTCCTGTTGCGCCGCGCCGGCATCGAGTCCGCGATCTACGAGGCCTGGCCCTATTCGAAAGGCATCGGCGGCGGCCTTCAGATCGCACCGAACGGCATGCAAGTCATGGACGAGATCGGCCTTTCGAACGAGCTGATCAGCCGCGGCTCGATCGCGGAGTCGTTCGACTTCTATTCGCAAGGCGGGGAGGGGCTCGGCTCGATCAATCGCGACATGGCGCGGCGCTTCGGCCAGCCGGCGGTCAATGTCTGCCGCGCCACGCTGAACGAGATGCTGATCGACAAGGCCTGGTGCGCCTGTGTGTCGCTGTATTTCGAGAAGCGCCTGATCAAGATCGAGGACCGCGGCGACCAGCCGATCATCGCCTATTTCGCCGACGGCACCACCGCCGAAGGCGACTTCCTGATCGGCGCTGATGGCGTGCACTCGGTTGCGCGGCGCCAGGTCGTGCCGGACGGACCGCAGCCGTTCGACACCGGACTGATCGGCTTCGGCGGCTTCGTTCCGTACGCCGTCCTCGACGGCCGGCCGATCGGCCGGAACGTCGAGACCACGTTCGGGCAGAGTGGCTTCTTCGGCTACGGCTATTGCAGTCCCGATCCGAACGACGGCGTGATGTGGTGGAGCACGCAGCCCGCACACGGCATGGACGCGGCGATGTTCCGCGCGCTCGACCCGACGACACTGAAGCAGCACCTGCGCGGCTTCCATCGCGGCTGGCATGATCCGATCCCCGCCATCATCGACGCGGCCGAGAACATCGTGGTCACCGACACGCTCGACGTCGCGACCCTGCCGACCTGGTCGCGCAAGCGCTCGCTGCTGATCGGCGACGCCGCGCATGCGACCAGCCCGCATGCCGGCCAGGGCGCCTCTCTCGCGCTGGAGGATGCGATGCGCCTCGCCCGGCTGATGCAGCAAGGCCAGGAGCTCGGCGCCACCTTCCAGGCCTTCGAGGCCGAGCGACGCCCGCGCGCGGAAAAGATCGTCGCTCTGGCGCGCCGGAACGGCAACAGCAAGCGCGAACTCAGCGCCACCGGCGCTTGGATCCGCAATCAGATGATGAAGTGGCTGCTGCCGCTGGGTTCGAAGAGCATGGAGTTCATGTACACGTACGACGCGCGGGCGGTGTAGTTGCGAACGCTGTCATGCCCGCGAAGGCGGGCATCCAGTACGCCGCGACCTCTCGATTCGATCAGTGCCATCTCTGGGATACCGGATCGTCCGGTCAAGCCGGACGATGACACCGCGATTGCGGCAAGTGACCGCCTCTATCTCTCCACGGCGAATGTCAGCCCGGCGTGCTCGACCAGCCGCTTGATCAGCTTGTGCTGCATCGCTGCGCCCGGCGTCCAGAAGCCCGCGGCGACGTCTGTCGCGTCACGCAGCATGCAGATGGCGCATTCGGAGATCATCTTCGAGGTCGAGCCGTAGCCGGGATCGCGGTCGCCGGTGACGCCGGCGCGAACCATGCGGCCATCGGGTGCGATCGCGATATAGAGCAGGTCGAAGAGACCGTTTTCGCGCTCTTCCTTCGACGGCCCCTCGCCCGGCTTCGGTGCGTCGGGGCCCGTCTTGCCCGCATTGGCCGCCATCACGAGCTTGGCGTTGGCCTCGCCGTTCTCGCCGGGGCCGGTCAGGACCATCTCGTCGTAGACGAAGTCCTGGCCATAGGGGAAGCCCATCAGCATGTTGGAGCGATGGACGTTGCGCGTGTTGATCAGCGCCATCGTGAACGGCGCGGCCCAGGATTGCAGGTCCTCCTCGAGCAGCGACCTGTTGCCCTTCGGCTGCTTCGGGCCGGTGAAACCCGGTGTCAGCGCGAACGGATCGTTCAGGATCGTGATGAGGCTGATGTCTTTGGCAACCGCATCGAAGGTCGCCTTCGCGCTCGCCGCGGTGCCGCCCGAGAGCGTGCCGCGCATATCGCGCACGCGACCTTTCACGCGCGACGCCGGTGCGCCGAACATGCGCTTGGCCTCTTCCTGCACGAAGAACGCACCGAGCTCGAACGGCACGGAATCAAAGCCGCATGAAAACACGATGCGCGCGCCGCTCTCTTTTGCAGCCGCCTCGTACTTGTCGATCATCTGGCGCATCCAGATCGGTTCGCCGCAGAGATCGAAATAATCCGTGCCGGTGGCGACGCAGGCCGCGAGCAGTTCCTCGCCGTAGAGCTGATACGGACCCACCGTCGTGACCACCGACATCGTCCGTTCCGCCATCGCCTTCAGCGAAGCCGCGTCAGACGCATCCGCGACAATCAGCGGCGTGTTCCCGGGCGCGCCGACCGCATCGCGTACCGATTTCAGCTTGCCAAGGCTACGGCCTGCCATCGCCCATTTGAGCGTCTTGTCGCTCTTGTAATGCTGGGTCAGATATTCGGCGACGAGCTGACCGGTGAAACCGGTCGCACCGTAGACGATGATGTCGAATTTCGCAGAGCTCATGGTCGGCCTTTACTTCTTCGCGTAACTCACGCCCATGCCGGCACGGACGTCGCTTTGAATACCGTAGGGCGGGATCGGATAGCGCAGGCCGTTTTTGGCCAGCGCCTTCATGCCCAGAACCGCCTTGGCGAGATGTTCCGGCTTCAATGCCATCAGCATCTCCTCGTCGGGCACGCCGCCATAGCGCCGTTCGGCATAGCATGGCAAGGACAGGCTGGGCTCACCGCTTTTGAGCGCCCGTCCCCAGGAATCCGCGCACGCGGTCTCGCCGACGACACCCCATTCGAACTTCTTGTAGCCGGTATATTGCAGACCGTTGATCAGGATGATCATCTGTCCCGGCGTGGCGTAGACGAGGCAGATGTCGGGCGGATCGAGCCGGCCGCTGGCGAGCGGGCTGACCGCGAGCGCCTGGTACTGGCCGAACGGAACGACGTCCAGCGCCTCCTGGCGTTTGCGCGCGTCCTCTGCCGTGCCGTGCCAGACCCCGACATAGTTTTCGCCGGCGAGCCATTTCTCGTCCTGCGGTGCAAGTCCGATCACGGCGCGGCATTGCGCGCCGACGAGATCGTCGCCGGTAATGCCGACGGTCCAGCCGAGCCGCGAGGCCATGCTGACGATCTGGTCTGTCGTGTGAACCGCGTTCGGCCGCCGGATTTTCGGGATCGCCTCCATCTCCGCGGTACGCGCGAACAGCTTCATGCCGATCACGGTGGTCTTCAGCCGCAGCAGGCTGTTGAGATCGGCGACGAGGCCGGCAAGATCGATGCTGTCTGCACTCTGCTGTTGCATGGCGTCCTCCCGGCCGGCGGTCGCGCGCCGGCGCTATTTATTGTTTCTTGAACGGTTCTAGTCCTTCGCCGGTCCCGGGAGCAACTCGCTAGTCCGGCCCATCAGGCGGTAGGCAACGAGCCCGATCCATTCGCGCACCGCCACTTCGGTCCTGGCAAGACCGTCGCCGCCGACATTGGTGAAAGAGAGGAGTGCGTCACGCCCGCCCATTCGCCAGTCCACGGGATAGGCTTCGACGTCAAATCCGGCCTTGCGGAAGATCCCCATCGCGCGCGGCATGTGAAAGGCCGACGTGACCAGGAGCCAGCGTTCGCCCGGCTTTGGCGATACCAATTGCCTCGTGAAGATCGCATTCTCCCAGGTGTTGCGGGAATCGCGATCGAGAATCAGGCGATCCTTCGCGATGCCGAGGCTTTCGAGGATCGGCGCGGAGTAGTCGGCCTCCCTGGAATCGGTTTCGACAAGATTCGCAGTGCCCCCGGTGAAGACGATGCGCGCATTGGGATAGCGGCGCGCGAGCCCGGCCGGCGCAAACAAGCGATCGGCCGCGTGCGAAACGACTGGCGTGCGATGCGCCGCCGACAGATCCGTGTCGATGGAGCCGCCAAGCACGATGATGCCGTCGGGCGCGCCGCGCGCCGGGTCCCATGCCGGAAACCGCGATTCCAATGGATAGAGCAGCAGATTACCGAGCGGCGAGAACGCAGCCAGTGCCAGCAGCACCAGCGTGGTCACGGCGAGCTTGCGGCCGAGCGCGGAAAAACGCGTCGCCATCAGCAGCAGCGACAGGATTCCCAGCTCGATCAGGAGATTGATCGGCAGCAGCGCGGTGCCGATGGTCTTGGAAAGAACGAAATACAGGGGAGCCTCGCTGGAATGATCGTGCCATGTACGGGCTTGACCAGCCCATCCATCTTCAGAAATCTTCTTGAAAGAGGATCAATCACCCGGTCAAGCCCGGGCTCGATGAAACCGGACGGACAAGCCACATGACCCATCACCACCTGCATTCCAGCCCCGAAACCTGCCATTGGGGCTTCTTCGAAGCTGCGCTCAAGCCCGTCCTCACCATCGCGAGCGGTGACGAGGTGACGGTCGACACCATCAGCGGCGGCCCTGACATGCTGCCCGACCGCAGCAAGTTTCACATCCCGCCCGAGATGTTCGAGGTTCATGCCAAAAACGAGCGCATGCTCCCCGGCCATATCCTCACCGGCCCGATCGCGGTCGAAGGGGCCGAGCCCGGTGACGTGCTCGCGGTCGAGATCCTCGACGTCCAGCTCCGCCAGGATTGGGGCTGGAACATGATCAAGCCGCTGTCCGGCACTCTGCCCGACGATTTCCACGAGACGCGCATCCTGAACATCCCGCTCGACCGGTCGCGGATGGTCGGCCGCATGCCGTGGGGGCTCGACCTGCCGCTCAAGCCGTTCTTCGGCGTGATGGGCGTTTCGCCGCCGCCGGCCTGGGGCCGCATCTCCTCGCTCGTTCCGCGCGCCATGGGCGGCAATCTCGACAACAAGGAACTTGGCGCCGGTGCGACACTCTATCTGCCGGTATTCGTTCCCGGCGCGCTGTTCTCCTGCGGCGACGGCCATGCCGTGCAGGGCGACGGCGAGGTCTGCGTCACCGCGATCGAGACCGCACTCCAGGGCCGCTTCCGCCTGACGCTGCGCAAGGACCTCAGGCTCGATTATCCCCGCGGCGAGACGGCGACGCACTACATGACCATGGCGATGGACCCCGATCTCGACCAGTGCGTGGTGCGGGCGCTGCGCGATATGATCGTGTTGCTCGGCGAGAAGCGAAACCTGTCGCGCGAGGACGCCTATACGCTGTGCAGCCTGGCGGCCGATCTGCGGGTGACCCAGACCGTCAACGGCTGCAAGGGCATCCATTGCATGATCGAAAAGGCGATCGTGCACGGCTGATCCGGCCCGCCCTTTCTGACCCATCGACGCCACACCGCCGCCCGGCCTCTCGGACGGCGCGTTGCGCCATGCCGAACTTCCCCAGCGATTCCAATGGGCTGACGCATCGGCCGAAGCCGGATTTGACTTCCGCCTCCAAACCTAAATAGACTCTTAATCGTTACTTTTATGTACCCGCGTATGAGGCTAGCGTTTAGGCATGGCCACCGAAAAAGCCGAGACTGACCGCATTCCCGTAACCTTGGCGCTCTCGACCATCACCTATCTGGAGAAGCTGGTGAGACAGGGCACCCATGGCACCAGCGTTCCCGGCGTCGCACGTACCTTGATCGAGGAAGGCATCCGTCTCGCCATCAAGGACGGGCTTTTGTCGATTCGCGACAATGGCAGGACGTGAGCGCGCGCCGGACGTGAGGCGGACGGATCTCGAGAGGCGGATGGCCGACATCTGCAACCTGGGACCGCTACAATGCCTGTTCTCTCACCGACTTCTTCACAGACCTGGACCGACGAACGAATCGAACTTCTGAAGCAGCACTTCGAGGCCGGCCTCTCCTGCCGCGAGATCGCCGCCGACATCGGCGTCAGCCGCAACGCCGTGATCGGCAAGCTGTCCCGCCTGAATCTGACGCGCGGCCGGACCATCGACGACCGCAAGGTTCAGAACAGGGGCACCGCGCCGGCGCGCGCGCCGCGGACCGTGCCGCGGCTGCAATACGAGATGCTCGCCACGATCTATGGCGAGACCGGCGCGCCCGTAGTCACCGGCCCGATCGACGATGCCAATCGCTGCTCGCTGCTGGAGCTTGCCGAGAACCGCTGCCGCTGGCCGATCTCCACGCCTGGCGCAGACGATTTCTGCTTCTGCGGCAACTCCGCATCCGACGGCCAGTCCTATTGCGCCGGCCACAGCCGCCTCGCCTACCGGCCAAACTCCCGGGCGCGCGTGATGCGCGGCTGAGCCGTGTCCCAAAAACGAAAAACCTCCGGCAGGGCATTGCCGGAGGTTTCTGGAGGCTTAGCATCACGCCAAGAGCCGCAACTTTCGTAAATCGGCTGCAAGCCATATAGCTTAGTAACTCAGGTAAGTAAATAAATTTGGGCCGGTCGAATCGCATGGCTCGTCTTCGTCGTCCGCACGGGCTACCGGATTTTCCGAAAGCCATCTCGTAAAAAGCCCCGGCGGTTTCCCGCCGGGGCTAGTTCAGATCCGAAGACCTTAGCTTACCAGTTGCGCTGGGCGCGCAGCAGCAGGCTGTAGGTGTCCTGGTCCTTCAGCTCGTATGCAGCCGCCGGCTTGGCAACGCTTGCCAGCGTCGGCGCCGTGATCGTTCCCGAGTACTTCTGGTCGAGGTGGCTGTAGACGAAGTCAGCCGAGAAGGTCAGGTTCTTGACCGGCGTCCAGCGGGTGATGACGCCGATCTGGCCAATGTTGAAGTCCGGGTTGCAGGTACCGGTCAGCGAAGCAAACGCAGCGCTTCCGCAGATCAGGCCCTTGGCCGTGCCGCTGTAGTTGACCGCAGCCCACGCACCATAGAGCGCCGAGTTCCAGTACGGGTTCCAATTGTGGGTGTAGGCACCACGGAAGCCGTAGGTCTTGGTCAGCTCGAGGCCGCCGCCGGCACCGAACACCGCATCAGACACGCCGGCGAAGCCGATGCTCTGATACGCGGAGCTCGAGCTGCCGAACATCGAGTAGCTGGTCGCTGCCAGCTCCTGGAAGTTGTAGCGGCTCGCGCCATCGGTATAGACGCCCGAAATGTTGATCTGGTCGCCCGCGCCCGTTGGAATGTTCTTGATCGACAGTGCGAGTTGGACCGCCCAGCCCCATTTGTCCTCGGGATGACCGGTGGCTTCGGTTGCGCCGTAGTAGCCGACATGGTTGTCGTGTGCGGCAACCGATGCCTGGAACAGGCCCCAGGCCTGGTCGACGCGGACCATGCCAACGATGTCGGGCGCAGTGGTGCCACCGAGATCGTTCGCGCCATAAGCTCCGCCGAGAACGCCGGCCGTGGACATGGCGGCTGTGTTCCAGACGTTGGTCTGGAAGGCCAGCGACTGGTCCTGCGCCGAGATTGACGCCGTCACGCCCTGACCGAAATCGGCAGTGTAGGTGAACTGATTGACACCGTTGGTGGTGCCGCTGCCGCCGACGAGCTGGTCGAAGTTGTTGCCGGGATAGTTGATCCAGGGCGCGTCGAACTGCGACACGGACTTACCCATGGTGAAGCCGGCGAACTGGATGAAGGCGTAGTAGACGCCGAGCGAACCGCCCGAGATCGTGCCTGAACTTGCGTTGTTCGGCGCAGACACACCGGTACTTCCGAGTTGCGAGTAAACGGTCGCACCCGGCGTCGTGCCGCTTCCCGTATAAATGTCGGTCGTCCAGGTGAACACCGCATCAAAATAGGTACGAACCACGCCGTACTCGGTCGCAGTACGCGTATCGATGTTGAGGTCCTCGCGAGCGCGAGTCGAGTAGTAGTTCGCCAGACGGTTGTTCGCAGCGGCAACACTGCTATACGCACCGCTGTAGTTGCCTCCAGCATTGAGCGCAACTTCAGCACGCAGGTAGCCGCCGAGCTTGATGCAGGTATCGCTGCCCGGGATATAGTAGAAGCCCGCGCCGTACAGCGTGCAGATCTTCACGTACTCGACCGCCTTGGCCTTGACCGGAAGATCAGCCGCCTGAGCTCCACCGACGGCGATCAGACCCGCCGCAGTGCCGAGCAAAAGGCTCTTCACCATTTTCATTTAAAACCTCCAAGTTGCTCATTTTACGGAGACTGGACCGTGAGGCCCCCCAGATCCCCGTCTCTAAATCCGCTCGGCCGCTTCGCGCTTTCGGACACACCCGCTTTCGACGCGAGGGACGTGAGCGGACCACCTGCAACGGGACGATCGAGTACCCCCCACCGTCACGGATCAATATGCATCCGCTGTTCCCTAATCAAAATAGTTTATTTAGTCAGCCTTATGGGTTTCACTAAACCTGTGCCCCGCGCGCAACACCGGGAGGAAGCGATTCAGCTGAGCAGATCATGTTTGTAGTTTTAGTGACAAAATTAGGTTGCTCTGCACTTGCGTCAGGGCAGGCTTGCGTGGACTATGGCTTGCACGACACCGGCCGCAAACAAGTCAGATCACGGGAGTGACGCTGTGTCAGCGACGAGGAAAGAAGGGGCGCGCCTCCGCCCCATCGGCAATCTGGATATCATCAGGCGCTTCACCTGGGAGATATCGTCGATCAACATGTATCTGGAGGAGCTGCGTCAGTTCTGGGCGAGAACGCTCGGCATCAGCGGCCCGCAATGGCTGATCCTGATGGCGATCTCCGACCTCGACAAGGACGACGGCATTCCGGTCAACGTCGTCTCAAAACTCCTCCACGTCGATCCCTCGTTCGTCACCACCCAGTCCAAGCTGCTCGAGAAGAAGGGCCTGTTGCGCCGTCGCCCTTCGCCGACCGATGCGCGGGTGGTCCGGCTGTCCCTGACCGAGAAGACGCAGAAGCACCTGGCGAGCCTCAATGATCAATACAAGACGATCAAGGAATTCGTCTTCCAGGAGTTCGACGAGAAAGAACTGACGGCATTCACCACCAAGCTCGCGACGCTGAAGACCCGCCTCGAAAAGGCCTGCGTCCGCCTGACCCTCGACTTCTGACGCAGCGGTCGCTGCTAGATGCGCCCGGCGGCCCCGAGCCGCGATTCGAGCCAGTCGAAGATGTATTCATTGGCAAGGCTAGGATTGTCCGCATGGGCCTGCGCCGCGCCGGTTTCGGCCGAGGTGAACACCTTCAGCATGACATCCGAGCTACCGAGCCGGGACGTCTGTACGATCTGACGCGCCCGATCGGCCTTGAGCCAGCCGTCCTCGCCCAGCGTGATCAGCACCGGACAGTCGGCGCTGGACGCCATCAGCGGAGCATGCGGCACCGGGACGATGCTGACGTCGCTCATGGCGAACCGGCTGGCAAAGAAGGCCCGCTCGTGCAGATCCCACAGTCCGCCGTCGCAGACGGCGGCGGCAAGCCGCGGCTCCTGCAGCACCGCGCGCGCCACGAAGGAAGAGCCCCAGCCATCGGCGACGATCGCGACGCGATCGAAATCGACGTCGCTGCACGTCTCCAGATAGTCCATGACGCACGGAATCGAACTCTCGAGATCCCGGCGCCGCAACAGCGCGTCGAGATAATCGTCGCGTTGGTCGCCAAAGAGATCCAGCGCCAGCAACGAGAATCCGCGCTCGCGCGCATGCGGCGCGAGCTTGAACAGGAACTCCTCCTTGCGGTGGCCGGGCTCGCCGATGCAGATCACGGTCGGGGCACGCACTCTTCCCGACGGCGCGGGCAGAAAATAGCCCTGCAACGAATGTCCGTCGAGCCAGGGGATCGTCACGACTTCCCCGGCCGGGTCGCGCGCCGCGAGGGAGCGGCGGGCGCAATCCTGCATCGCGAGCACCGCGACCCAGCGGCGCTCGTCGGCCTGATCGAGCGGCATTGCGGCCGCACTGTAGTAATTCATGGCGCGCAGCCAGTTGCGCTGTGCGGTCGCCCTGTGACCTTCGGCGAACGCGGCCTCGGCGCGATGCCGATTGGCCTGCGCCAAGTTCTTCCACTCGCGATGCCAGGACTGGTCTTCGCCCCGCTTCAGCCGCCGCGCGATCATCAGGCATTCCGCGATCGTGGCGCCGCCCTCCTGGGCCGCGGTGAGGAGCCGCGTGAATTCAGCGGAGATGTCCTCTCGCTCCGGGCAAAGGATCCAGTCGTCGGAGAGACATGCGGGTATCATCGGGAGCTACGCTCTGGTCATCGCCTTACACATCACTGACTAAACTATTTCAGTTCCCCGACCAAGCTGCCGTGCAATGAATGAGAGCCGTTCGAGATCACCATCGCTTGAACGCATGGAATGTGTCGCATGCGTGACATTCCAATTCGTCATAAGTGGCCGAGCACTGGCAGAGGCGGCACGTAAAATGACCTGCGCGCCTCTTGCCATGATGATCATCATACTTATATCCGCGCGCTCGCCGACGGCCTCAGCAAGCAGCTTCAACCAAGCCGCCAGCCGACTTCCTGCGTAAAGCTTTCGTAGAAGGATCTTTCATAGGCGTGCTCCGGCGCAGCACGAACGCGCTCGTCAAGGCGCTTTGCGTCCTCGCCCACAAGAATGCGCCACTGCTCTGCCTTGACGCCGTCGAGGATAATCTTCGCGGCCTGCGCGGCGGTCGTCGGTGCATCCTCAAGGAAGCTGCGCGCGCGCTCGGCGAACACCGCCTGGACGTCGTCGTCCGACATCTTGTCAGCATCCGGAACGCCGGCCGCGACCATGCGCTTGCGGGTCAGCGCGACCTCGTCGGCGTTGAGCCGCTCCGAGCCGTCGACGCTTTGCACCTTGCGCGAGTTGGACACGATCGAGGTGCCGATATATGGCCGGGCATCACCACCGAGCATTTGACGTGCGGCGCGTGCAGGCGGAGGTCGTTGATCAGCGCTTCGGTAAATCCCTTCACGGCGAACTTCGCCGAGCTGTAGGCTGTGTGCGCCTGCCCCATGCCGATCGAGGCCCAGAAGCCGTTGACGCTCGCGGTGTTGACGATGTGGGCCTCGTCCGCCGCGACCAGCATCGGCAGGAAGGTGCGGACGCCGAGATAGACGCCGCCCCAGCAGATGTTGAAGGTGCGCTCCCACTGCTCGCGCGTGTTGGTGAACAGGCTGCCGCCGCCACCGATGCCGGCATTGTTGAACAGGAGATGGATCCGGTCGGTCTTCTGCTGCTCGGCGAGCTCGTCGCGAAATCGCTTCAGATGATCCTCGATCGAGACGTCGGCGACATGGGTCGTGACGCGCAGGCCCTGCGGCAGCTTCTCGACCTCGCACAGCCGCTTGGTCTCGGCCATCGCGGCTTCCGAGACGTCGCACATGGCGACATTGCAGCCCTCGGCTACGAGCTGCCGCGCGAGCTCGCGTCCCATTCCCGTGCCGCCGCCGGTGATGACGGCGATCTTTCCTGCAAAATCCTTCATGGGACTTTCGGCCCCTCCCCTTGTCGGTGTGTTTCTTCATGGCCGCGCCGCGCATCGGGGCGCAGCGCAAAATGTAGCAGCGCCGCATCCGCAGGTAAAAGCGGATCGGCGCTGCCATTTTCATCAGTAATTTCGGGGGCGGACTATTCGGCCGCTTCGACGCGCGCCCCGTTCAACGTGCCGAGACCGTCCAGCGCCTTGCGGACCGCCGCCTGCTGCGCGGGCGAGGCCTCCGGCATCGGCGCGCGCGGATAAGTCCTGGGCAACCCCTGGAGCGTCTGCGCATAGCGCGTGCAGGCCGGCAAATTGTCGGCGATCACAGCGTTCCACAGCGTCAGCAGCTTCTTGTGCAGATCGAGCGCGCGCGGATGGTCGCCCGCCTTGACCGCATCCCACAGCGCGACCGAGGCATGCGGCGCCGCGGTCAGAATCGCGGCGATCGAACCATGCGCCCCCAATGTGTAGGACGGATACATCAGCGCATCGACCGCGCTGTAGATCAGCTTGTCCGGCGCCATCATCATCAGGTCCGCGAACAATTTGAGATCGCCCGCGCTCTGCTTAACGCCGACCACCAGCGGCACCTCCGTCATGATCCGCGTCAAGAGCGCCGGCGAAAGGTAGGACCACGGCACCACGTTGTAGATGATGATGGGCATGCCGGTCTCGTCAGCCATGGCGCGGAAATGCGCTACCATCGCCTCGTCGTCCGGCTTGAACAGATAATGCACCGGCGTGACCTGGAGCGCGGCGACGTTCATGTCGCGCACGAGCTTGCCGCGGCGGATCGCATCGCGCGTGGAATCGACGATGATGCCGGCGATCACGGGAATGCGTCCCTTCACCGCCGCAACGGTCGCTTCCATCAGGTCGCGATATTCCTCGTGATCGAGCGTATGCCCCTCGCCGGTCGAGCCGCCGGCCGCGACGCCATGCGCGCCGGCGCCAATCATCCAGTCGACCTGGGGCGCCACGAGGGAGTAGTCGATCTCGCCATCCTTCCGGAACGGCGTCGTCATCGGCGGAATCACGCCGGTCGGTCGTGCCTTCATGGTCTGTCCTCGCGTTTCCATAACGGTCCCGCTCTTTTGGCGAGGATCCGCACGACCCCAGCCTATCGGCTGTGCAGGCCCTGTGAAGGGCTGCCCGCGCGGCGCTGCCCTCAGCATTCAACATCCCTGCGGTCATCCCTTCCCGGTTCCGCGTATTTGCCCGGCTTCGGTTTGGGGCAATTTTTTACAATCCGAATCGTCAAATGGACTCCGGACGCTGGGTCGGGTCGGCCAGGCCAGCGTGTTGTTTGCGTCACAGGCTCTGGCACTTCGCTTGCATCCTCTTCGTGGTCAGAAACAACCGATGAGGTGACTGGAATGTTCGTGACCGTCGTTGCCGTGCTCTGCCGGCTGAGTGCAGCCAGTTCAGGCAGTTGCATCGAGGAAATCGTGACCGACAGCAGCATGACGCCCGAGATGTCGATGATGCAGTGCGCGATCGGCGCACAGGCCCCGTTGGCGAAATGGATGGGCGAGCATCCGATCTATCACGCCAACTGGCGCCTCGATCGCTACAAATGCGTGCCGGGTCGCTACGAGATCAAGAGCCACGCCTAAGGCTCCGCAAAACTACTGATACCAAGACGACGGACGAGGAAACGCCCCGGGGGCCGACTGGCCTTTCCGCGCGGGCATCGCCAGCGCCAGACCCATTGCGGCGGCGCACTTTGTGACAACGATCACACCTTCCCCTCAAGCCACTGCATCCAGAATGATCGCACGCGCGCGTCGCCCCTCTGGCGTTGGCATCAGCGCGTAATTGTGCGGCTGGTCGCGGAGCAGATGCAGCTCGATCGGCAGGGCCACCGCCCTCGAAGAACATCACTCACCTTCGCATCCTAAACGGCTTATCAGATCATCATCACGCGATCCCGCATGGCGCCTGCGCGTTTGGCGCGTAAACTTCGATCCCGATATAGGGAAGCGCCTTAGAGCAGTTGAATGCACTTCGTCATTCTGACGACGATTTAGTACTGGGTGTCGCTATCGCGCTTTGGATGGCAACCGAGGGACCGGTGATGAGCATTAGCGAGTTGCGGCTGTGACTCCAATCATCCTTCGACACGAAATTCGACCGTTGCTGAGAATACCGGGTTTTGGACCCCGGCAGGTTTTGTGTTTGTGGCCACTGCTTTGATCCGAAAATGAGCGGGCTTGGCATTCTCGGGAATGCTCCAGGCGATTTCCAAATCGAAATAGTACGGTTCTGATCTTGCTCCCGGTTGGGCGGGCAGCGTCGTGAGGAAAAAGAGCGCTGCCGTATTCCACACGTCGATTGGGATGAATATCTCTGCTGATCGAGTGATGAATGGCTTATCTAATTTTGCTGAGAAGCCGAATGGGTTTTGGTGGGGCATCCCGCCACCGGATAGAGTGATCAGGTTATTCGCAATCGCGACCTGACGACCTTGGAACACGGGCGCGTTGGCCGTCATTGTCGATGGATCATACTTTGCCGCCGACCATGTCACCCGCACGTCCTGAGCGTTTACCTGGGGTCACCTCAAACTGGGGCTGCAGAATGTTGCTCTGTATGTAAGCTTGAATCTGAAACGCTCCCGTGAGGAGCAGAAGCAGGACCCCCGCAAAAGTCATCCAAAGGGCCGCGATCTTGTCGCCGCCGTACCAGACGCTTGGCGATAAACCGCCCAGGATGATTCCAGCGATCAGCGGCAACCAAAAGATGCCGACGTTAATAAGCTTTTCGGTCAAAACGGCCTCCACCGATTCGCGTACCCGAAGGTTGACACGAGTGCCGGTATCCGAGCCGACAAATTGACGACTCCCAGCCGCCCTAGGGCCAGCAATTCATGGGGAAGGCGGAAAGAACGCGCGCCGAAATGTCGCTAGCCGACGTTGCACTACCCTGTGAGAAATCCGGACGCCCTGAAATCCGGCTATGTTTTGGTCGGAGCGAGAGGATTTAAACCTCCGACCCCTAGTCTCCCAGGCGGTGGCTCATCATTGATCATGCTCGCAATTTTTGCGAACCAGCAGAAAATCGCCGCATTGAGTTCACTAAGTTTTGGATCACAGCTGCAAACTAGAAGAGCCAACAACCCGTGCGGGCTGCATCTTACAAGCAGTCATCCTCCGCTCTTCCCAATACATCCATCAAGGTCTCGAAACGCGCCTGATTGTTCCCTTTGCAACTGCCTCCCTGTTGACTGAAAGAATTCATTGTATTGACATAGCCCAGATCGAACGCGTTCAAGGCCGCCCGTGTAGCCGGCTTGGTAGTGGTGCAAGTATCGGCGACATCTTGGAACTTGGCCTTTATCTTCTTGGCCTTAGATTGATCACCACATAAGTGAAAACCCGCGGCAGCTGCACCGGCGGCCGATGCGACTTCCTGCAGTTCACCGGCGGATGGAAGGGAGAGTGCCGCAGTCGCGAAAAACAACCCAGAAATAAACATGGTTAGTGCCCAAGAGCCCCGGCGCATCGACTTCCCCTATCCAAAAATTTTGAAATGAATTCCAGTCGCAACCTAGTGCAATGCTACCCCAGCGGGCAATTGACCGTCGAGATCTAATTTCCTGTTAGACACCGCCTCGGAACTGTCTGGCGCCGCTAGGGAGCGCCAAAATAGCCCCGGCAAAAACCCCGCAAAATCAACTAGCTAACCGTAAAGCTTGACATTTTCAGCTCCCTATCGCATGTAAACGTAGATACACTGCGTAGATACATGGGTGCGGTATGAAGCCCGACTACCTGATTCAGCGAAACGACTACTGGCAGTATCACCGTCGAGTCCCGAAAGCATACGCTGGCCTGGGCGGCAAGAGCAGCAAGTTCGTCGTCATCAGCACGAAGATCGCGGTGGCCGACGATCGCACCGGCAGCAAGGCCGCACGGGTAGCCGCTCGGATCAACGAGCAACAGGAGGCGCACTGGCGCAGCCTCGCATCCGGCACGCCCGATAAGCAGCGCTGGCAGGACGCAGTCACCATTGCGCGCTCGCATGGGCTTGACTACCTGACACCCGATGAGGCCGCCAGGCGCGAGGTCAGCGAACTGCTTGTTCGGATCGAGACCTTGAAGGTTGGCGACCGCAAGACCGACGTCGCCATCGTGGATGCCGTTCTCGGTGCAGTCGACAAGCCGCGCGTCATGCTGAGCGACCTGTTCGCCGAGTACGAAAAGACCCAGCAAACGCCGCTCTCGAAAATGTCCCCAAATCAGAAGCGCAAATGGACCAGCGCCAAGAAGCGCGCTGTTGAGATATTGATCGAGCAGCGAGGCGATAAAGCGCTGCAGGATCTCGCGCGCGCTGACGCCGTGGCCTATGCCGATTTTTGGGAGGCTCGCACTATCGCCGAGGGCATCAGCCCGAGCAGCGCCAACAAGAACATCAGCCACATCGGGGGCATGATCCGCGCCGTCGACAAACGCCTCAAGCTTGGGCTGGATCATGTATTCCTGGGCACGCGCCTTGATGGTGGCAGGGATGGTAATCGCTCGCCGTTCACGGTCGAGCACATCAGGAACGTCATCTTGGCTCCGGGGGCGCTTGACGGCCTCAACGACGAGGCGAAGGACGTGGTTTACATCGCGATGGAAACCGGCTGCCGCCCGAGCGAGATCGTGAATCTCTCAAAGGGCAGGATCAAGTTGGACGCTGATATCCCGTTCATTCGCGTAGAAGCTGAAGGTAGGCTTTTGAAAACTGAGCACAGCGAGCGCGACATCCCGCTCGTCGGCTTGGCGCTCGGGGCAATGAAACGGCACCCGGCAGGCTTCCCGCGCTACTTAGATAACGGCGATAACCTCAGCGCCACGCTGATGAAGCATTTCAAAAAGGCCAAGCTGCTGCCTAAGCTGAGTGAGGATACTCCGCTGAAGAAGAGACCTAAGTACGGCGTTTATTCGTTTCGGCACAGCCTGAAGGATCGCCTCAAGGCCGTCGAGTGCCCAGAGGAGCTAACCGACGAGTTAATCGGTCACGCCACGGGCAAGCCGAAATATGGCGACGGCTACGGGCTGCAGCTCAAGGCGAAATATCTCAAGTTGATTGCCCTGACGCGGGCCTAAGCCCTGACGCCGGCCTAAGCCGCAGCTGGACAGGTGAAGGTTCTCAGTTGGCGGCCCTGATCCCAAGACAGCCCCAGCCTTGCGGCTGGGAAGCCGCTCCGCCAATTCTCCACACCCACGAGCCGCAGTAGCTTGCACGCGTTCCGAGGCCCAAGGGATTGAGAATTTGGCTCCGCGCCGCGTTTCGATAGCGGCATGCCTGAGCCATTTGTGCAGTTTGATGAGAATGCGGGCCGACGCTCGATAACCGGTCAGCCGAGCAAGAAGCAGGCTGAAGAGATCGCTAAGGAGATCGCCCGGAGTGAGCGGGTCAGGACAGGCGCGCCCGTTTGGAAATGACCTGGCCTCGCACGTTCTCCGAGCCCCCTTTTGCAACGCTACTCGAACTGGCCGCGTTGCTTGACCGTCTCTCCTCTCTCCTCGGCTCTCATCAGAGAGGCCAGTCTGTCCAATTGACCAGCAGAACCGGCAAAGGTCTTGGCGATATTCTTCAACAAAAAGGCTTGGCTTGCGGAAATGTTAGGACTTACAGACAGCGCTCTGTAATGATTTGCGAGTTCTCTGCACCTGGCGGCTGTAATCAAGTCGGCCTCCGTGAATTAATGAACAATACGACCTAACTGCTATTTTTCCCCGCCGTTCCATCGACGGAGTATCGAAACACGAAATGACCAAGGGCTGGGGGCGGCCTTTTCAAAATCCGATCGAAGTGGACGGCCGCAGGCTGGTGACGTTGCTGGACGCAGGCGAGTACATCATGGCGCTACCGAAGAACGAGCACGCTGCGCCGGAATGGCAAGCCGCGATGGAGTCGCTGATCCTGGTAGCGGAAGGCGGCGGCCCGACGATGTTCGCCCGTATCGGCGTCATGCGTGCGCTGAACCGACACTATGTCCCGGAGTTCGACCCCAAGGGAAAAGAGCCGCATTGGGGCCGGCGCAAGCTGAGAAGGGACCAATGATCAAAGGCCGCGAGGCGGCCTTACTGTCTTGTGTGGTGCTTCAAGACAGCGACGCGCCGATCTCTGTTCCACACTTCCAAATCGTGGCCGTCGAGCAGCTGTCTCGCTTTGGCTGTGGCCTCAACGTCGTCGGCGCATTCCATCTCATGAACGCCGGTGATCCGCCCGTCCTCACTCATGATAAAAGCGCGGTAGTCCATCGCACGCGTTCCCTGTTCGGAACACCATACCTCCGGAACACGGGGGCGCAATTATCACATATTAATGGAAATCATCAGTGGGATGGGTTGGGCGGGCCTAATCGTCCCACATGAACCTCTGGCAGTCGGTGCACTTGAAGATGCGGACTGTTTTGCCGGAGCGAGTGTCGAGATAGCTTTGGACTCGCAACAAGCGGCCGTCGCAATGCTGGCAATTCCCAAATTGACTTGGGCTAAGTGGCGGAAAGTTCGAACCAAGGCGAAGCATTGGCAATCTTTAGCTGATGGAGCTGGCCAACGACGCTAAGCGCAGCCGAGTGTTCCTAAATTTGGTCGGAAACGAGTCCAACCCGAAATTCAACCTAAGGCCGCTGAGACCGGAGACAGGCCCGCCAAGGCAAACAGGGAAAAGCCGCAGCGTGGTTCCAGCCCCACTGCGGCCATCCCGGACAACTGAAAATTGACGGGTACTTAAATCTCTCCGGTGTTCCGATAATAGAACACCCCGTTGCGAAAATGGAGTCGGTAAGACTACCGTCTACCCATTGTCGTTAAGGGAGAACATGGCACGGCTCAACCTCCAGCCCCAATGCTCCCGGCTGCCAATCTAATTGCGTATCAGAGCGCCGGGAGTGCTAGGCCCCGCCAGGTGGCGAGACACGTCCTGTCCTGAAGCGCTGCCGCTCCCCCTGGCTCAGCCAGTCTCCTGCCTTGGGTCCATCAAGCGTTTAATCCCAAAAACCGCGGACTACATTGTCCCCGAGCTTTCCGCCGCCGCCATCGAAGATCGCCTCGTCGTGATCTTTCGCAGCGTCTCCCCTGCTTTCAGTCGCAGCATGAACTCGTCCACAAGCTCAGGTGTCATACCGGGAGGGACGTTCATCCACTTCCGCCTGGCCGCACTACGCTCCTCATGCGATCGATATGCTTAGACACGCGACATGCTCGCCTCCACAGCGCTGGATTGCGCGATGGAAGGCGACTCCTGAGTCGGGGCGGCGCAAGGGCAATCACGTGTCAATCCCCCGACATCGAGCCTTGCACTCACCTTCCGGTTGCGGTTGGAATGACGGTGGCGCTGGGAGGATGACGTTATGGCTATCGAGTGGTGGGTTGTGATCGCGACGTTGCTTGGACCTGTGGTCGCAGTCCAAACTCAAAAATGGATTGAGCGAGCCAGTGAGCGCGGACGACGGAGACAGTGGATATTCACGGCGTTGATGGCCAATAGGGCTACACGGCTCAGCGACGAATACGTGCGCGCCCTGAACCTCATTGATCTGGAATTTTCTCCTAAACGATTCGGCGGCAGCGCCGATCGGAAGGTTATCCATGCCTGGCGCGCCTTATTCGGCGAGCTGGGAAACGGCCCTCCGGACGATAACCAAGACATGAACATCGCCCGAGCATGGAACGAGCGCGTCACCGAACGGCTGGTCGATTTGCTTTCTGAAATGTCCACCGCGCTCGGTTACACCTTCTCTGAGGAAGAACTCAGACGAGGAATTTACTATCCCAAAGGGCGCGTAGACCTAGAGCAGTCCCAGATCGCCATAATGCACGGACTGAGTAAGATAATTCAGGGGACCACTTCATTGCCGATGAAGATTACAGAGATACCTGCCTCTCCCGAAGCAGCCCAACTCCAGGCTACGCTTAATGAGAAGATGATCGGCGCATACCATGAAGATGGGTCATTAAAAGTTCGCGTCCAAAACACCTGAGAGCAGCTCAGTTGTGGTGCGAGCAATCGCCGCGGCAGGGTCGACGTAATCCGTCGGAACGATCTCACCGGAAGCCCGTTGTCTCCCATGGTCAAAACGTCCGATAAATTTCGCGAAAATGCCGAGAACTGCCTGCAACTCGCTGAGGGGTCGACGAATGCGCAGGCGGCACTCCGTTACAAGCGGATGGCGCGGGCTTGGTCCGCCTTAGCGACAGAACAGGATTGGCTCGACGGTTATCCGATACAAAGTCATCGGGCCGGCGAGTTGGCGGCAGATGCGATCGATGGTTTGCTCGATCAAGATGCTAGCGCCGCTGACGTCAACACTCGTAAGAGCCGACTCATAGATGGCCCAGTTGAGTTTCGGAAATCGCGCGTGGACAACTGTTGATCATCAGCCACGCGTCTCGTTGTGTCGAGGCGTCCTACCGACCTTCCGGACGTGGCAAACGCCGCCAACCCGCTTGGGTGTATCAGCCGATTCTTAGATTGTCCGCCGAGTCTTTACCGCGATTGTTCACGACGTCGAAGCTAACCTTGGCTCCCTCTGCGAGCGAGGTGAAACCAGCCTTCTCAACTGCAGAGATGTGAACAAAGACGTCCCTGCCGCCGTTGTCAGGTTGAATGAACCCGTAGCCCTTCGTCGGGTTGAACCATTTTACAGTCCCCATCGCCACGTCACATCTCCATTTTTCAAAAACCAAAGCTACTGCCCGAATTTCGACTAAAGAAAGGCTGGTCGCGACACGCGCCCGCGGCTTGGACCACCCGACACGATCGAACCGACGCGCGTCCCCATCAGTTCGCTAAGCGTAGGAGCAAACCTGAGAAAATGGACGGGCCGATGATTTGGGACAGGCTCCGCGTCGAAGCGGCATTTACCGACTTGCCGGCCGTGGTAATCGCGCCGTACCCCGCTAGACCGATGCGAAGGAACAAGTGAGATTTCAATGACCGAACTAAGACATGGGTGCCAGCTCAATTTCCGGGTTCAAGAACCGCCGGTTTCTGATTGGAACAGGGCCATATGGCGTGCGTTAACGCGCCACCACTGGCCAAGGCTTTGTCCGTAGGCGTCGGTGGCTGAGAGACCAAATGGGCTCCCGCCTGCATCGCACGGGAGCGTCCAATGCCGCATCAGAAGCTAATAGCGCGCCTACGCGCGGTGGTCGGTCTGTCTGAACAAGATCAACTTAGGCTCACACGCATACCATACAGGGTGAAATCCCTTGGAGATCGTGAATACGTCCTGCGCCAGGGCGAGAAGCCTGGCGTCTGCATTGTTGTGATGAGCGGGCTTCTCTCTCGGCAAAGAGTGGTGAACGCTCGAAACCAGATTTCGTCGTTCTACATAGCCGGCGACATGCCCGACCTGCCTACCCTGCATCTGCCGGTCGCGGATTGTGATCTTTGCAGCGTGGGCAGTTCGACGATAGCCTCTATCCCCCATTCATATCTCAGAAAAACGATGACGGAATCGCCCGCGCTCACGCACGCTTTTTGGCGCGAGACGCTGATTCATGCTGCTATTTACCGCGAGTGGGTTGAGAATCTCGGATCGCGCCAAGCCTTGGGTAGAGTCGCGCATCTTCTTTGCGAGCTTATCACCCGCATGGGATTCGTTGGGCTGGCGGACAACGGCAGTTTCCGACTTCCGCTCACGCAGCAAGATGTTGCCGACGCATGTGGGCTTTCAATCGTGCATGTGAACAGGACGATCCAGGAACTCAGGCGTGAGGGCCTGATTGAATGGCAGAACCAAACCGTGACTCCGCTCCGCCCACAGAAGCTTATGGATGTAGCCGAGTTCAGCGCTGAATATCTTCATGAGCTGAACCCAAGCGAAGGATCAAAGCTCAGCAAAGTTCTTGGAACGTCTCCCCCCGGAGTGATTTAGCCGGCATGGTTCGATATCATTTCGACTACCATGAAGCGGAACTCGTTACCGTAGACCGCGCGGGCGAGGACTTCGAGAGCATTGATGCGGCCCGAAAGATGGCAACGATCGCATTGGGCGAGGCCGTGCGCGACTTCACTTTTGCTGGTCGGCCTGGGAGGATAGCTATTCTGGTTAGGGACGACACCGGCCCTGTTTTGAGTGTCTCTGCTACTATCGAGCAGACTTGAACACAAACACCTTCAATTGCATCCGGCGGCGGTTCGGTTGCGTCTAGGGGAGCGTTGTGAATATCAGTCATTTTGAAACCTTTGTTCTGATGTTCTTCATCAGCCGCGCCCGAGGTACGAGCGCGACCTCGACCGGCTCGCGGTCGCCAGCGATTGGCCGGCGGCAGACGAGGCGCCACGCGATACCCCCCAACATTTCAATTGCAGACGCGCGTGAAACTGGGGGCGAGCGGTGAGCAAGGACGGATCGTGGCTGAAAACTGCCATTCCCCTCCCCCCTTACACCGTGCTCTAACCCGCATGGACCTTCGCGGCGCCAATTGCGCCGTTGCGGACGCGCGTGGGATGATTTTCGCCGGCAAGCTGACGCACAAGTAATACAAAAATTATGTGGCACATCTCTCGTTTGGAGATGCTCGAGAAAAATGCCGATGTCTCCAGGGGCCCGGTTGGGGGCGAATGACGGTAGCCTCAGTTTCGGCCATGAAGACCACCAGCAAAGGCCCCCAGAAGAGGCCCTGCATTCTTGTTCAGGTTTCCTGGTGTTGATGAGGTTCACCTTCACCGAGTCCGAGCCATGGCGCATAGGCCGATCTGCACGTTCTGGAAGTTCAGCAGCGGCGGCAAATCGATCACGGTGGTCGCCCTGATAATTAAAGCGGCCGCCCCCATAGGCCCGTGGCCACGGGGTTGAAGGGGGGAAGACACCGAGAACGATGTTACTCAGCTCACTCGCCTCCCACAAAGGCACACTTCACGGTTCTGCCGGTAGCCTTCTTCAGCACTGCAGCTAGTAGCAACGCTGGCGTGGCTGTAGGTTATCGCCAAGACGGTGATTGCAGTCGGAGGCTGGCTGCTGTTCTAAAATAGTTCGACGAGTTGCAGAAACTCGCAGGCGGCACAAACAATCATTCCCCACAGCGCAAAGTTTATCTGCAGAGCTGCTACCATGCTTCCTCCCCGTCGGCCGAGCTTGCTGCTATGGTTGATGGTGCACTTGCATTTTCACCATTTCCCGAATCTACACCGATTCGAACGTCTCAACCGCCCGCAAGAATACTGGGTCGGACTTCTCGATGAAACACGGCAGAACTTCAGGTTATGCACCCGCCCTCTTCCGCATCACGGCAAGACGTTGCGCAGGCGCAACAGCCTTCCATGTTCCGCTTCGGAACAGATGTTTTGGGACTCAACCCGCAAACCAGGTTCTGGAATGATCGCCAACAGCCGGGGCTGGAAGTGTCCATTCCGTAAGCACTCAATTTTCCCGGGAAAATAAAGGCCGCAGGAGATGAGCTGATCCTGCGGCCTTTTTCATCTCAGCGGCGGATGTGGCAATCTCAGGAGCGGAGGGCGGAGAGTGTTGCTCGCTTGAAAGGAAAAGCTCGCCGAGCAACTTGGAGCTACCGAAGACGCCGATCAGCGAAGCGATATCGAACGCCAGCTTGAACAGGTCGATAACGCGCTACAGTTCTTGGGCGTACCGGGCGAATAAGGACTTCGTGCGGCTACCGCACTGGCCTGCTCGCGCGGTTCATTTCCGTTCGCCAGCTCTTCTGGCCGATGCTTCGCCTTGAAGTTCTCCCAGGCGACCTTGAAGCCGCGCTTGGCTTCATCGAGCGAGCCAGCTTCCCCGAACGGCAGACCGGGAAGCGTCACGATGCATGTCCACAGCTAAAGTCCAAGGGAGCGTTCGCTCGCGTAGCGGATGCGCCCGATTAGCTGCCGATCCTCGTGGACCGTGTAATCATCGAGGCCGATCATCCGCAGCGTCATCATTGTGGCATTGCCGTTGGCTAGGAACGAACTTAAACCGCGACTGCTTGAAAGGTGTCAATCAAAGCTCCCGGACCTGCAGCCGATGCCCTTTCCGCAGTTACCGCACTGGCTTATGATTGCAGGGGCCCTGCTGGTGGCGGCCGGCTTTATTGGAATGTTAGGCAGCAGAAGAAATCGGAGCGAAGTTGATCGGCCTTCGGACGAGCCGATTGACCCGCCATCGTCGCCGGTCATTGAATCCAAATCGAAAAAGAGCCAGCTGGCGGGGCGGCCCGGCGATAACCCTAGCCCGCAGCCACACAAGCGCTGGGGCCGTTCTCTCCGCCGACTAGCGGGCGCCCCAAGCGTTGTAGATCAGAAAGGCCGCGACGATCGGGAGGACCGCTGATCCCCGTCGAGCGCCGTCTATTCCTGGTGCGATGTGCTCAATTTGGTGCGGAATTCGACAATGTCTTTGAGTAGCTGGTCACGGCCCAGCTGCTGTGGAAGTCGACGAGCACCCGCTTCAAGCTGTTCGGCCTGCGCTCTTAACTCCTCCCGTGCGTTCTCGCTCATTTCCTCGTTCCGAGTCGGGCCCATGGCTTCATCTACTTTCGTGAAGTGGCTCTTTCCGCGGCTAACGCAAAGCCCCCAGATCCGGGCTGAGGTCGGAGCTGGGGTCCAAGCGTACCAAAGGATCGCTCGGGTGTGCGAGGTCCGAACAGTGACAGCCTGAACCTCAGCTCCTAATTTAAAGTTACGATTGGAATACGTTGCGCACCACCAGGACGGGCCGAGGTTCGCGGGTCGACAGCTACTAGGAATCGATAATTTGCGATGTACTTACGATGGCGCTTTAATGGCGGCATGTCCCGTCCTGTCCGACGCCACACGCCTACGCACGCTGACGGCCGACCGCTCAAGATCACATTTGGTGAGATGCGCGAGATGGGCTACGCGGCGTCCTGATCTACTGCCATTGCGGTCACCATGTTGCTCTTAGCGCCGATCGCTGGCCGGACGACGTTCGCTTCTCTGATATAGAGCCGCGGTTCGTTTGCGGTGGATGCGGCAACCGGAGTTCTGAGGTCAGACTGAATTTCAGCAGTGGCAGGCCGCCGCAATTTGCGATCTGTAGCGCTCGTTAG
The DNA here is from genome assembly GCF_040548035.1 of Bradyrhizobium sp. LB8.2. NCBI lineage: Bacteria > Pseudomonadati > Pseudomonadota > Alphaproteobacteria > Hyphomicrobiales > Nitrobacteraceae > Bradyrhizobium > Bradyrhizobium sp. LB8.2. The sequence continues at coordinate 17,600 of NZ_JBEPQV010000014.1, read as the reverse complement.
AGGAACGAACGCGCAGAGGAAAACTTGGAGGTTTGCTAGCGCTCGGAGCGGCCCCGGCCGGCAATCTCCAGCCCCGTAAAGCCGGGGCCTCTCTCGCGGTCGCCGGAGATAGTCGGCCCCTTGCTTAGGAGGTCCGCACCTGAATCCGTAGCACGGGACCGCGCTGCCGCCGACCGCGGGCCCGTCGTGCATGCGCGTCCATGAGACGCAATAAGCCAAAAGCTATGTGGGGGCGACCCGGGTTCTAGCCCGCCCGGGAGAGCCTCCGGGTCGCTTCGTCTCTCACCAACGAGTCAAGTCGATTCAATTGACCAGCGAGTGCAGGCGCGCGGAACCTTTGTGCGTGTGGCAATTCGGCTATACCGGCGTGAACTCATCGATCTCGGGGCCGCGTCAACTAACCCGCCCTGTGTACGCGCATCGGTGGCGCAATTTCACGTCTGCCGAACCGTGCGGTTCGAGCTTAAAATCGAAAAGCCCCCAGCGTCATCAGACCGTCCAGCTGCGCGGCTCGTCGCGCACCTCTTCATTGTGCGCGGCCATCGGGATAGCTGCAGGTGAGTCGGCTCGCACGGCCGCGGGAAGCTTCTCCACGTCAACTTGGGGCGGCACGGAGTGCTCGGGCGTGAGCTGGCTGGTAGGAAAATCCGCGACGGGTCGCGCCGGCATCAGGGCCGGCTTGCTCGCCTCGGAAAAAGGAGCGGCATCAACCACCTTGAGTTCGCGTGCTGGCGGCGTCGGCGGAGCCCGATCCACGGGCGAAGAGGGTAGCAACTCCACGCGCGCATCGATCATCGGGCTCGACCTTTGCTGCGCGGCCTGGTTCTCGACGGGACTAGCGGCGCGGGCGGCCACACTACCGTGAGCTGGCTTTCGCACCGTCGCGGTGTCTTCGGCTAGGAACCAGCATTTGCGGTGGCCGTCCCGCCGATAGACCCAGTGTTGGCGTGGCCAGGTGAGCTGCCGGCCCGCGGCAAGCGTTCCGGCTGCAACGATGAGGTTGTAGCCAGCTCGCGCGGAGCAATATTGAACAAGTCGGTAAAAGGGTCGGAGCACGCTGGTGTCGACGAAAGGCCTCCGACAAGGACCAAACCGGCCAAGTAAAATTGCAAATGACGCGACATCGAAAATTCCGGGTGTTGCGCCCCTACTCGGCACGAGCCTTCGCGGCGACATGGGCCCCATGCGGCTTAAATCTGGCAACGTGATGGATTAATTGTGCTCCTGGCCATCCGAGTTAACAGCCATCCAACACTCTTCGATTGCAACACGCGGCAGCGCATTCAATTAAATCGAGCCACATGCGTTTCGTGGGGCGTCGATCCCGCTCGCGATCCGCGACGCGGCCGCCCGGTTAATCACTGTCGCTGCGGTGTTTGCGCTCACCTTCGCAATGGCAATGTGAAAGCGCAACTGGTCGAGCGGTAGGTTGTGGATGATACGATGCCGGTGTGCGGGCCTGAGTGAGGATTCGCCTCGCACCAAATTAAATGCTCCGTCACGATATTACCGCCATCGCGCCTTTCTCCCGTTCTACCTCCTCATTTAAATGTGGATTGCACGACGACTATTTAACTCATGGCTTGTCTGCTCCTTCATTCCCGACTTGTCTGCCTGGGCCTTCTCCCAAGAATTGGATCGAGCGATGAACACCGAGCATTTCAATTCGCTTTCCCTTGACGAGCTTTGGATACTTCACCAACAGCTCGCCGCCACCCTCAGTCAGAAAATTTTGGTGCAAAAAGCACGGTTGGAGGAGCGGCTCCACAAAATTGGACTGGTCGAGAAAGCTGTACGGTTCGATCGTAAGCGCCGTCCATACCCGCCCGTTCGCCCCAAATATAGCAACCCAAAGAACCCGGCGGAGACATGGTCCGGCCGCGGCAGACTGCCTCGGTGGCTGCGGCCGCAGCTTCGAGGTGGCCGGAAGTTGGACGATTTCCTAATCGACGCGCCGCGAAATCTAACTCGGGAAAAGGCGTACGCGCGAGCCCCTACCCTCTAAGGGACGACGACAGAGTAGGCGCCAGCCGATCGCCCCCGGGAAGCTGTTGGCGACGCTCAACGCGAGGCTCTCCTCGATTTCGAGAGCAATTTTCTGGGCAAGCGTGAAGTCGCCCTGGGCCAAGCCACCTAATGGGACGAAGCAGCGCCCCGGCCGGCCCGGCAGCCGACGGAGTTTGGCCTGTAGACCGAGATCCGGACAGCCGCGAGGCTTTGTCGCAAGAAGACCGCCAGCTGTGAACGAGAGACCGCGAGTTGAGGCGGTGGCCCAAAAAGGGAAGCGGGATTGGGTCAGCGACGATCTGGACGCACGTGGAGGGGCACGACTTTATCCATGTCGCTGTGACCGGAGCGCCAGCTTTGCAGCTTCACCACCTGCTCGAGTTCGAGAGCCTCTATGGCGAGCTCATCTGCCAAGCGTTCGAAAAGTGCGCGCTTTTGCGGGTCGCTCGCTCGCCTGCTCATAAGGCTCAAATCCACGGCGTCGGCGCGGAGCTTCTCCAATCTTTCCCTGAGGTCCTTCATGGTATCGGCCCAGGTCCTAAACCCACTCATGTTGCGGGTGGCGTTCTGCAGGTCAACGACGGAACATGCTATTGGTTCTTCGTTAACTGTTCGTTAGGCCGACATACGTGAACGAGAGCCCGCGCCCGTTTATAAATCTATGAGCTTTGCCTGGAGTCCGTCTGCAAGCGGCCCAACATTTATTCCGATCTAGAGTGACCACAGGTGGTCACGAGCAGCATGGTCCGGCTGCATTGCCAATCGGATCCCAACATTGGTTCATATACTCCACGAGGAGTACCGATGGCCATAGTAGTACCAGCCGCCATCAAAACAACGGCGGTCAGCGCGAGCATTCGATAGGTTGTCGAGTTCCACTTCATTGCGCTTCCCTCCAGTGGAAGCGCGCACGCTACGCTCGGTGAGACCTGCCGCTTGTGAACCACTTCACATAATGCGCATCACAACCGCGTACACTCACACACGCGGTGCAATACCGGTAAGCGCGCCCGCAATGATTCTTCCGTAGAATGCCGTAGATCGCGTAGGGATGGCCGCTCTTACAATGCGTTCTGCCCCCTTTCCATCCCTTTGAGGCATCGGCAGCCTTGAAGTTCGCGTCGACCAAGCGCTTCGCTTCCGCGGCCCACTCAGGGTGCAATTCGCAATGCTTCTTGAAACGTTGCGGTGTGAGCAGAGCCGGGCCGCATCTCTTATCGCCCGACGTGATTTTTCGCAGCGTCTCCCCTGCTTTTAGTCTTCGCATGAATTCGTCAGCAAGCTCACGTGTCATACCGGGCGGGACGTTCATCCACTTCCGTCTGGCCGCACTACGCTCCTCATGTGATCAATATGCTCGGACACGCGACATGCTCGCCTCCACAAAGCGCTGAATTGCGCTGCGGAAGGCGGCTCCTGAGTTGGGCGGGTCAAAAGTTCATTGGTGGCAATCCACCACTGCTTTACGGACGGCCGTACTGCCGTAGCCTCAGGCCAGCGTCGGCCGTTCCGAGCAGCACGACAGGCCACCCTATATGGCGCAATCTGACCGAAATCCCGCGCTTGATTGGGGCCAAGCAAAAAGGCTAGTTGCCGTCCCCGGCTCGCTCGCCTTATGGTCGCGGGGGCCTGGATAAGCATTTTTTTGAAGTCCCGGCCGTTTTCGCCGCGACCGCGTGGGCACTGCAGTGGTTTGGGGTTCGGTTGATGGATATAAATTTGGGTGATCTGATCCCGAAAGAGCTTCTTAACAAAATCTATGACGACGCGCTTTCCGGACCGGCGAAGCAGGTTGGGAAGCTGGGCGAGGACACGGTCAAGGTCGCCAGACTCTTGCTAGCCCCATTACAGGTCGGCGCTGCGATCCAAGACCGTCTGGAAAGATCACTCCAACGCATATCTGGTAGAGTCCCCCCCGAGCGCAGAATCGAACCTCCAGCAGAGATTGTAGGGCCGACCTTGGAGGCAATGCGATATCTCGGTGACGACGGCCCATTGTGGAGGATGTTCGAGGAGATTTTAACCAAATCTGTCGACCGTGATGGCCACGAAAACATACATCCATCATTTCCGAGGTTGATAGCGCAGCTCAGCCGCGACGAAGCTTGGATGCTTTATCGTTTGCGTAAGGGAGCATTCAAGATTGTGGATACCCTCGACCTAGATCGAGTGGCCAATCGGTTTCACAATCTTGTTGTGCAATCGAGCCAGCTACCAGCCGACGAGCTTTATCAACCCTCGCAAACCAGTTTGTACTTTACCCACCTGTCCGCGCTAGGCTTGGTAGAATGGCCGATCGAGCAGCAGGTTCCGATAACGGTTGGTAGCGTACAAAGCGGCGTTACCCGATACAGCGAAATGCGGCTAACGGAATATGGTCGGCTCCTTGTCGACGCTTGTGTGCCACCGCAAGGGTTTGAAGAATTCGCAAAGAAATGATCCGTCGAGTTAATCGCTGCCGCGCGGGCCTTGGTTGTTTTGGCCGCTCGCCGGACCTAGCGCGCATCCCGTATTCGTCGCCAGCCAAGGCATCCAAAAATGAAGATCGCGATCTTATCTGCCGCAGATGTTGCTGGGTGGTATACCGCGACGCTAATGGAGCGCGGGCACGAGGTCACCATTGGCCCCTTCGGCCACGCACCTACGGCGGTGACTGGCATGATTGAGGACGGAATTGAGGGCGTTCTCATCTTGGCCGAAGACGATGATAACCTGGAGGAGATTGCTGCGCGCTTCACTAGGGCGACAGGCCGGCCGATATGGCGCAACATGACAGAAATCCCGCGCTGATGGGCGGCGCCCTGGCTTGGAGTATTAGATCATGAACAAGCGCCTGCACCACAATGGCGTTTCAATCGGCGAGTTTGAATTTACTGGCGACGACGTTAGGGACATCGAGATCGTCGATAAGCTGCTCGCCGAAAGAGGCCTCAAGCAAACTGTGACCTTAGAAAGGTCGATGTTCAACCAAGCGAATTTGTTCGCCAGCATCTCCGCTGACATCTTTGAAACGCATCTGCTGAAGGCCCCGCCAAACGGCGCTGCGATGAGCCCGTTTGTGGTCAACATCGCTTTCGCGATAGAGCTCTTTATCAAAACTCTATCCATCCAACATGGCAAGAAGCTTCACGGACACGAAATAAAAAGGCTTTTCAAGAAACTGCCTGGCGGGGCAAAGGATGAGATTGGTCATCATCTCCGCAGGCTGTGCACCAGTAGCCAGTGGGCAGACGGGATCAAGACGATGGAGGGATTACGAGAGGTTCTCGATGAGGTCGACACAGCGTTTATCGACTGGCGCTATCTGCATGAAGACACGACAAAACGACTGAAGATCACGTTCAAGCCGACAATCTTCCTAAGCGAGGTCCTGCACGCAGCGTGCGCCGAGAATGTGGTAAAAAGCGTGACGGGTAAAAGTCAATGATGCGACGATGTTCTGCCGTTCAGCGGCCATCTGCCAGCCCAACTTCGACATTGAAGTTTTCGCCCTCCTCGCGAAGGCGTATCCGATACAGCGGCGTGACGAACATCTGCTGATGAGCGGAATTGCCAAAGACTTGGAATCCGTTGCTCCTCAGAAAGGCAAATATCTCGGTCGCGAGCACGTGCGACTCTTGGTTGCCAGTGCTCGACCAAACGACGAGTAGCTTATTCCGGGGAATGGCTTTGAGCAGACCCGATTTTAGATTATCGCTCATTACCCGCTGCATATGGGTATTGACGTGGACGTTTTTGCGCCGTGATGCCGCCAGACTGGTTGTGGGATGTGACATAGGTATCTCCAGTCGGCTTTGCCGAGTCATCGCCCACCATCCGATCTTCCTTTGGTGGCATGCCTCTAAGCAGCCTTAGTCCCAATAAGACCAGCACAAAAACGGCCAGCGCGATCAAAGCAACAGGTATGTATCCCCACTGCGTGATATAGGCCCATGAAGCCACAAAGGCTGCCAACACTGCACTCCCGATGTAAGGCCAGACCTTTTTGACGACGTCAAATGTCGCTGATAGCGCCTTTGCAAACGAGGTATAAGTATCGGTTCTTGAGGGCATGCCAGAATGTACATGGAAGCATCAGCCAGAATCAACAGCACACCCCTCACCTCACAACACCCGTCGCGATTGGCGTTATTCACAGCAGCGACAACCTTCCAGTCGGACCGGATGAAGCTTGGTCTGCGTCCCGAAATCATAGCCGATGCCGACGGTCGGGCCGCTTTTGTCGCTGGGATGCTCCAGCACGTGGCGGTATTTCCGCTCAGAGACGGCCTCGCTCGTCACCGCTTCGGCGAGGGGCGAGGCCGAACGCGGCACGCGAAATGCCATGCAGGTCGAGCGTGTGATGCAGCCTGCGTAGGGAAAGACGTGGGCAACAATGGGAACCCGGCGACCTCGGGTTGACTCCGAACGGATGGCCAATGGTAAATCGGGGCCCTTTGGAAGCGCGCGCCATCAAAATGAAAGAGGAACTCAGCCGCCCATCGAGCCGTGCGGGCATGATGAGATACCGCCCCGAGATCGATGGATTGCGCGCGGTTGCAGTTTCATCGGTGGTGATCTTCCACACATTCCCAAGGGCGCTGCAGGGCGGCTTTGTCGGCGTCGACATCTTCTTCGTGATCAGTGGCTTCCTGATCACCCGGCTCATCGTCTCCGAAATCAAAGCGACAGGCAGGTTCTCGTTCTCGAACTTTTACCTTCGACGCGCGCGGCGGCTTGGGCCGGCCCTGGTCTTTACCTGCGCATTGTCCTTCGTGGCGGCCGCGGCCCTGTTTTCGCCCCAGGATCTGGCGCGGTTCGCATCGTCACTGATCGCGGCCATCACCAGCACGTCAAACATCTATCTCTGGCTCCAGTCGGGATATTTCGACGCGGACTCCGCCGTGAAGCCGTTGCTGCACACATGGTCCCTCAGCGTCGAAGAACAGTTCTATCTCGCTTGGCCTGCGCTATTGGCCTTCGCGTATCACCTCACCGAGAAAGCACGTACAAAACCGCTGGGGGCCAAACTGATCGTAGCGGCTGCATTCGTACTGAGCCTTGCCGCGAATGTGTTGTTCCAAAGCGGCATCGCCTCGCCCGTTCTGACTGCAAACCTCAAGGATGGCGCAGCGACGATCTTCTACCTGATGCCCTTTCGAATTTTTGAACTCGCGATCGGCGCCGCACTGCACTGGGTGATTGACCGCGACATTCCAGAGCGCGTGCGCGCTTCCCTTCTCGTCGCCGGAACCATCGCCGTGGGCTACGCCATGGGAGCGTTCAACAGCAAGACGATCTTTCCGACCTACAATGGCCTCGTTCCCTGCCTCGGCGCCGCCATGATGATCGTCGGCTCTGCCGGATCTTCTGGCAAGCTATTGCGCTCGCGGATCATGGTCTTCATTGGACTGATCAGCTACTCGCTCTACCTGGTCCATTGGCCCTTGATCGTCTTCTGGAGCTACTACAGAAGCAACCCCCTCACCTCCACCGACCGCGCGGCCCTCATCGCGGTCTCACTGATTACCGCCATCGCGATGTATACTTACGTCGAGAAGCCATTCCGCTTCAGAAAGGCGTCCTCTGGCCGCTTTGTCGTCGGCCTGGCGACAGCCTCGATCGCCCTGATCCTTGTCGCAAAGCCCGCGGAGACCGGCTGGCCATCGCGAACGCACTATGGCCCCCTCTTGAGTTCTGCCAGCTCAGTCTATGGCGGCGCAGACTGCGCGGGGGCAACCTGCTCTCATGGCGATGTCGGTCGTCCCGTCTTTGTAGTGGGAGATTCTTTCTCTCGCCACCTTTACGCGGGGCTTGTCTCGTCGTTCCCACGCCAGCATTTCGAGTTCATCGACGAGGAAACGTGCACCTCGTTCTCCCTCAAATGGTCGCGGCTTGAGGAAGAAATCCCAAATCAATGGCGCGATTGCCGCCAAACCCGTGAGACCGTGAACCGGCGGATCGCTGGCCAGAAGGTCATCTTCGCTTTCCACTGGGTACGGATGGCCTATTTCGATCTTGATGCCCGGCCGCCACCCCGCGCATCGATGATGCACCTGCACGACTACGACGATCTCGGCCGATTCATCTTTACGCAAGTCTCGGAACTGGCCAAGGAACTAGAGCTCCGATCAGTGCTGCTTGTGTCCAATCCTCCATCGACCGGAGACAACATCAGAGATTTGGCCTGGTGCTTAGGACGACCATTCGCGCAGGCCCAATGCTCGGACACGACGGCGAGAACCGTCTACCTAAATTTGCGCCAATACCCACTCGTCACGTTTTCGGATCATCGTGGCATCCCTGTCCTGGACCCGTTCGACGCCTTTTGCGATGCGCGAGAGTGCAAGAACGTCGATGACGATGGATTGTACTACAGCGACAAATACCACCTGTCTCGGCGCGGGTCTGTGGTCCTCATCGACCACTTCAGAGACAGGATCGCAAGATGGATCGCGGACGGCGATTGACATCTAGCGGGCACGGCGGGCCTCTATCTTCCCGAATGCGTTAGCCGTTGATGCTCCAAATGCTGCTGTCGCCACAAGATACACCGTAGTAGTAGACGAGATCAAAATGCGCCTCTGCGGAATGGCAATCGACCTCGCATCTTGAGTAAAAATGGTTGCGGCCGAATAGCCTTCCGCTCCTATATCTGGGCCAAAGACAAGGGTTGCAGAAGTCGTCGCAATTCCTCCGCGAAGTGAGCGCTGAAACAAGTTTGGCGACGGACTCCGCGTAGGTCACGCCGACGATGCGCTGTTGCGACACTTTCCAGATGGCACATGCCGCACCGATCACCGTCGAGCCCGGCCAGGGCGTAATGGTCAGATGCATCTCATAGGTGATGTCCGTGATCGGAACGCAAAAATGGCCGCTCTGGAAAAGATCCCCTGGCTTAACGTTGGTCAACCAAAGCGCGCTTGATGCGGTAACGATCGTTCCGTCCGCGCTAACGGAAACGGTGCCGGTGGAGTATGAAGAGAGAGCAGTCATTTGGAATTCCTTGATTCAATCAGGGCATTTGCTTCTCCGATCGGAAGCCATTCGCCATCGACCTTCCGCCAGATTTTGCCGGTCGAAGGTTGGAAGGCGAGCCACCCGCGCAGAGTCGGCGGCGGTTCGGTCATTTCAGGTGGGAGGGTGTTGAGTTGGATCATTTTGAAACTCGGTGCTGCGGCCTTGCATCACGCCCCTCGCGTGATAGAAAGCGGCCACGAAAGTGAATGCAGGGAAATTGCTTTGGCCAAAACGAAAAAGACTGTTCGTCGCGAATGGACGAAAGATGATGTTCGCAGCTTAAAGACGCTCGCAAAACAGAGGGCTGGTGTTAAGAAAATTGCGAAGGTGCTGAAGCGAACTCCGGGCGCTACGATGGTCAAGGCGTCGTTGCTTGGCGTGTCGCTCGATACGAGGGGCTAACTACCGCTCCTCCTTGAAGGGAGCGGATGGTAGCAGGCAACCGCCCTCCTACAGGCGCCGCCCCTCGGCGGACGTTTGTACAGACAACGTGGTTGGCACCGTGCTAAAGCTCGGTAATCACCGCACGGTCCGTGGCCTCTATCGGTGACTGAGAGCCGAAATGCTCCCGCCTCCTAGCGAATGGGAGACGGTGATGGAAAACGATAACGGCCCTTTTTCGAAGACTGAGCTGACGTTCGTGGAGCGCGTTAAGCGCGCAGCGGTTGAGGACATGGATGGTCCCGAAATCCTCAAGTTTCTTGAAGAAATCGAGGACGAGATCAGAAGACGGGGCTTTTAAACTCGAGAACCCACAGCGTGGTTACTAAGGGAGGAGTCCTGGTGGCACTGCCTTTTAGCGACGAAACTCAGCAGCTGCGCCCGAAGCTCAAAAGCGCGACGTCACTCGGCTCGGCATGGCGATTGGCCGGCGGCAATCGAGACTAGGCGCCACGCGGTGCCCCCCTCAACATTTGATTTGCAGACGCGCGTAAAACTGGGGGCGAGCGGTCGCTAACAAACGATTGGTTCTGAAGCTGCGGACACCCCTACCCACCCCCTTACAGCAGACACGCAATCCTCACGCCTTCACGCTGTTCGGCGTTTGGCTGCGGTGTCGTTGCCGACGGCGATGCATCGAACTTCAATTACCTGGTAAGCATTGTCCTCTCTGAATCCTGCCAAGTGGTAGCACCCGTGTCCTGATAAGCAGAGCGGTCACCACGGACACTCCTTTTGACTTTGCCTGCCGCAATCAAACGCAGCAGCGTGTCTTCAGCGTGCCCAAGCGGGCGGTCGTTTTGGTGGTTCCGAAGCGCAACAACATCGGGCTTAGCAATGGGCGCGGATCTTAGCTGTCTCAAGCCGGGTGCTTCACATCATAGGCCGCACTAATCGGCACGCGAACTGACACCGTAGGCTCTCCATATCGGCCGCTGCCTCACGGACGATCGGCACCGTTCCGGCGACGGCATCGCTTCAAAGGTTGATTTGCATGTCGTCGTGGGCTCGACACCCCGTCAAACTAAAAGGCCCCCGGCGAACCGAGGGCCTCTGTTAGCATCAGGGGTACATCCGCCCTTAGTGATGCCAGAACAGTGCGAGGATAAGAATAATCGGCAGCGGGATGCCCAGCATCCAAAGCAGTGCGCCTCTTCCAAAGCCCATGGTGTCCTCCTGTGTTGCAGAGATAACCAGTAGATTGTAAATTGGTTCCGAGTCAGGAACGTTCCACAAATCCGAAGGTTGTTGCTCAAACGGAGGATCCGATGGCAGTCAACAAACCGACCGGCGACAATGCACGCAAGGGCGCGGTGAAGAAGCGTACCCAGCTCAAGAACAAGCTCACCAAGTCCGCGACCAAGCGCAACAAGACTAGTGGCGAGTTCATGGCAGTCAAGAAGTCCGCAAAGAAGTTTAAGGGTGTTCGCAAGGAGAAGTGATGGTCCGATTCTTCGTCGGCATCGCCATTCTCAGCGTCGCGCTAGTCCTCGCGGCGTATGTCTTCGCTCAGGAGCGGTGACTTTTCTATTTTGGCGCCTGCAGACCCGGAGACCGCAGCCAATCACTCATATGCGATGCGGTTTCGGCTTGCCGCGCTTTCCGAATGAGATGATCTCGCTGCAGGCCAGGCGGCATGGTCTGTGCCTGATGCTTCAGCCTGTCAGCTTCCTTCGCTAGTCGTTCTTCGAGTGTTTCGGTTTGTTTGAACCGCCACCGTTTCTGCATGGCGCGCTCCCTTCTGGCCCTGCGATGCTGGACCGAAAGTACATTAAGAACTGACGGCGAGACATTATCATTTGATAGATCGACATCATTTGATAGGTCAGCTCTTCGAGAGCCCTTTAAACGAGCTCGCCCGGAGCAGCCCTTCCCGCACCTGAGACGGAGCTCAGAGATGTCCCTTGTCAGCGATCCATCCGGCGAGTTCGCGCAGTCGAAGCCTGAAGCTCTTCTATTCGCGATGTTCGCTGGTGATGACCGTATCATCTGTAGAGTCGAATGGGCTGCCTTGCGCGATCGTGCGGCCGCGGACGGGATCAATCCAAACGACATAGTCGGCATCTTCAAGAAGCATCGGGCCACAATCGAGCAGATTGCAAGCGATCAGTACGACGCGGGCAAGCAGATGCCGGTGGTTCGGACTGAGCACCTGGGGGCGGTCTAGCCGTTCCGGGCCACGATCAGTTGGCCGTCAGAGCAGCACGCCAAAGAGCTATGCCATCACAGAGCCCGCGCTCCTGAGGGAGTGGACGTCTGGCCCTCTTGAAGCTAGGCTTCGAGCCTCCTGCAGGACTCGAATGCCTTACTTGAAAGCAGACCAGACCCGAGACGAGCGCAATGGCAAGGTGCTCGCCGACATCGCTCTTGCTCGCTACCTTTTCTATCGTCTTCTTCGGTTGGCTCGGCGGTTTAGCCGCCTTTGTTGTCATCGAAGCTTGCCTGCTCTCTTTCGATTGGCTCGGCCCGAGCAAGCTCGATGGGACGGGCGGTGTTCGCAGACAGAGCACCGGCGCCCCGGCCTCGGAAACAGCACCTCAAACAAGCCCGCGGCATTAGGAGCGGCCTAGTTTGGGCCGAAGGTGTGCAAGGAGATTTGGCCGGCCGGATTGAACCTCAGAACCGCGCTGACCGAGCCTTCGCGCACGACGTATGAAATGAGCGCTCCCTCGTCAAAGCTGGATATTGTCGAGCCGGGATGCCGGATGTTCGTTCAAGCGATCAACCCAATACGGGCATCGGGCTTCTGAGCCGGTGATGGTTTTCCTCGCGCCGCAGCCGCAGTAAATGAGGGCATCTTCAGCGTACATTCCCACGTTCGCTTTGATATCGCCCGCGCGGTAGGCATCGAGCCAGTCAATGGCAGCGGCCATCGGGTCAAAAGACATACAAGCACCTCCAGCTGAATCGTTTCTGGCGAACCAGCTAAATCTCTTCGCCATCGATTCTTGAGTTTTGATGCCCGCGCACGGTTCGTCCATATGCACAACGCCATAGCCGATACTTGCCGTCGGCCTGTTATGCAGACCCGACCTTCGCAGTCTCGCTATCCTTTATTGAATGGAACCGAGATGAGCACGAAATGCGAAAGGCAATGCGGGGGCCGGTAGCCGGCCGGACGAGATCGCGGCACTCAGCCGTAGCGAAGGGGCCGTCATGTCCGAGCTTCGCAACATGGCATCCCGCTGCGGTTAATTACTAGCGATGCTGGACATGCGCGACCTCGGCGATGTGCTGAGCATCGGCACGGGCAGGAGCACGAAGGATCGGACGTGACATGCGCTCGCTGTCGCGGCACCATATTGATGCCAAAGCCGAATTGGGCCGCATCTAAACTTGTGACATGGCCGCTTTGGTCGAGATCTGGCATCTTACGTTCGCATGGCTTGCCATCAACGAGCCTGTCAGCTGAGGGACCAGCGGCGACAGCTACCAGCTCGCTTGAGGGACGATTGGCCGAACTGCCCACAAACCTCAAAGATCAGGCTTGTCGCTTGCCAGCCGGTAGCGAGCGCGAAGTTCTTCTTAGAAACGCCCGTTTAGCCGAAAAGGCCCCAGGGATGACCTGAGACCGGATGCTGGCCTAACGTAATTCCTCGTCTTCGCCGGCGCCATCTGGATCCGCAGCACGCCCCCCCGGGGGGCGGGATCCTATCCGTGGAGTACGCAGAAATAGCAAGATCGCGATAGTGCCTGCCGAGCCATCTATTCCCGGGGGTCAGGACGCTGCCGATTGTTCGCAAGGAATCCGATCAGACCATCATCGGCGCGCGCGTCGTCCGGCGAGCCAACAGTGGTGATACCCCAGTTCGCCAGGACAGCCTCCTGCACCGGATTGCGCTGCGCCACGAAGGCGAAAGGATGCCGGGCGGTCGTGGCGGTGCCCCGAATCCTCCCATGTCTGCCAAATCCGATGTAACAGAAGCCGGATGTTCGGATCCGACCGGTTGCCCAGGGCATCACAGGACAGTGACATTGTGGAACTCGCGAAAGCAGCTCCGCCGGGTACCCGGCGAGACGGTGTGAAATCCGAAGGAAGCTTTTGCTCAAGACGCGTCCGAACGAGAGCGGGTAGATCGGTGCAGACGTGACTAGCTATGGACCGCCGCGAGCAGGTGGGCGGGCGAAAATGGCTTATGAAGAAAAGTCGTTCCGGACGGGAGCGGAGCCATCAGAGTCCCGGACATCAGCACGATGTTCAGGCCGGGGCATACGCCGCGAGCGTACTTTGCCAATTCGAGTCCAGTCATTCTGCCGGCAAGATTGTGATCGGTGATAAGGGCTCTCAATTCGTTCCCAGTGGAGGCGACGATGAGCTCCGCGGCTTCAGCGGTCGCACATTCAACAACTTCAAATCCCTCATCCTTGAGGAGGTCAGATAAAACCTCGCGCTGGAGCGAGTCGTCCTCGACCAGCAGCATGACGAAGTTGGACATGGCAGCATTCCCAGCTTATCGCATGTTAATGCGCTCCGACAAGGAAGGTTCGGATCAAAGCTGTAGTCTTTAGTGTGCACGTGAGTGGCATCGCTCTTTTCGTTGAAGGTCCGATGAAACAATGAACCACGGAATGAGAGGACCAAGGATGGCAATCGTCTTCATCACCGGTAGCACCGACGGTTTGGGCCGGGCCGCCGCCCAATGCCTCCTTGATAAAGGACATCAAGTCGTCCTGCACGCCCGATCGGAGGAGCGAGCGGCGGCGATCGGCGAGCTCGCGTCGCAATCGGCAGGCGTGGTGATTGGTGATCTCAAGAGCGCCGCCCAGACGAGAAGCATTGCGGGTCAGGTCAACGCGATAGGACGAATGGACGCTGTCATTCAGAACGCCGGCGTTTACACCCAGCCAAGCCGCGGCTCGACACCGGAAGGCCATGCCGGCACGCTGGCCATCAACACTCTCGCGCCCTACATGTTGACCGCGCTGATCGAAAGGCCCAGACGCCTGATCCATCTCAGCAGCGGACTGCACCGCGGCGGCGAAGACTCGCTGGATGACATCGACTGGACGAAAAGGTCCTGGGATTCGGCAAAGGCCTACGCCGAAAGCAAGCTGCACGTCGTCGCTCTCGCGCTCGCGCTGGCGCGCCGCTGGCCTCAGGTCCTGAGCAACGCAGTCGATCCAGGCTGGGCGCGCACGAAGATGGGCGGAGCGGGCGCTCCCGTCGATATCGGGACAGGGCAAAAGACGCAAACCTGGCTGGCCGTGAGCGACGATCCCGCCGCGCGCCTCAGCGGGCGCTACTGGCATCACCTCCGGCAGCAGGAACCCGCCAGCGAAGCAGTGGATCCCGGTTTTCAGGACGCACTCATCGATCGGTTGACGTCTCTGACCGAGTGAGGCTTGCATCGAGGTAAGTGAACCGCCTATGCGGCCGGATCTGCTCCGCCACTTGGCTACCGGCCAAGACTAACAACCTCGGCAGATGCTCTTGATCTTCTTTTCTAACGCGATGTCGGCCGGATCGCGCGGCTGGTCGCCGGTTGGCTTTGCCGTGGCTGGTTGCTCCATTGCTTGCGCGCCTCGGCGATGGTTTTGCGGCTTGTCCTTCCCCTGAACCGGCTGGACGACAGCGACTGCTGCGACGAAGGCGATCAACATCGACGCAAATATCATCAGCAATTTTTGCAAATCTTCCCCACTGTCTTGTCGGCCTTTGTGTTCTCCTGATCGATTTTGGCGTCGCTGTCCTGTTGGTTCGTGGTCGTCGGCTTGCCAATGCCGCCCGCAGGTGCGGTGTTCTGCGCGTTGGCACCCGGCGAGCCTGACGGAGCCGCGGTACCAGCCGTATTGGTGCCCGGCGCCGCTCCCGTGCTGAGCCCATTGCCGCTACCGGTCTGCTGGTTGGGAAGTTGGCCGGTCGTCGGGCCGTTGATGTTGCCGGTCGCTGTGTTTCCATTCAGTCCAAGGCTCCCCGTAGGCCCTGCCGCGGTCGACGCACTTCCGCTCGCTCCGGCAGCAGCGCCACCAGCCGCTCCTGCTCCAGAAGATGTTGAAGATGCACCTGCGGCACCCGAAGAGGCGGCGCCACCTGTGCCGCCGCCGGCGGATCCGCCACCACCGCTACCGCCGCCACCGCCGCCTCCACCTTGGGCGAACGCGGTGCAGGGAATCAGGACAGCCAAGGCCAGAGCAAAGCGGGAGAGCTTCATGTCGTTCACTCCTTTTGCGACCAAGCTTTCTCGCGAAGTTTCGTTCCTGTCGTCCCGAAGCCGGCGCGATGTGGCAGCGACAGAGTTCGCCCTCATTCAGCTCGGATGGACTTTGGTCGTCGCAAGCGTAACGAGGCCTTCGGAAGAGGATGGCGGAGGCGAGTCCAGCGAAGCAGGCGTAGCCCATCAGCTCGCAGCGCCGCTTATAGACGAGGATCTGCTCCTGCACATTGTCACGTCTGTCCGGCTCATGTGCCGCACTGCGATAGTCGCTGATCGCCCCGCGATATCGCGAGACAGCCGCATCATGGCGCTGCTGGAGAAAGCCCATGAATATTCAGGCAGCGAAAATGATCGAGGCATTCGGCCCGATCGATTTTAAGATGTCAGAGAGCTCTAAAGCTACCGGAGCTGAACCGGGCGCGAGTCGAGTTGTTCCTGGCGATGTGGACCTACTTTTCCGCTTCCAGAGATGTGCGCAATCACAGTCGCTTGCTCCGCACCACCAGCTGCCAGGAACGGATTGTCGTCGGGAGCTTTGGAGCTGAGACCAACTTCTGAGCGGCGAACGTGGATAAGCAGAACGACCCAGCCTCATTCAATGCAGCTTCGGAGCTCGACGACGTCTCTCCGAGACAGACCGAGGAGATTGCGTCCCAGAGCAGGCCGAGCGCTGCGCTGATCCACGAGACAATCCGGGCCGAGGGCGAGCAGGAGCTGGAGCGGCATTGGTGGGCCGTTCTAATGTCCGGACTTGCAGCGGGCCTTTCGATGGGGTTGTCGCTAGTGGTCCAAGGCAAGTTGCACGCCACTATCTCCGAAGAGGCAACACGCCAGCTGGTCGCTCCGCTCGGCTACACTGTCGGATTCCTCGTCGTAGTGCTGGGGCGGCAGCAGCTTTTCACTGAGAACACGCTAACGCCGATCCTGCCACTGCTGCACCACCGGGATCTCTGCACACTCGTCAAGGTCGCGAAGCTGTGGGGCTTAGTGCTTGCGTCAAACGTTGCGGGAACCTGGGCGATAGGCTTTGGCCTTGCCCATACCAACATTTTCGAACCCAAGGTCACTGACGCGTTCCTTGAACTTGGTCGCCACACCGTTCAAGGCCCCTTCCCGGAGACTTTTGTTCGCGCCGTCTTTGCCGGCTGGCTGATCGCGCTGATGATGTGGCTGCTGCCGGCCACGAAGGGATTTCGCGCGCACATCATTGTGGTCATGACCTATGTGGTTGCGCTCGGCGAATTCGCGCATATCATTGCCGGATCGGTCGAGTGCGCATTCCTGGTGCAACGCGAAGAGGCCTCGCTCGGCCAATACGCCTATGATTTCTTCGTGCCGACGCTGCTCGGCAACATCGTGGGCGGAACGACATTGGTAGCCCTGTTGAACTACGGCCAAGTCGCGGCAGAGCTCGACCAGGCCCAAGACTAAATCCGCCCAACCGAGGCAACATGGCTGATCGGGTTGAAAGTGTCCCTCAAGTTCATTCGGCGGCAGCTTAAGCAGGATGGCCCGGATCAACATCCTTCGCTCTCTTCTTCTCTCTCTGAGGTGTCATCTTCGCCGGGCTTTCCTTGCCCGGCACACCACGCGGGCCCAACTCCCGTTGCATGTCTTCTTTCGAGCGCTTCGGTTCGCGGCCGCTGACCGGTCTATCAGGCATCATTCCATCCTCCCCTTGTCCTTCAGATCGCGAATGCGGGTCTCGGACTCACCCTTAGTTTTCAAGACCTCCGACCAGTCGTTAGCGACTTTGCTCAGCTCTTGGAGTTCAGTGAGTTGTTCTGCGCTTGACTTTTCCATTTTCGCTACCACAACGATGACATGCTCTGCTCACAAGCAGAAACGCGGCTGCGCGTTCCTTTTGAGACGCCGAGGCGGAGTAGATGGTAGGTAGTGCTTCCTAGGGTCTGTTGGGATTCATCTGGAGTTTATCGCGGCCGCGGCCAGATAGATCATTGAAGTGAAGCTCTGGTCGGTCTTGTCGGCGCGCATTGC